>CAIPFY010000044.1 GCA_903864435.1 uncultured Chloroflexota bacterium | reverse complement strand
GTGAATGCCATCACTACTGTTGATGCGATCTATAAGGCGTTCACGCTGTCGGACGTGACAGCAACCATCACCAACGTGGATGTGGTGGGGGTGACACTGGGCAATACCGCTGTGAATATTACCGAGGGCGGGGCTACCGGTAGCTACACCATTCAGCCGGACACCCTGCCTGTGGCGGATCTGACGATCAGCATCACGCCCGATACGCAGTGTAATGTCAGTTCGACTAGCATCACTTTCCTAGCGGGAAACCGCACCGCGCAGACGATCACGGTCACGGCGGTGGATGATGCGGTGGTGGAAGGGGCGCATACCTGTACCATTACCCATGCGGTGACGGCCTCCGGTGCGGACTATACGGGTGTGACCATCGGGGATGTGGCGGCGAATGTGACGGACAACGATGGGCCGGGGTACAGTTCGGTGCCCGCAGCGGGGACGACCCTTTTGCCCGGTTCCATCACTGTGCCGGCGACCCTCGTTGGCACGCCGAGTACATTTGATCTGCCGATCAGCGAGACGGGTAACGCAACGTTGAGCATCACCAGTTACAGCCTCACGGGCGATACAGAATTGAGCGTGAGCAGTCTGTCGGGGGCGAGTTTCAGCATCCTAGATGGTGGCGCGAGTGTGGATTTGACGGTGACGTGTAGCGGGGCTACTGCTGGAACGCATACGGGTACGCTGACGGTGAACCATGACGCAGTCGGCAGCCCGGCGGTTTACGATGTGTCGTGTACGGTGACGGCACCGGGGTACAGTTCGTCACCTGCGGACGGGACGCCGATCACGGTGCCGACCACGCCGATCAATACAGCGAGTACGTCTACGGTGACGATTAGCGAGTCGGGGGATGCTCAACTGGACATCACTGGCTACAGCATTACGGGCGGGCCGGAATTGAGCGTGAGTGGAACGGCAGCCCCATTCAGCATCGCCGATGGCGGCGCGAGTGTGGATTTGACGATCACCTGTAACGCGGCAAGTGCTGGAACGTACACGGGAACGTTGACCGTGAGCCACAACGCCGGTGCTGATGCGACTTATGCGGTATCGTGCGCGGTAGGGTCGCCGGGGTACAGTTCGTCACCTGCGGACGGGACGCCGATCACGGTGCCGACGACGCCGATCAATACAGCGAGTACGTCTACGGTGACGATCAGCGAGTCGGGGAATGTTGCGCTGAATATCACGGGCTACAGCATCACGGGCGGGCCGGAACTGAGCGTGAGCAGTTTGGCGGGGGCGAGTTTCAGCATCGCGGATGGCGGCGCGAGTGTGGATTTGACGATCACCTGCAACGCGGCGACAGACGGGACGTATACGGGAACGCTGACAGTCAATCATAACGCTGGCGCTGCGGCGACCTACGCGGTGTCGTGTACTGTGGCGAGTCCGGTGTATAGTTCGTCACCAGCGGCGGGGACAAGCGGTTCGCCTGCGTCTATCACTGTGCCTGCGACAACCCCTAGCGTGGCGAGTACGTCTACGGTGACGATCAGCGAGTCGGGAAATGCCCAACTGGATATCACTAGCTACGGCATCACGGGTGATGCAGAACTGAGTGTGAACAGTCTGTCGGGGGCGAGTTTTAGCATCGCGGATGGCGGTGCGAGTGTGGATTTGACGATCACCTGCAACGCGGCGGCAGGAGGGACGTACACCGGGCAACTGACGGTGAATCACAACGCATCCGGCAGTCCGGCGGTTTATGATGTGTCGTGTACGGTGAATGCGCCGGGGTACAGTTCGTCGCCCGCGGCGGGGACACCGATCACAGTGCCGACGACGCCGATCAATACGCCGAGTACGTCTACGGTGACGATCAGCGAGTCGGGAAATGCCCAACTGGATATCACCAGCTACAGCATTACGGGTGGGCCGGAACTGAGCGTGAGCAGTTTGGCAGGGGCGAGTTTCAGCATTGCCGATGGCGGCGCGAGTGTGGATTTGACGATTACGTGTGATGCGGTGGCGGACGGGACGTATACGGGGACATTGACGGTAAACCATAACGCCGGTACTGCCGCGACCTACGCGGTGTCGTGTACGGTGGCGACTGCCGGATACAATTCGTCGCCTGTGGCGGGGTCATCTATTACGGTGCCAGCGACCATTCCGAATGTGGCGAGTACCGCGACTGTGACGATCAGTGAGACGGGAACCGCCGCGCTGAATATCACCAGTTACAGCATTACGGGCGGGCCAGAATTGAGCGTGAGCAGCGTGGCGGGGGCGAGTTTTAGCATTGCTAACGGTGGCGTGAGTGTGGATTTGACGATCACCTGTAACGCGGCAACGGCGGGAACATACTCCGGGACGTTGACGGTGAACCACAACGCTGGTGCTGCGGCGACCTATCCGGTGTCGTGTACGGTGAATGCCACCGCCCCGATTTATGGTTCTGTGCCAGCGGTGGCTGGTACTATTACCATCAACACGACCACCGCAGCAGCAGGAACGACCAATCTGGTCGTGAGCGAAGCGGGGAATGCTGATCTGACCATTTCCGGCTATAGCGTGACGGGCGGGCCGGCGCTGTCGGTGGCGACATCGAGTTTTACCATCGCAGATGGCGGCGCATCAGTCAATGTTCCGGTGCAGTGCAGTTCGGCATCGGTAGGGACGTTCGGCGGGACGTTGACGGTGAACCACAATGCAGCAGGTAGTCCCGCGACCTACAACGTGACTTGTAATGTGACTGCCGCACCGCCGACGCCGGTGTATACCTCGAATCCTGTGCCGGGTTCGACGGTGACGATCACAACGCCGCTGGGGACAGGCGCCAGCGGGACGATCCAGGTGACGAACACTGGAACGGGTGCGCTGGATATTACCAATGTGGTGCTGAGTGCCAGTACGCAGCTTTCGTTGGTGTCGTCGCCAACGGTGAATATACCTTCTGGACAATCCACCAACATTACCATTCAGTGTGCGGCCAACGCCATCGGCAGTTTCACCGCTAGTCTGGTGGTGACGCACACGGCAACGGGAACCCCCGCCAACTACACGGTGCGTTGCGATGTGGCTACGGGGAGCGCGGCTTATGGCTCAACTCCTGCGCCTAGTTCTACGCTGGACATCGGGACGGTGCTGATTGGCACCGCCATCTCCAACAACCTGACCATTTTTGAGACAGGCGGGGCGGCGCTGAACATCAATTCGGCGACGATTTCGGGATCAGCAGAGTTTGCGATTACCGCGGGTGCGCCGCCTTTCAGCATTGCGGATGGTGGCACGGCGCGTTCGATCACCATCACCTGTATTCCGACTTCTGTCGGATTGCGGACGGCGCTGCTGACCGTTACTACCAACGTGCCTTCACAGGCGACGGTCACTTATAGCCTAGCCTGTACGGGGAGTGCGACGGTGGTGGTGACAGCCACGCCGATTGGTTTTGTGGCGTCGCCCACCCCGCCGCCTGCGCCAACGGCAACGATCATCGTGCCGGCCACCGGAACGGTTCAGGGCGTGAATGGTCTGGCGATTCGCACCGGGCCGTACTTGGGCGCATCGTTAATCGGGGTGCTGCGTCCGGGGGCGCCCTACTCGATCGTTGGCATGAACAGCGACGAGGGGATGTATACGTGGTATCTGATCGAGGTCAACGGGCGGCAGGGCTGGGTGTCCGGTCGCTTCTTAGACGTGGGGGGGACGGTCAGCGCGATTGTTGCGGCAGGGAGCGTGTTTGACCAGATTGACGGCGCACCGGATATTGGTGTGCGTGTGGTGACAGATGCGATCATTGATCTGCGGCGGCGCCCCAGCCCGCGTATGCCTTCCATCGCGGTTATTCCAGCGAATACGGAATTGATCGTGATTGGGCGGAGCGTGCAAGAGAAGCAGACTTTCTGGTTGCAGGTCATTTATAATGGTGTGGTCGGCTGGATTCCCTCGCTGCCGGTGGGATTGCGCGGGTCGGTGGATAGCTTGCCCGTCCGGTAAAACGGATTGCAACGCGGGTTTATTGTTCGTTCAGGCAACCGCCTCTCCATCTCGGAGGGGCGGTTTTCACACAAGGAGACTATCGGGCTATGAGTATGCCATTTCTTAAACAACTGCTGAATGCGCCGGGGCCTTCCGGCAATGAAATCGCACCTGCCCGCCTGTGGCGCGGCGAAACCGAATCGTTTGCGGATCGCGTGTGGGGCGATGTGCGCGGCAACAGTTACGCGCTGCTGGAGGCTTCCAGCGGGCCGCGAGTGCTGCTGGCGGGGCATATTGACGAGATTGGCCTGCTGATTACGCATATTGATGACGAGGGATTCCTGTCGTTCGCGGGCGTGGGCGGATGGGACCCGACGGTGCTGATCGGGCAGCGCATCCGGTTGCTGGGCAAGCAGGGCGATGTGCTGGGGTGCATCGGCAAGAAGCCGATTCATCTGATGAAACCGGATGAACCGCAACCGAAGATCGAAAATATGTGGATTGACATCGGTGTGCGGTCGAAGGAAGAAGCGCAAACGCTGGTGCGGGTGGGGACGTATGGCGTGATTGACAGCACGACTTATGAACTCCCGAACGGGCGGGTGGTGTCTCGCAGTCTGGACAACCGGATTGGCGCGTATACGGTGCTGGAGGCGCTGCGCCTGCTGGCAGCGGAACGTCCGGCGGTTCCGGTGGCGGCTGTGGCGACCATTCAGGAAGAAATCACGTTCGCAGGCGCATATACCGCCGCGTATGATTTTCAGCCGCAGGTGGCGATTGTGGTGGATGTGACCCACGCGACGGATTATCCGACGGCGGATAAGAAGCTGCGCGGCGAGGCACGATTGGGCGGTGGGCCGGCGCTGGCGGTAGGTTCGGTCAATCACCCGTTGGTGACACAGCGGTTGATGGACTTGGCAGAGCAGGCGGGGATTTCGTACACGGTGAAGATCAATACCGATTCTTCCGGTACGGATGCGGACGCGATTCATCTGTCGCGTTCGGGCGTGGCCTGCGGCGTAGTTTCGATCCCCAACCGCTACATGCACTCCCCGAATGAAATGGTTGCCATGAGCGATGTGGAGCAGGCGGCGCAGTTGATCGCGCTGTTTGTGCGCTCCCTGAAGGTGGATGAGGATTTTGTTGTGCGTTGAAAGGGGCGGTTTGTGGGTTATTTCTTTCGCTTTTTCGCAGCTGATGCACAGGGGTTGGATTTCTTATCGGTTCAGACCGCCCTGCGTAAGCTCGACCCGCAGTACCGGCTGGAGATAGACGAACTGCGTGAACTGGCGGTGCTGTCGTATGGGGAGCAGCGGCTGGCACTGGTCGAAATCAACGGACAGGATGACGACATTTTTCAGGACGATCTGGCTGAATTTCGTGATCTGGTGGGGGATGGCAATTCGCCTGCTGAGAATCGTGTGCGCGAAGTGCTGCAAACGACGCAAACCATTGTGGCGGTGGAAGCCCAGTGGGAAGGCGAAGATGCTGAACCGGTGTTAAGCCGGATTGATGTGCTGTGGGAGTGGCTATTCACTTCCCGTAAAGGGTTACTTCAGGCGGACGGCGAAGGCTTTTATGATGCGGACGGGTTGATTCTCAAGCGGCATTTTACGCTGTGAACACCGCCTAACAGGGGGTGCGTCCGGTCTGGTCACAGAACGAATAGATTACCTGTTGCGTGCGCCAGTATTCCGCCAGCAACCGGAAGGTGTAGGTAAAATCCGGCTGTTCGGCGGTGTTGTGACACTGGAAGCAGGGCGTAATCGGTTCTGCGAACGCTGCGCCGGAGGGCGTGAACGAGCCGTAGTTCCAATCGCCGTTGCGGTCGTCACCGGGAAAGGCGCTATCCGGCCAGTCCCGCCGCTTGGCGCGTAGGTGCAGACTGTCGAATGCTGTGGCGCAGGTATAGCGCCCGTTCTGATCCGTGATCCATTTTCCGGCGGAATCTTGCTGCGCGGTGCAGCCGGTGATGACCAAGATGCTGCCATCCGGTAAGTCGTAGCCGCCGCCGTAAGCCGCTAATGCCGGGGTGTTGATGTACAGATCGCGCAAGGTTCCGTCCGGGCGCTGTACAGTGGCATACTGGGTAAAGGCTGCGGGGAAATCGGCAGGCAGCGTGGGGATAAGCGGTGCGGGTTTTTCCATGCGGCTTGCGAGAAAGGGCAGCAGGATGCACAGCCCTCCCAGAGCGAGATAGTACCAGTGGTTGGTGTTGAAATGAACTAAATGTTTCAAGGACGCCTCTCTATATCAATGCGACTCAATGCTACAGTATGCTTCAGGTCGGGTTCGGTTTTGGTGTCATTGGGATACAATACATAGCAGAGTCGCTTTGTTGATCTCTTTTCAGGAAGTATAGCTTTTGCAAGGAGTTTCTTATGACTCGTCGCTGGATTCTAGCAGGATTATGCCTGCTTTTCCTCGTTGGAATACTGGTGGGGATGCCGCTGGTTGCACAGGATCAGGGCACGCCGCCGGCTTCGGTGACGGTGGCCGGAACGATTCAATCCGTGCTGGGCTGCCCCGGCGATTGGCAACCGGAATGTACGACCACCGGATTGACCTATGATGCTGAAGATGATGTGTGGGTTGGCGAGTTCAGCCTTCCGGCGGGTAGCTATGAATATAAGGCCGCGTTGAATGGCGGCTGGGACGAGAATTACGGGGCGGGCGCGGAAACTGGTGGCGCGAATATCCCGCTGGTGTTGGATCAGGATACCACCGTTCAGTTCTATTACGATCACAAAACGCACTGGGTCACCGATAACGTGAGTTCGTTGATTCTGGTGGCGATGGGCGACTTCCAGACGGCGTTGGGCTGTTCGGCGAACGATCAACCGGACTGTCTGCGGGCGTGGTTGCAAGACCCGGACGGCAACGGCGTTTACAACTTCTCGACTACCGCGATTCCGGTGGGGAGCTATAACCTGCGCGTGGCGGTGAACCAGAATCCTGATGAAACCTACGGGGCGCGAGGGGCGCTGAATGGCGATCCGGTCGCGTTTGAAGTGACGCAGGACGGATTCAAGACGACGGTGGGGTTTGCCTCCGGTCGCAAGTTCATCAATGTGAAGGTGAGCGATCCGGCGGTGGAAGCCGCGCCAATTGTCGCGCCGACGGCTGTTCCGGTGGCGGTGGCGGGTATGACGGTCACGGTGCCGGGCAGCTATAACAGCGAAGTGGGCTGCGACCCTGATCTGGGTGTGGATGGCGATTGGGCGCCGGACTGCACCCTCACGCTGATGACTGACCCGGATGGGGACGGCATTTACACGTATGTGACCGGCGCGATTCCGGCGGGCGCGTATGAAGCCAAAGTTGCGATTGACCTAGCGTGGACGGAAAACTACGGCGCGGATGGAGTCAGCGGCGGCGCGAATATTCCGTTTGAAGTCACGGTGGATTATGCACAGGTGACGTTCAACTTCGACTCGGCGTCGAAGGTTGTGACGATAGCGATTGATCCGAATGTGATCGGCGGGCCAGCGCCTGTGGGCGGGGCGGCGGCTGCTGTGCCGATTGTCGTGCCGCCGAAGGATGTGGCGCAACCGGATAAGGTGGTCATCCCCGGCACGATTCAAACGGCACTGGGCTGCCCCGCCGATCAGGGCGATAAGGGCAACTGGAATCCCGCTTGCGACAATTCCGGTCTGACCTTCGATGAAGCGGACGGCGTGTGGCAGGGGACGTTTGATCTGCCTGCGGGCGATTATGAGTACAAAGTGGCGCTCAACGGGACGTGGGATGTGAACTATGGCGGCAACGCTGACGCGGGCGGGCCGAATATTCCGTTGAAGTTGGGCGCGGATAGCAGTGTGAAGTTCTACTATGACGCGGTTTCGCACTGGGTAGCGGATAGCGTGGGCGATGTGATCGCCGTCGCACCGGGTAGTTTCCAGAGCGAACTGGGCTGCTCCGGGGACTGGCAACCGGACTGTTTGCGCAGCTGGTTGCAAGACCCGGATGGCGATGGCGTGTACGTCTTTACGACGGACGCGATTCCGGCGGGCGATTATGAAGTGAAGGTGGCGTTGAATGAGAGTTGGGATGTCAATTACGGGGCGGACGCGGTGGCCGGCGGGGCAAACATCCCGTTCAACGTGCCTGCTGAAGGGACTCCGGTGGCGTTCGTCTACAACGCGGCGACTAATGTGCTGCTGGTGGGAACGGGAACAATGCCGGGTATGAGCAAGGCGGCCACGCCGGATTTGAGCAAGCAGAAAGCACAATGGGTATCCCGCGATACGATTGCGTGGGATGTGGGCGATGTGGCAGAAGGCACGACCTTCAAGCTGTTCTATTCGGTGGAAGGCGGAATGAAGGGCGGCCCAACCGGATTCAGCGGTGGGACGGCAGTAGATTTGACGCTCGACCCGGCTGGACTGAGCGCGGATATTCTGGAACGTTTCCCACAGTTGGCGGGTTATGCCGCGCTGAAGCTACCCGAATCCGCACAGGAGATCGCGCGCGGGATCGTCCGCAGTCAGATTGGTGTGGCTGCGTTCGGCCCAGATGACCACGCGATTGATGGTACGGGGCTGCAAATCCCCGGTGTGCTGGATGATCTGTTTGTGTATGACGGCGAACTGGGCGTGACCTATGTTGGTGATGTGCCGACCCTGCGGGTGTGGGCACCTACCGCGCAACGTGTGCGCTTGATGCTGTTCGATGACTCGCAACCTGATACCAAAGCGAAGCGCATCTCGATGACTCTGGATCGTCAGACGGGCGTGTGGAGCGTGGAAGGGGATGCGTCGTGGTCGCGCAAGTTCTACCTGTACGAAGTGAAGGTGTATGCGCCTTCGGTTCAGGAGATTGTGACCAACCGCGTGACTGACCCGTATTCGCTGAGTCTGTCCACCAACAGCCTGCGCAGCCAGATTGTGCGGCTGGAAGATGCCGACCTGCTGCCGGAAGGGTGGAGCGATCTGGCGAAGCCGCCAGTGAGTGCGGCGGAAGATACGGTGATTTATGAACTGCATGTGCGCGATTTCAGCATGAACGATGCCAGCGTGCCAGAGGAATATCGCGGCACGTTTATGGCGTTCACGGTTCCCGAAAGTAACGGGATGCAGCATCTGGCAGGGCTGGCACAGTCCGGCCTGACTTACCTGCATTTGTTGCCGGTGTTCGATATGGCGACGATTAACGAGGTGAAGGCTGAACAGCAAAATCCTGACCCGACAGTGCTGGCAACCTTCCCGTCGGACTCGGAGGAACAGCAGGCGGCGGTGAATGCGGTGCGCGATGCGGACGGCTTCAACTGGGGCTACGATCCCTATCATTACACCACGCCGGAAGGCAGCTATTCGACCAACCCGGACGGCGTGACGCGCATTGTGGAGTTCCGCCAGATGGTGGAGGCGCTCAACAAGATTGGTCTGCGGGTGGTGATGGATGTGGTCTATAACCACACCAATGCCAGCGGTGAGAGCGAGAAGTCGGTACTCGACCAGATTGTGCCGGGGTACTACCACCGCCTGAACAACAAGGGCGCGGTGGAAACCAGCACTTGCTGCGCGAATACGGCGACCGAACACCGCATGATGGAAAAGCTGATGATCGATTCGCTGGTGACATGGGCGAAGGCTTACAAGATAGACGCTTTCCGATTCGACCTGATGGGACATCACATGCGGTCGAACATGGAGCATGTGCGGGCGGCGCTGGATGCGCTCACGCTGGAAAAGGACGGCGTGGACGGCAAGGCGATCTACCTGTATGGCGAAGGCTGGAACTTTGGTGAGGTGAAGGACAACGCACGCGGCGTGAATGCTACCCAGTTGAATATGGGCGGCGTGGGCATCGGGACGTTTAACGACCGACTGCGCGATGCCGTGCGCGGCGGTACGCCGTTCGGTGATCGCGCTTATCAGGGTTTCGCCAATGGGCTGTCGGTCAATCCAAATGGGCTGACGGGCGGCACGGCAGAAGAACAGGCGGCGCGGTTGCTGCTGTTCAGCGATCAAATCCGCATCGGGCTGGCAGGCGGCCTGCGCGACTACTCGTTCATCGGCGCGGACGGGAACACCGTCACGGGCGCGGATGTGCTGTATAGTGGCGATCAGCAGCCGACGGGCTACACGCTCGACCCGCAGGAACAGATTGTGTATGTCTCCAAGCACGACAATGAGACGATCTGGGACATCACGGTTTACAAGCAGATTCCGGGCGCGACAGTGGCGGAACTGGTGCGGATGAACAACCTCGCGCTGAACATCGTCATGCTCAGTCAGGGCGTGCCGTTCTTCCATGCAGGTGATGATTTGCTGCGCTCGAAATCAATGGATCGGGACAGCTACAATTCGGGGGATTGGTTCAATAGGCTGGACTTTACCTACCAGTCGAATAACTTCGGGGTGGGGCTGCCGATTCAGGACAAGAATGGCGATCGCTGGCAAGAACTCCAGCCGATGCTGGCGAATCCGGCGCTGATGCCTACGCCTGCCGATATTGAAAGCGCACGGATGAACTTCCGCGAAATGCTGCAAATCCGGCAGGGTTCGCCGCTGTTCCGGTTGCCGACGGCGCAGGATATTCAGGATCGGTTGACGTTCCAGAATGTCGGCCCGGAGCAGATTCCGGGGCTGATCGTGATGACGCTCGATGATGCGGGCAATCTGACTGATCTCGACGCGAACTATGCGCGGATCGTGGTGCTGTTCAACGCCAATACTGACGCGGTGACGTTCACCAACGCGGAACTGGTCGGGCAGGGGTTGGCGCTGCATCCGGTGCTGGCGGACTCGTATGATGCGGTGGTGCGCGGCGCGGCCTTTGATGCCAGCAGCGGCACATTTACCATTCCGGGACGCACGGCGGCGGTGTTCGTGCTGCCGCAGTAGTCCACGTTTATCGGAAAATGCAGGGGCGTTCATCGAGAGCGCCCCTGTGTGCAAAATCATTTTTCGTATCTCCGCAAGGATTTGTGGTATGGCTGATTTGTTTGATGTGGTCGTGAGTGGGCATTTGTGCCTCGATTTGATTCCCGGCATGGGGCATGTGAGCCTGAAGGAGATGTCCACACCGGGACGCCTTGTTGAGACGGAACCTATTCATGTTTCGACAGGCGGCGCGGTATCCAATACCGGTCTGGCGTTGCACCGACTGGGTGTGAACGTGCGGTTGCTGGCGACGGTGGGCGGCGATTTGATCGGTCAACTGATTCTAAATTACTTGAGCAATCGGGATTCACAGCTTGCCGAATTTGTGACTCCTTTAGCCGGGGAAGCCAGTTCCAGCACGGTTGTGCTGTCACCGGAACAGGCCGATCGGACGTTCTTGCACTGCACGGGTACGAACCGGACATTCGGCTCCGACAATGTGGATTTTGATCTGGTGGCACGTACCCGGATATTTCATCTGGGGTATCCGCCGCTGTTGCCGCGCTTGGTTGAAAATCAGGGTGAGCAGTTGAGCGCCATCTTCCGGCAGGCAAAAACCGTCGGCGCGGTCACTTCGCTGGATACCGCCATGCCCGACCCGAACGCTGCGGTTGGTCGCGCTGACTGGCAGGCGATTCTCGGCGCAACGCTGCCCTATGTGGATGTGTTCATCCCCAGCCTCGAAGAAATTCTGTTTATGCTGCGACGGACGGATTTTGATCGCTGGTCGCCCGATGCGGCTGACCATGTTGACCGGGCGTATCTGTCGGCGCTGGCGGATGAACTGCTGGCGCACGGGCCGGCGATTGTGGGCTTTAAACTGGGCGAGATGGGGATGTATGTGAAAACGGCTCCCGCCAACCGTTTCGAGGCGCTCACCCGCTTGAGGCTGGATGCGGCAGCGTGGGGGGCGGTGGAGTTGTGGTCGCCTGCGTTTCAGGTAGACGTGGTGGGAACGACTGGCGCCGGGGATTCGGCTTATGCAGGCTTCTTGACCGCACTGATTCACGAACTGCCGCCGCAGGATGCGCTGCGATGGGCGTGTGCGGTGGGCGCGTGTAATGTGGAAGCGGCGGATTCAAACAGTGGTGTACGCTCGTGGGAGGCGACAGGACGGCGTATGGAAGCCGGATGGCTATCGTCACCCGTGACGCTGCCCGGTTTCTAAAGCCGCCCGAACCAGCATGGTATACTCAACCTTCGCCGTTTGTGTTGTTCGCAGGGGGTTGCAGCGTGATTGAACTGGCAGTCGTGGTGGCTCTGAATAACCCGTATCATCAGACTGCTTTGACTTCGCACGCATTCCCGCTGCTGCCTGCGCTGGGAAAACCGCTGGTGGTACGCGCAATGGAGCGTTTGTACCGGGCGGGTATCCGGCGTTATGTGGTCATCCTCGATGTGAGCGCGGGGTCGGTGGCCTCGTACTTGACTGCAAGCTGGATGCCGAATGTGTCGGTGGAGTTTGTGGTGCTGGAGCATCACGAAAGCCTGACACGCACCCTGAGCGAACTATGCCACCGTCATCCCGAACCGTTTCTGCTATGCGGGTACGATACATTCGTGCATCCGAATCATCCTGAGCGATTGTTGCGGCAGGCGGAAGGTGAAGGGGTACAGGCGGTACTCACGGTTGCGCCGGTGCTGCTCAACCGGACGCCGGACGCGGGAGCGCAGCGGTGGTGGGCGAACGGGGCGATTTTTGAAGATGCGCTAATTGCGCCGACGGGTGCGTTGCATGTCGCTAATCTGGCGGTGTTCGGGCAAGGCATGGTGGATTATCTGGCAAACGCAACCGTGAAAACGGGTGTGCTGTCAAATCATCTGAGCGATATTTTTGTACGCTACATCCGGTCGGGGGGGACGGTGACGGCTGCGGAAACCAGCTGGATGCTGCAAGTGCAATCCGATCTCGACTTGCTGGCTGTCAACAAGCTGCTGATGGATGAAGGCGTGGATACCCACATTCTGACGGATTTGGCTTCCAGTGTGCAGATTGTCCCGCCCGTGCGGATTGACCCCCGTGTGAGCATCGGGCAGGGGGCGAAAATCGGCCCACGAGTGTATCTGGAGGCGGGGTGCAGTGTGGGGCATCATGCCCAACTCAGCCATACCGTTGTGCTGGCGCAGTCGGTTGTTCCGGCAAATTCACAGATACACGAGACGCTGGTGTATCCACAGGGGCGCTTGGTGGCTGGCTAAGTCTCGTCAAGCGTTATCATGCCCAAGTATAATGTCATCCGAACGGATTGGCTGTGAGTAGTGAGGCTCTCTGATTGGCACATTCGTATAAAATCTGCCCGATCTGCGAGACTCCCAATCATCAGAACGCAGCGGTGTGTCGAACCTGCGGGATGGCGCTTGCTCAGGTGCAGCGGGTGGCTGATGATGATGCGGATTCCCGAAATGCTGCGAATTACGATCATGTGTATGGTGAAACCGACCTTGCCGAAGGACAACTCCGGTGGCGGGGTGGGACGGTTATCGTTGGTGCGATCCTCACGTTGGTGGCGCTGGCGTGTGTGGTCGGCTTGTTGTGGTCAGGCGTTCAAGTGCTGAATTTAGTGCGGGGAACGGCGACGCCGATGAGCATCACGCCAACGGTGCTGGCGACTCACACAATGATGACGAGTACACCGCGCCCAACGTTGTTTTTGGCGACGGTGACGCAAGGGCCGCCCACGCCAACGGTGACACTGACTGCTTCGGCTTCACCCACACTCGGCCCGTGCATTCAACCGGTGCTGGCGGGCGACAGCTTGATTTCGGTGGTGATGCGGTGTGGTCATAGCAGTTTGGATGTGATTCCGGCAGTGCTGGACCTGAACAATTTGAGCGATGCCTCGATGATTCAGTTGGGGCAGAATATTGAAGTCCCATGGCCGACGCCAACGGTTGATCCGAATGTTACAGCGGAAACCCCGGTTGCGTCGTCTGACAGCGGCGGTTCGGTGACGCTGGTGGTGGATGCGGGCGGGCGGATGGTGGCGATTGTGCCTACCGAGACGCTTCAACCGGGCGTGATGTGGCATTCTGTGGCGCATGACGAGAATATCATCCAGATCGCGTTTAGCTACGGGGCGAACTTGCGTATCCTTTCGGAACTGAATCCAGAGATTACATTCTCCCAATGCGATTTCGGGTTAGGTTCGGGCGGTGCGAACTGTGTGGTTAACCTTTCGGAAGGGCAACTGGTACGGGTGCCTGCTCCGACGGCCACGCCAACCATTCAGCCGTCTCCTTCGGGGAGCGAAACCCCCACGCCAACGGCTACCGCCACATTCAACGCGCCGACGGCATTGATGCCAAGCGACAGGGCGTTCTTTTCGGCAGATGCTATTGTGACGCTGCGATGGGTGGCAACCGGTTCGATTTCAGCCGGACAAGCCTATCTGGTGACGGCGCGGGATACGACGGCTAACCTGAGCTACAGCGCGACCACGCAGGAACTTTCGTTTATTCTGCCGCCAGAGTGGCAGGCGGCAGATGGCGCTCGCCACGATTATGAGTGGGAGATTGCGGTCATTGATACCGCCCATCCTGAAGCGCCCTATTATGTGACCGAGACTCGACGTTTTACGTGGCAAGGACGAGAGGGGCAGTCGTGAACAAACGCGAACTCGCAGCCGGATTGTTTGGACTGCTGGTCTGTCTGAGTGCATGTGATTTTAATATTGCTCCGAAAGATGCCACGCCGACTGTGCAAATTCTGCCCACAGCCAGCCTGACACTCGCGCCGACGGTCAGCCCGACCGCAGCAGCGACCCTGACACCTGCACCACAGGTTGTCCTCGAAAGCCCTACGCCGACCGCGACACCTGCGCCCCCCACGTTGACCCCGACTGTGACCGAAACGCCCGGCCCGTATGAACACACCCTGAAAGAGGGCGAGACGTTGGGCTACATCGTGCAGCTATATGGCTACACCGATTTGTCGGTAGGGGCGGGTGGGATTATTGATCAGATTGTGGCACTGAATGACAACATCCCGAACGCGGATATTCTACCGCCGCCGGGTGCGGTGATTATCATTCCGCGCCAGACACCCATGCCGCCCCCGCAGAATGAAGCGACGGCAGCGGCGGATCAGGCGACGATGGCGGCTTCAACGCCGAATGTGGTGCTGCCAGCTAACACGACCATCAATCAGTATGTGGTGCAACCGAACGATACCATCATCGGCATCGCGCAGGAAAACAACGTGACGCTTGAGCAAATCGCGGTGCTGAATCCCGATTTGGATTTTTTCTCGTGCAACTTTGAGTTTCCCGGCGGTGGGCCGGGCTGCAATGTGCCGCTGGTGGTGGGGCAGAGTATCAACCTGCCAGCCCCGACACCCACACCCACGCTTTCCCCCACGCCTTCTGGCAACGAAACGCCGACCGCGACGCCTACTTATGCGCCGCCGCTGCTGGTGTTCCCCCCGCAAAGTGCCAGCGCCCCGGCAGGGGTGTTCACGCTGCAATGGGTGAGCGTGGGCGTGCTGCTGTCAACCGAGTTTTATCTGGTGGAAGTGACCGACACGACAAATTCGCAGGTGTTCCGCGCCATCACGCAGAACACGTCGTTCTCGCTGCCCGATAACCTGATCCCGACGGATGGGACGGCGCACGCGATGAACTGGACAGTGCGCGTGGTGACGAAGAACGAACAGGGGATTTACCGGCAGGTGGGCGGGAATCCTGAAATTCGCACGTTCACATGGGCTAGTCGTTAAGGCGCGACGACCGCACCCCGGACTTATCCGAGCCGACCAAACTCACGGGCAAGCTGATCGCTGGTCATGTGCAGCATGGTTGGTCGTCCATGCGGGCAGGTTTGCGGGGACTGACAGCGTTCAAGCTGCCGGATGAGCGATTGCATTTCGTCCACACTCAAAATTTGCCCCGCTTTGATTGCCGCCTGCTTACAAACACGGGTCACGATTTTGTCTTCGATGGCGGCCTGTCCGGGCTTTGCACCTGCTTCCAGATCGCTCAAGATGGCGTTGAGGACATCCTGCGGGGACTGATTGGCAAGCAGGGCGGGAACGGCGCGGATAATGAACGTGTTTGGCCCAAACGGTTCGATGTCGAAACCGATATGGGCGAGGGTTTCCATATTTTCGGTGAGCAACGCGGATTCGGCGGGCGGCAAGTGTATGGTCTGGGCGGTGAGCGCGTACTGGGAGGCAGGCGCTTGACGGGCATGGGCTTCCATGAATTGTTCGTAGAGAATGCGCTCATGGGCGGCGTGCTGGTCAATTAGATACAAACCTGCGGGGCCTTCGGCGACGATGTAGGTGGCGCCAATTTGACCGACTACCCGCAGGATGGGCAGCGTGCGCGGTTTGAGGGGCGCGCCCGGCCCATCGGGGATGTCGGTAGGGGCGAGGGGCGGTTGTGGCTCTCGATAAAGCGAGGTACGGGTGTGCTGACCGCTACTTTGCAATTCCAGTGAGAGATCAAGCTGGGAGGCGTGGTTCTGCTCCCATGCGCTGTTATCTTGTGACCCCCAAGGCAACCCATCCACCCGTCCACGCATGGCGGGTGTTTGCGCGAGATCCACGAGCGCCCGTCGAACGGCTTTCTGGACGGCGACGAACAGCGAATCCTGATCGCGGAAGCGCACTTCGGCTTTGGTGGGGTGGACGTTGACATCCACTTCTTCCGGCGGAAGCTGAATCATGAGCACGGCGATGGGGTAGCGGCCTGTCATCAGGAAGGTGTGGTAAGCCTGCGTGACGGCATAGGCGAGGCGCGTATCCTGAATCCAGCGCCCGTTGATGAACAGCGTGATTTGATTGCGGTCGGCGCGGTGGTGGTTGGGTACTGAACTGTAGCCAGAAACCCGTATATCGCGGCGGCTTTCGCGTTCGCTTTCACCCCCTTCGATTTCCACCATATTTTTGAAGGTGTCCAGTCCCAACGCAGACACCAGCACATCGGCTAACTGTCCGCTGCCTGTGGAGCGAAAGACTTCGCGGCCATCCTGTTCCAGCACAAAACGGACGTGCGGGTAAGCCATTGCGTAGCGGGTGACGATCAACGCAATCTGGCGTTTTTCGGTATTTTCTTTTTTGAGGAACTTGAGGCGTGCCGGTGTGTTAAAAAACAGATTTTCGACGGTGATGACTGTGCCGGCGGGTGCGCCCACGCTTTGACGGCGAATCAGCGCACCCCCGCTAATTTGCAACTGGGTTCCTGCTGTTTCTTCCGCTATCCGCGTGGTGATCGAAAGGTGACTGACCGAGGCAATACTGGCAAGGGCTTCCCCGCGAAAGCCGAGCGTGACAATGTGGCTCAGATCGTTAGCGGTCTGAAGTTTGCTGGTGGCGTGGCGCAAAAAGGCGAGTTCCACTTCGTCGGAAGGAATGCCGGAACCGTCGTCGCTAATGCGGATGCGCGTTCTGCCGCCCCCCGTGATTTCGACGCGAATGTGACTCGCGCCCGCATCAATTGCGTTTTCGACCAGCTCTTTCACAACGGATGCTGGACGTTCAACGACTTCCCCCGCAGCAATCTGCGAGACAACTTCTTCTGATAATACGTGGATGGGCATGGCGGTTTCCCGTCAGGTAGATACAACCAAGTTGTCGCCTTTGAGGGGCAGACTAAGGGTGAAAGTGCTGCCGTTGCCGAGGGTACTGGTGACCCACGCCTCGCCCCCATGCCGCCGTGCGACGCTGCGGACGATGAACAACCCCAACCCGCTGCCTTTGACTTTTTTGTGTTCTTGCCGTGCGAGGCGTACATGGCGCTCAAAGATTCGCTCCTGATCTTCGGGAGCGATTCCTGAACCGGTGTCGCGCACGGTGATATGCAGGGCGTCCGCTACGCGCTTCGCGCCGACTTCGACTTCGCCACCGGAGGGGGTGTACTTGATGGCGTTGTCCACAAGGTTGATGATCGCACGTTCGAGCATGATGGCGTCGGCGCTGATGATCGGGATGTCGGTTCCACTGGTGACTTTGATGGCGAGAATCTTATCGGCGGGCAGGAGATGGTTTTCGACAATCCGGCGGATCATCTCGGTCAGGTCGCAGTGCGAACGGCTGAGTTCGTAAAAGCCGGATTCTGGATCGTAACGTCCGGCATCCTGAATGTTATCCACGAGCGTGTTCAATTGCCCCACACCCGACAGGATTTTGCTGACGAAGTGTTTCTGTTTCTCGTTCAGCGTGCCTACCATGTCGGATTCTAACATGCTGGCGAAACCCTGTATCGAAGTCAAAGGCGAACGCAAATCGTGGGAAACGATGCGCGTGAATTCGTTCTGGTTGCGGGCGATTTTCTTCAGGCGGGTGATGTCGCGCAGATAGAGAATCGTTGACTCTGTACCATCTTCGGTGGTCATGCGGTTGAGTTCGGGCTTGAAGAAACGCTCGTCGGATGACCATTCTATGGGTTTGTCGTCATCTTTTTTGTTCCACAGGCCGGTGAGTTCAGGTGGAAGCAGTGTTTGTGCCGATTTTCCCTGTGCGCTGTCTGAAGTGATATTGAGCAAGACTTCGGCGGCACGGTTCATGAACAACACGGTTTGTTCTGCATCAAAGATGAAAAGGGGATCCGGGATGAAATGCAAAATGCCGAGCGAAGGGGTGTTCACAAGCGTGTACTTTCTATTGGATGTGGATTAATGATCGGCTGTGATGCTATTTTTAGAATTATACTCCCATAGACTTTTGAGGCAACCTGTAAGAATTAAGGATTATAGGGAATCCGGGGGTTCGCCTAAATGCGCGTGTAACATGCTCTGGATACGATCCGCCACCATATCAATCGCAACGGTGTTGTAGCCGCCTTCGGGGACGATCACATCGGCATAGCGACGGCTCGGTTCCACGAATTGCAGGTGCATGGGGCGGACGGTGGTCAGGTACTGGTTGATGACCGAGTCTACGGTGCGCCCGCGTTCCTGAATGTCGCGCTGCATCCGTCGTATCAGGCGGATGTCGGCATCAATATCCACGAAAATTTTGATGTCGCACAGGCTTCGCAGACGGGGTTCGGCGAGGGTGAGGATGCCTTCAATCAGGATAATGGGCTGCGGGTCTACGCGGCGCGTATCTGGCAGACGGCAATACTTGGCGAAATCGTAGGTGGGAATATCCGCTGGTTGCCATGTCTGCAACAGTTTGATGTGTTCGGTCATTAGATCATTATCGAGTGCATCCAGATGATCGAAGTTGCGGATGTTGTCGCTCGTCAGGGGGATGTCCTGAAGGTCTTTGTAGTAAGCGTCGTGGGGGATGTAGGCAATGTGATGACTGCCTACCCGGTCGAGAATTGCGCGTGATATGGTCGTTTTGCCGGCGCCAGTACCGCCAACAACGGCGATTGTCACGGGACGTTGAGAGGTTTTCATGGGCGCACCACTCCGGGAATAGAAAACGAAATGCCCGCAACAACTGTTTGCGGGCATTGGGAAGCCACCTGTGGGACTTGAACCCACAACCTAACGCTTACGAAGCGTTTGCTCTGCCATTGAGCTAAGGTGGCGCTACCCGCGAATTATAGCAAAAGGCAACCTATACGATCAAGCCTGAAATCTAGTGGCGGAAGTGCCGTATTCCCGTGAACACCATAGCGATATTGGCACGGTTTGCGGCTTCGATGGCTTCTTTATCGCGGATGGAGCCTCCCGGTTGGATGATGGCGGTTATCCCTGCGCGTACTGCCACTTCTACGCCATCGGCAAATGGGAAAAATGCGTCTGAGGCCATGACTGCGCCGCGTGAACGATCGCCCGCTTTGGTCACAGCCAGATTCGCCGCGTCTACCCGGCTGGGAAGGCCGCCGCCAATGCCGACTGTCGCGTCGGCAGTCGTAATCACAATCGCGTTGGATTTCACATGTTGGACGGCTTTCCACGCGAATTGCAAGGCGACCATTTCGGCAGAGGTGGGTGCGCGTTCGGTGACGGTGGTCAGCTTCGTGCCTTCGGGGTCGCCCACATCGCTGCTTTGTACCAGCATACCGCCCTGAACGCTACGAATATCCAGATCGCCCCCCATATAGAACTGCGGGATTTGAAGCAGGCGGCAGTTTTTACGATTGGCGAGCAGGGTTTCTTGTGCGATGGGGGCGAAGGCCGGGGCTGCAATGGCTTCGATGAACAATGATCCGAGGGCGGATACAAGTTCTTCATCCACAACGCGGTTGACTGCCAGTACGCCACCAAAAGCCGATACAGCGTCCGATGCGAGGGCTTTGGTATAGGCTTCGGCGAGGGTAGGGGCGGTGGCGATGCCAATGGGATTCAAGTGTTTGACGATGACCGCTGTGGGTTCGTTAAAACTGCTGACCGCCCGCCATGCTGCATCGAGGTCAAGGATGTTGTTGTAGGAAAGTTGTTTGCCCCCCATCAGCGTGCCGCCCAATGGGCCAGATTTGACGACGCGGCTGTAATAGGCGGCGGACTGGTGCGGATTTTCGCCGTAACGCAGCGTGTCGAGTTGTTGAAGCCCTAGCGAAAGGTGCTGCGGGAGTTCGGTGCCGATCAAACTGGGCACGGTGTCCTGCGACAGATAGGCATGGATAGTCGTATCGTAGTCGCGGGTGAGGGCGAACGCTTTGACGGCCAGTTTGCGGCGCGTTGCCAGTTCAATGCTGCCGGCGGCTTTTAATTCTGCCGCGACTTTGGCGTAGTCGGTCACATCGCACAGCACGGCGACGTGAAAGAAGTTTTTGGCTGCGGCCCGCAGGAGGGTGACGCCGCCGATGTCAATTTGTTCAATCGCATCTTGAAGGGTGATACCCGGTTGGGCGACGGTTTGCTGGAAGGGGTACAGGTTGCAGACGACCATGTTGATAGGCGCGTAGCCATGTTGCCGCAGGCTTTCGGTATCTTCGTCACGGTCACGAGCGAGGATGCCGGCATGAATGGCTGGATGCAGGGTTTTGACCCGCCCCCCTAGCATTTCCGCAACGCCCGTTAGCTGTTCAACGGGTGTGACGGGCAGCCCTGCACTTTGTAGAACGCTCTCGGTGCCGCCGCTGGCGACCAAGTCCCATCCCATTTCGACAAGAGTGGTAGCGAAACTTACGAGATTTGATTTGTCGTGGACGCTTAGAAGGGCGCGTGGCATGGTGCTTTTGTCAATTCTCCGCTTGTTTGAGGTATAGACAAAACGATTGTAGCGCAGGGAGAGTCGGTTTCACATGCCATCCCGCATTTCCATTAGGGGGAGGTGGTGTTTGTGCTTACCACCGATGGCAATAATGAGCGACATTGCAGACTAGCGCGAGTGAAGCATTGCGTTTATCCGAAGCTCAGGTTAGCTATTGCCCAACTCTGAAAGCGAGTTGAGAGGGCAGCGATAGCCGTTCCGCTTCATAGTCACTAGGAATTCATCGGTTTCAGCAAGTGATAATGCACCCCCTCGTACCAGATTCATCAATGCGCCGAGTGTGCCTGATACAACGAGACCAGCTTCCCGTGCAGCGCGGCGAGCATCACGATCATCGGTCAATGTCGGGACTTTGCCAGAGCAATACATGCTGATTCGCCACGTCCAAAGCTCTGATTCAGAAGGTCAGCAATTGTGCGCTCCTCGTCAGTAAGTTCAATGATGGGCAACCAACTCCAATCCACAGAAGGGATACGAGCAGTTTGCACACCAATCATCAATTCATTCATCACTGCACGCACCGTGACGGGCTGATCGAATGCGGCTTCCAGTAACTTCGACTGCTGGACGTGCGCGAAATTGCTGAGTAGTGTGTTATCAATGACCGCTGCTGTCATTTTGGTTTTGTGCTGGCGTATTGTGCGGAAACGACTTCTTCCTGAGCCTCATCAAGGGTTTCTGACCCCAGACGGAGTGGAATCCCCAGTCGTTCAAAGTGTTCCATGAGTTCATAGCGCGATAGCCCCAACATCTCGGACACTTTCTCTAGGCTGATTTGTTCATCGAGATAGAGACGCATCACCTCGCTGACATCAGCCGTTTGCAAATCGTTGGCCTCTCGCAGCGCATAATCTGCCATTCCCTTGAGTATTTTGTAATCAAGGATATCCAGAAGCACAATTTGATCTTCACCGTAGCTTTGCACGAAGATGGTGTGACCTTTGCGAACCTGTTCGACGATTTCACGGGTGTTGCGGGCAAGATCGGTTCTCGAAATAGTGACCATGACAGTTCAGCCTCAATAGAAGATGATACTTTAGCTTACGTATTTTACGTAAAGTATGCAAGATCGCGGATCAGTGGGCAGGGGTGCGGGATTGACAGAAATTTCTGAGCCATGCTATGCTTTCGTGCATCCAAAGACGTTGAACAGGAGGAGTATGCGGACTCTCCTGCGCCAGAGAGTACAGGCCACCGGCTGCAAGCCTGTTCGCATGTGTCCGCAGAAGGTCGCCTGTGAGTTGCGCCGCTGAACAGATGAGTAAGCGGTGACGGGTGCGCCCGTTATTGCGCGAATGAGTGCTTTGTGCGATGTGCGTTGCACGAAGAAACAAGGTGGTACCACGGAAGCAAACCCTTCCGTCCTTGTCGAATAGGGCGGAAGGGTTTTTGATTCGTTGTGGAATGCAGAGGATGCCATGACTAAAAAGCAGATGTCAAAGAATTTCAACTTTGCGGAAGCCGAAACTCGCTTGTATGAGTGGTGGGAGAAAAGCGGGTGGTTCAAGCCGGAAGTGGCGGCAGCGGACGCCGAACCGTATGTTATCAGTATGCCTCCGCCGAATGTGACGGGCGCGTTGCATACCGGTCATGCGCTGTTCACCACGCTAGAAGATTTGATGATTCGTTATGAACGGATGCGCGGGAAGGCTGCGCTGTGGCTTCCCGGCACCGATCATGCGGGTATCGCAACGCAACTGCAAGTGGAGAAGATGCTGCGCGAGGAAGGCACCAGCCGCGAAGCGGTGGGGCGCGAGGAGTTTTTGCGGCGGACGTGGGAATGGAAAGAGAAGTATGGCGGCACGATCACCCGCCAACTGCGGCGCATGGGCGCCAGCTGCGATTGGGAGCGCGAACGCTTCACGCTGGATGAGGGTCTATCGAATGCGGTGCAGGAAGTGTTTGTGCGCCTGTACGAGCAGGGGTTGATTTACCGGGGGCCGCGCCTTGTGAACTGGAGTCCCGGTTTGCAGACGGCTGTTTCTGATCTGGAAGTGGAGCGCGACGAAGAACAGGGCAAGCTGTACTACTTCAACTATCCGGTTGAAGGGGGGGACGTGCTGCCTGTGGCGACCACGCGCCCGGAAACCATTCTGGGCGATACAGCGGTGTGCGTGCATCCTGATGACCCGCGCTATCAGCATTTGATCGGCAAGACGGCGCTGGTTCCCATGCTCAATCGCCCCATTCCGATTATCGCGGATACGTATGTGGATCAGGCGTTTGGCACGGGCGCGTTGAAGATCACGCCCGCGCACGATTTCAACGACTATGAAATCGGTGAGCGCCATAAGCTAGGGCTGGTGAACGTCTTGAACAAAGATGCCACGATGAACGCGAACGCGGGGACGTATCAGGGCTTGGATCGTTTTGCCTGCCGTCAGAAGTTGTGGGCGGATATGGAAGCGGCGGGGATGACGATTAAGGTGGTTGACCACACCTATATCGTGCCGCGTTCGCAGCGCGGCGGCGAAATCGTGGAGCCGATGCTCAGCACGCAATGGTTCCTGAAAATTAAGCCGCTGGCAGATAAGGCGATTGCGGCGGTGCGGGATGGGCGCATCACGATTGTGCCGGAACGCTTCGAGAAGATTTATTTTCACTGGCTGGAGAACATCGAGGACTGGTGCATCAGCCGCCAATTGTGGTGGGGGCATCGTGTTCCGGCATGGTACGGGCCGACTGGCGAAGTGTACGTGGGCAAGCAAGCGCCTGCGGGCGAAGGCTGGACGCCGGAAGAAGATGTGCTGGATACGTGGTTCAGCAGCGGGTTGTGGCCGTTTAGCACGCTGGGGTGGCCTGAACAGACCCCTGATCTGAATCGCTACTATCCGACGAGCATGATGGAAACCGGCTACGACATCCTGTTTTTCTGGGTGGCGCGAATGGCGATGATGGGGCTGTGGTTCACTGATGAAGCGCCGTTCAAGACAATCTATCTGCACGGGCTGATCCGCGACAAATTTGGACGCAAGATTAGCAAGACGCTGGGGAATGTGATTGACCCGCTGGAACTTATCAACAAGTTCGGGGCCGACCCGCTGCGTTTTACGCTGGTGACGAGTGGTTCACCCGGCGCGGACATCAATCTGGACGAGGATAAGGTGGAGGCCAACTGGCGCTTCGTCAACAAAATCTGGCAGATGAGCAACTTCGTTCTGTCGAATCTGGAGGAAGAAGTTCCGGTTGGCTTGCCGCCTGCTGCCGAGCGTGATCTGCCGTCGCGCTGGATTATCAGCCGATTGACGCGGTTGATGAGCAGTATGCAGTATCTATTTGACACGCATCAGTACGGGGAAGCCGGACGGCAGCTTTATGAGTTCCTGTGGAGCGAGTTTGCCGACTGGTACATTGAGATGAGCAAGGGGCCGTTATATGGCACGGACGCGCAGGCGAAGCAGAACACGCGCCGCGTCCTGCTGTATGTGATGGATACGGTGCTGCGGTTGTTGCATCCGTATATGCCGTTTGTGACTGAGGAATTGTGGAGCTTTTTGCCGAACAACGGCGAACCGCTGATGTTGGCACGCTGGCCGGAAGCGGATAAGGCGAATCTGGACGAACCAGCGGAATCCGAGATGAATCTGCTGATGGAAGTGGTGCGCGGCATTCGCAATGTGCGCACGGAATACAATGTTGACCCGGCGAAGCGCATTTCCGCGCTGATGATGCCCGGTAGTCTGGGCGCGACTTTTGACCGCTACCGCTACATCTTTGCCCGCCTGTGTAATGTGGCTGAGATGGAGATGATGGTGGCGGGCGCGGAAGCTCCGGCAGATGCGGCGTCGGTGGTGGTGGGTGAAGTGACCGCCTATCTGCCGCTGGCGGGGCTGGTAGATCAGCAGGCCGAGCGCGAACGGCTGACGAAGGAACTGGAGAAATTGGAGCAGCAGATTGGTCGTTCTCTGGGGATGCTGGGGAACGAGCAGTTTATTAGCCGCGCCAAGCCGGAAGTTGTGGAGCGTGAACGCGCTAAACTGGCTGAACTACAGGCCGCCGGCGCTCAGATCAAGGAACGCTTGCAGTCGCTGAAAGGGTAAGAAACAACAAACGGGCGAATTGTGTTTACAACTCGCCCGTTTTTGTATGGCAGGATGGCTTAGTTATGGGTGCCGTTAATCTTTTTGAAGATATTGCGTCCGGCTTCCTGAGCAGCTTTGCGAACCTCGATGTCGGGATCGTTCTCGAATAGCTTTCGCAGCGGGTCGAGCGCATCGGGATCGGCAATTTGTGCCAGCTCAGCAATGGACTTAAGCCGCACATCACGATTCCTATCCTGCAACCGTGCAATATGAAAAGCAACCACTTTTTTCATTGAACTTGTCATCGAGGCACTTCTATCCCCGCAGCGTACTGTTTGCGCCCATTATACGGCAAGTGCGCACTCATCGTCTAGCAGATGGTGAGCGACGAGAGCTGATGCAAGCATACCAATTATGAGCATTTACCTATTGGACGTTGCGCAATATCTCATGAAGTATTAATATTCAACTAGCTGGTCAATAGCTTGACAAGATTTGACCAATATCTCTATTCGCATATGGTTTGAATGTCGGGCGCTGTTTGCGCGATGCTCATAGTAAAAGCTCGTGATGATGGGTTCATGGTTTGGGGAGAGAAAACGATGTACGTCCTTCAGGTGTTCTGTCGTGTGAAAGCCGAGTTCGTCAATGAATTCATGGAGGCATCCCGCGATAATGCACGCAACAGTGTGCTTGAGCCGGGTGTTGTTCGGTTTGATTTTCACCAGCAACTAGATGATCCAACCAAATTTACCATTATCGAGGTGTACCGCGATGCGAACGCGCCTGCCAAGCACCGCGAAACGGCACATTACCTGCGCTGGCGGGATATAGTAGGCGATATGTTGGCTGAAGCCCGAACCCGGGTAGAATATCGGAATGTGTTTCCTGAAGATGATAACTGGAAGTAACGCTCATGCGCTTTGATTTTGCGACTGTCACCAAGATTGTTTTTGGTCCCGGTTCTTTGAGTGAGTGTGGCGCGGCTATCGCGGCGTTTGGCAAACGGGCGCTGGTGGTTGGCGGTATGAATGTTGAACGGGTGGCGCCCCTGATTGAGATACTGCAAGTGCAGGGGATCGCGTACTCGTTTTATCAGGTGGCGGGCGAACCTAGCATTCAGATCGCACAACAAGGGGCTGAACAGGCGCGTGAATTTGGCGCAGAATTCGTGATCGGTTATGGCGGTGGCAGCGCGATGGATACAGCCAAAGCGGTGTCTGCTTTGATTACGAACACGGGCGATGTGATGGATTATCTGGAGGTCATCGGGCGTGGTCAGCCGTTGAAGGCGGCAGCAGCGCCATTGGTGACTATTCCCACGACAGCTGGCACGGGGTCGGAAGTCACCAGCAACGCGGTACTCTATTCGCCCGATCATCAGGTGAAGGTTAGCCTTCGCAGCCCGCGTATGCTGGCGAAACTGGCGATTGTGGATTCGCGTTTGACGCATAGTTCACCGCCGGCAGTGACGGCTCAAAGCGGGCTGGACGCGCTGACGCAGGTGATCGAACCGTTGACCTGCAATAAGACAAATCCGATGACGGATGCTGTTTGCCGCGAAGGGATTGTGCGGGCAGCGCGATATTTGAAGCGGGCGTATGAGCAACCGGATGATGCCGCCGCCCGTGAGGATATGGCGCTCACCAGCCTGTTCGGAGGGCTGGCGCTGTCGAATGCCAAGCTGGGCGCGGTACACGGATTTGCAGGCCCATTCGGGGGAATGTACGATGCGCCGCACGGGGGTATTTGTGCGCGACTGCTGCCGTATGTGATGGCGATGAATGTTCAGGCGCTGCGGGAACGCCAACCGGAGAGCGCGGCGCTGGAACGATATGATGAAGTCGCACGTCTGTTGACGGGGCATCCGAAGGCGGTGGCGGCGGATGGTGTGCAGTTCGTGCAAGAATTGTGCGCCGCGTTGAGCATCCCCGCGCTGGGGACATACGGCATTGTGGAAGCCGATTACGCCACGCTGATTGAGAAGGCGGCGGTTGCCAGCTCGATGCAGGGCAACCCGATTGTGTTGACCAGAGACGAACTGCGGCAGATTCTAGTACAGGCGCAGTAGTTCCCTATCGTCGAGGTTCTAAAGATGAGAAGAAATTGCTCCCCGCCAGAGTAGGGTATAATGCTCCCTGCGTCTAATCTGGTTTGTACGCTTTTTACGCGGAGAGGTTGAGCATGGAAATCTTCGGCGTTGGCACCGTAGAAATACTAGCGATCTTCATTATCATGATTATTTTTGTGGGGCCAAAGCGTATGATCCAGTGGGCTTACCATCTGGGGCGCTATGTGTCCCGCTTCCGGGCAATGTGGGCGGAGACAATGGATTATGTTGAAGCCGAGCTGAAACAGGCCGGTGTTGAGGTGGAATTGCCGCGTGATGTGCCGACGCGGGGCACAATGAACAAGCAGGTGATGGAGACTGCCCAACGACTGACCGCACCGATGACCAAGCCGGTGAAGGACGTGTTGGACGAAACCACGAATGAATTGAACGAAGTGAAGGCCGAAGCAACCGTTAAGACGACGGATTGGACGAAGTTCAAGACGAACGCGCCAACTGCCAAGCCCGCCGCTGCACCGACTAATGGTTCCTCTGAGTCTGCCGATCTGGGAACGTGGTCGGAGTCCTCCTCGGCATCCCCGACCCCGCCCGCTGAGTAATCGCAAAATGGGCTATGAACTGGCGGCGACCCTTTCTTTTAGGTGCGCCGCCAGCATCCGCGCTCGTTGGGGCGCATCGCCCACATAGGCATCAGCACGCAACAACTCATTTATGTGTTCGACAGGCAGCAGCGCCGTCAGACGCGAGTCCGCGCATAGGCGGGTACGCAGCGGGTTTTCGGCACCTGTGCGCAGGGCTTCCCATGCGGCGAGGCTGTGTTCCCGGATGACCTCGTGCAACTCCTGACGGTTGCCCCCGGCACGTACCGCAGCCATGAGAAGCCGTTCTGTGGCGGCGAAAATGCCATAGGTGTTCAGATTGCGCTGGATGGCGTGGTCGTCAATTCGCAGCCCTGAGAGGACGCGCTGTAGCCGGTGCAGAATTTCGTCAACGGCGAGGAATGCTTCCGGGAACAACAGGCGCCGATTGGCCGAATCGTCCAATGTGCGTTCGAGTAAATTGTGGGCGGCATTGTCCCATGCTACACGGGGGAGTGCGGCTACATAGCGTGCCAGACTGTCAATGTTCTCGGCATTAATCGGGTTGCGCTTAAAAGGCATGGCGGAGGAACCCACCTGTGCGCTGCCGAATGGTTCTGCCCATTCCCCGAATACAGGCGATTGAAGCAGTCGTAAATCGAACGCCAGACGATAGAGCGTCATCGCCAGACCTGCTAGGCTGTTCAGGATGTCCCAGTCCTGACGACGCGGATAGGTTTGGGTGGCGATCAGGAACGACTGGAGGTTGAGCGATTCCATGATTTGCGATTCCATCGCGGCGGGCGTTAAGGGGGTGTTGGCGAGTAGCTCGTGATATGAAGCTGCCGTTCCGACCGCGCCTTTGAATCCCTTGCCCCGCAAGTCTGCCATGACTGATTGGAGCGTGGTGTAATCATGGAGTAAATCCTGTGCATAACCCGCCATGCGATAGCCAACGGTGGTGGGTTCAGCGGGTTGCAAGTGCGTGAAGGCCATGCAGACATGATCGGCTTCGCGCTCGATCCAATCTGCGAGTGTGGTCAGGACGGTTCGTGTGGTTTCAGCGATGTTGTTCAGCGCGTCGCGCAGGCGCAGTACTTCGGCATTGTCTTCCACATCCATGCTGGTCGCGCCCAGATGAATGATGCCGCCGCCGATGGTGCATTGTTCGGCATAGGTTTTGACTTCTGCCATCAGGTCATGCTTGATTTCAGATTCGATCTGGTGAGCGCGATCCAGATCAACGGCGTGCTGATGAGCGCGTAAATCGGCCACTTGAGCAGCAGTGACCAGTCCGGCACGTTCCTGTGCTTCGGCCAGCGCCACCCAGATGCGCCGCCACAGCCGCCGTTTGTGCGCTTCTGACCAGATTGTGCGCATAGGCTGAGAGCCATAGCGCCAAGTGAAGGGGCTGATAAACGTTTCGTGATCGAACGTATTGGGAAGGTTTTGGTTGTTCATGGCGCGTAGTGTATCACCTTGTTGGGGGGTGTCTCAAATCATTAGGTGTGATGATTGTTGACTGAAATTGGTACACTTTGGAGGGTGAGGGGGGCTGGCTTTTCTGCTATCATCAGCCCGTCATCCATGAAGGGGGCATATATGGTTGTCGAACGACGGGACGGAGATGACTTGCGTCCCTCCGAGGCGTATGTACGCCTGTTTGAGCCACCGAAAATGGCGGGTCATTTCACGGGGAAGCATGTGGTTACGGTGGAGCAGTTCACCCGTGAAGATATGATCGAAGTGTTCAGGACGGCTGCTGATTTTCGTGACCGCGTGCGGCATGGTGATCGTACTTTGCTCAATGCCGCTGCCGGCAGGGTAATGGCGACGCTGTTCTATGAAGCCAGCACGCGCACAGATATGTCTTTTCAGGCGGCGATGCACCGCCTCGGCGGGGCGGTCGTCAGCACCAGCGGCGGGGTGCGTTTTTCGTCGGTCTATAAAGGCGAAAATCTCGCAGATACCATTCGCGCTGTGGGCTGCTATGCAGATGTGGTTGTGCTGCGACATCCTGATGTGGGATCGTCCTACGAAGCGGCGTATTATTTGGATCAACTGGGTGAACAACTGGGACGGTCGCCGGTGGTTATCAGCGGCGGCGACGGGGTGGGGGAACATCCGACACAGGCGCTACTGGATTTGTTCACGATTGTGGACTGCAAAGGCCGCGCTGACCGCCTGACGATTACGATGGTCGGGGATTTGCTGAACGGGCGCACGGTGCATTCACTGTCCAAACTGATCGCTCAGTATGGCGCTCAAGAGGTGGATTTCTGCTTTGTCTCCCCGTTTTCCCTGCGGATGCCGTCGTATATCGTGGATTTTCTGCATGAACGTGGCTACCGCGTGATGCAGACGGGCGATTTGTACGAAGTGCTGAACCGTAGCGATGTGATCTACTGGACGCGGGTGCAGCAGGAGCGATTCGCCAAGCCGGAAGATTACGAAGCCATCCGCGATGATTTTGTGATGACCCCTGAAGTGCTGGGGCAGGCGAAATCCGACGCGATTTTGATGCACCCCCTTCCCCGAAAGAATGAAATGGGTACGCCCCGCGATCATGATATTCTCGATGCGGATTCGCGGGCTGTCTATTTTAAGCAGATGGCAAATGGTATGTTTGTGCGTATGGCGCTACTGGCGAAAGTGTTGGGCGCTGCGGTTTGATGATGACTTCGCTCACTCGAATTTCCGGTATGGTTGATCCCCATGTGCATTTGCGCGATCTGGAATGGTCGCACAAAGCGACGTTTGCCAGCGAAACGGCGGCGGCAGTGGCGGGTGGATATTGGGCGGTGCTGGACATGCCTAACACCCCGCCGCCAACGATTGATGGGGCAGCATTGCGTCTGAAGCGGGAACGCATGACCGAAGCCGCAAGATGCGACTGGGGTGTGTATTTCGGCGCGTCACAGGCGGATAATCAGGCTGAATATGCGGCTGCGGCCCCCCTGTGCTGCGGGCTGAAAATCTATAACAATGCCACGACGGGGACGCTGCTCATCGAAGATCAGGCGGCGCGTGAACGGCATTTCGCAGCGTGGCCTGCCCATAAGCCGATAGCGGTTCATGCGGAGGGCGACACGGTAGGGGATATTCTCGCGCTGGTGCGGCGCTATCGCAAGCCGGTGCATTTTTGCCATATCAGTCTGGCGCAGGAGATTCACGATTTGCGGGCTGCGAAGGCCGAAGGCTTGCCCGTGACGGTGGGCGTGACGCCGCACCATTTGTTCCTCACTGAAGCCAGTCTCGGCATGCTGGGGAGCTTCGGACTGATGAAGCCAGAACTGAAACAACAAGCGGATCAGGATGCGCTGTGGGAAGCGGTACGTGACGGTGTGGTGGATGTGATCGAGTCCGATCATGCGCCGCATACGCTGGCAGAGAAGCAATCCGCGAAACCGCCCTACGGTGTGCCGGGTTTAGAAACGACATTGTCTTTGTTAGGGCTGGCGGCTAAAGAAGGGCGTGCTTCGCTGGAGCATTTGCTCCCGATGGTTTCCACGAATCCGCAGCGGATTTTCGGCTTGCGACCTCCTGCGGAAACCTATACGCTGGTTGATTTTGCCGACACTTATACGGTGACTCGCGCCGGGTTGCATTCGGCCTGCGGTTGGTCGCCGTTTGAGGGTTGGACGGTGCGGGGGCGGGTGCGCGAGGTGTGGATTCGCGGCGTGAAAGTGTTCGATGGTGAACGGATTCTGGCTGCGCCCGGTTTCGGGATGCCTGTGGTGCAAAGCCTGTGAGTTCCATTCAGCGCGGGTTGGCAGCGTTCGCAGGCAGCATGTATCAACTGGCGCGTCCATTGGTGTTTCGCCAATCGGCACAGTCGGCACATGAAAAGGTGCTGCGGTTACTCGCAGCCTGCGATACCGTTCCCGGTCTTTCTGCCGCGCTGACGCTGGTGCATCGCGCTGCATTTGAACGGCACGAGGTTACGGTTGGCGGGGTGCGGTTGCCCGCGCCGTTTATACTGGCGGCGGGGATGGTTAAGGGGAAAGGGTTCGCGGACGAAGCGGTTGCGGTGGCGGCGGTTCAAGACGGGGAGAATATAATCCCCGGTTGGCGCAGTTTTCCGGCGCTGGTTGGCGCGGTAGAGTTTGGTTCGTTCACGCGATGGCCGCGAGTGGGCAACGCGGGAACAGTGATGTGGCGGGATGCCACCACCTGCTCGACTCAGAATTATGTCGGGCTGAAAAACCCCGGCGCGAAAGCGGCTGCACTGTTCTTGGCGGTGCGACAGGCTGCGCTGCCTGCCCGTTACGGGATTAATGTGGCGGTGAGTCCGGGCGTGAGTGATGCGGCGCAGGAACGCGATGAGGCGGCGTTCGCGGTGAACTGCTTTGTGGAGAAGCAACTGCGGCCTGCGTGGTTTACGTTGAATGTGAGTTGTCCAAATACCGAGGATGATCCAAGCAGTCATCAGACCGAACAGCACACGCGGGCATTATGCGCGGCGGTGCGGGATGTTTTGAAACCAACAGCTATTCCATTGTGGGTGAAGGTGAGTCCCACGCTGGCGGATGAACAATACGCGGTACTGATGAGCGTGTTTGCTGAGACAGGCGTCCGGGCTGTGGTGGCGACGAATACGCTACCACAGCCGCATCCCACACAGCCGATGCTGGCGGCGGGGGTCGGCGGGGGTCGGTTGCATGAAAAGGCGCTGCGGACGGCGCGGGTGCTGGCGGCGGCGCGGGACAGGCTGGGCTGTCCGGTGGATGTGGTGGGGTGTGGCGGGGTACAGGACGCGGAAACGATCCGCGCTTTTCAGGCGATTGGGATCAACGCGATGCAGTATTGGTCGGCTCTTATCTATCGGGGGCCGCTGGTAGCAGCATTGATGATGACGGAAATGGAGCATACACATGGCAATTGAGCAGCAGGTCGCGGCGGCACTGGTCGAAATTGGGGCGGTGGGGTTTGCGCCGGAGAAGCCTGTCACCTTTAAGTCCGGTTTGATTTCGCCTGTGTATGTGGATAACCGGCGCATTCCGTTCTGGCCTGAAGCGTTCCGTACTGTGATTGCTGGTTTTGAGGCGGCGATAGCCAAACACGCTGTCCAGTATGATGTTATTGCAGGTGTGGAGTCCGGCGGCATTCCGCATAGTGCGGCACTGGGGTATGCGCTGCGCCAGCCTTCGGTTTTTGTGCGGAAGCAGCCGAAGGAACATGGAACCCGCAACCGGATTGAGGGCGGATCAGTGGATGGCAAGCGGGTGCTGCTGGTCGAGGATTTGGTGACGACAGGCGGCAGTAGCCTTGCCAGCGTGAGTGCATTGCGGGAGGCCGGCGCACAGGTGGATACCTGCTTGGTGATTGTGTCTTACGAGTTTCAGGAAGCAGACGCGGCTTTCGCAGCGGCGGGCGTGCGGCTGTATGCGCTGACGGCATTTGCTGATATTCTTGAGGCAGCGGTGCAGGCGAACCGCTTTGGACGTGATGCGATGGCTGTTATTGATGATTGGCTGCGGGATCCATCCGGTTGGGCCGCACGACACGGGTTTACCAACACATGAGCGCACTAGAGAAGTACGAACAACGGGTTGAGCAAGCGAATACACTCCTTTGCGTGGGGCTGGATAGCGATTTGCGCTTCATGCCGCGCCATTTTCGAGATGATGCGTTTCCGCAGTTCGCGTTTAACCGCTGGGTGATCGAGCAGACGCATAACTATGTGTGTGCCTACAAGCCGAATATCGCGTTTTATGAAGCGCGGGGTGATCGCGGGTTAAGCGAACTCAAGATGACCATTGATTACCTGCGCGAACGCCATCCGGCCATTTTTACGATTTGCGATGCGAAGCGCGGCGATATTGGTTCGACCAACTCCGGCTATGTCGAAGCGATTTTTGATTGGTTGAACTTCGATGCGGTGACGCTGAATCCGTATCTGGGAAAGAGCGCGGTGCAGCCATTCCTTGATCGAACGGATAAATGTTCGATTGTGTTGTGCCGCACGTCTAATCCCGGTGCGCGTGAACTGCAAGACCTTGTGGTGGACGGTAAGCCGCTGTGGCTGATCGTTGCCGAAAAAGTGGCTCAAGAGTGGAATGCAAATTCAAACTGTATGCTGGTTGCCGGGGCGACGTATCCGGCAGAACTCAAGACCATTCGTGAGGCGGTGGGCGATATGCCGCTGCTGATTCCGGGGGTGGGCGCACAGGGCGGAAATGTGCAGCGGGCAGTGGAATCGGGACTGAGCAGCACACAGCGCGGGATTTTGCTGAATTCGTCGCGGAGTATTATCTTTGCGGATAATCCGGGCGCGGCTGCCCGCCAACTGCGTGACGAGATCAACCACTGTCGCAAACCGTGACCCTGATTTGACATAAAAAGTGAATATTTGCTTAGTCAACTTGAGAGGATTTGCAAGCGTTGCTATAATCTGTTGGGTAGCCATTTGTATTCAATATATAACGATTTCGTAAAGGATTACGCGATGAAGAAATTGATGGGGTGGGTTGGGGTTATGATGCTGGTGCTGGGCGTGTCGGCATCGGCGACTTTTGCACAGGACAGCGGCCCGATGACATCTGTTGGGGCAGGTGAAGGGCAGGTAGACATTGTGGCGTGGCCGGGTTACATCGAACGCGGCGAAACGGATGCGGCTTACGACTGGGTGACGGGCTTTGAGGCCGAAACGGGCTGCAAGGTGAACGTTAAGACGGCGGCGACCTCCGATGAGATGGTGGCGCTGATGAACGAAGGCGTTTTTGACCTTGTGACCGCTTCGGGCGATGCCAGCCTGCGCCTTGCTTATGGCGGGCGGTTGCAGCCGATCAACATTGATTTGATCCCCAGCTGGAGTACGGTGGATGAGCGCCTGCAAAATGCGGCGTGGCATACAGTAGATATTGACGGCAACGGCACTCCTGAACACTACGGTGTTCCTTATCAGTGGGGGCCGAATGTTCTGATGTACAACACGGAAGTATTCAAAGAAGCGCCCGCCAGCTGGAATGTGGTGTTTGAGGAACAGACGCTAGGCGATGGCGTCTCGAATAAGGGGCGCGTGCAGGCGTATGATGGCCCGATTCATATTGCGGATGCCGCCAATTATCTGATGCACCATAACCCGGAACTGGGCATTAAAGACCCGTATTCGCTCGACATTGACCAGTTCAATGCGGCGCTCGATCTTCTGCGCCAGCAGCGTGAACTGGTTGCCCGTTACTGGCACGATGCTTTTGTGCAGATTGATGATTTCACGAATGAGGGTATCGTCGCTTCGGGATCGTGGCCGTTTCAGGTGAATCTGCTCAAGGCGGCAGGCGAACCGATTGATAGTGTTTTCCCCGAAGAAGGCGCGACTGGTTGGGCGGATACCACGATGATGCACGTCAACGCGCCGCATCCGAACTGTGCCTATATGTGGCTGGAGCATTCGATCAACCCGAAATTGCAGGGCGATCTGGCGGCGTGGTTTGGTTCGGTGCCGTCGGTTCCGGCGGCCTGCGAAGGCAACGACTTGCTCGGCGAGAACGGTTGCGAAGCGAATGGTTTCGGCTCGTTCGAGAAGATTTACTTCTGGCGTACACCGATTGCGGACTGCGGCGATGATCGTGGTCAGGTGTGTGTTCCCTACTATGAATGGGTGACGAACTATATCGCCGTGATTGGCGGACGCTAGGTTCTGAACGGGAAGGAACTCGTTCGCGGGTTCCGATAATTGTCTGGTTGATCGGACACCTCGTGCTTTGCTGGTGACGAGGTGTCTGTTTTATGAGAGTGTTATTGCGAGGAGTTGTGATGACTTACAAGCTGTGGATTGAGGGCCGCTGGCAGGATACGCAGGGTGGCAAGATGATGGCGATTGAGAATCCGGCGACGGGTGTTGTGATTGCCGAAGTGATTGACGCCAGTCGTGCGGATGTGGATCGGGCGGTGCAGGCGGCGCATACCGCTTTTTATGATGGGCGCTGGTCGAAGCTGACTCCGGCTGAACGGTCACTGGCAATCTGGAAACTGGCGGATTTACTGGAAGCGCGTAAAGAAGAATTTGCGAAACTCGAATCGGAAAATACGGGTAAACCGTATCAATTCGTGAGTCTGGGCGGCGATCTGCCGTTCGCGGTGGATAATCTGCGGTTCTTCGCGGCGGCGGCACGCGATACACACGGGTACTCATCTGGCGAGTATGCGAAGGGCTATACCTCGATTTATCGTCGTGAGCCGGTCGGGGTGGTGGGGCAGATTACGCCCTGGAATTACCCGCTGATGATGGCGATCTGGAAGATTGGGCCGGCGCTGGCGGCAGGTTGCACCGTCGTTTTGAAACCTGCGCCCACAACCCCGCTCACCACGCTGCTGTTGGCTGAACTGCTGGCGGAGGCGGGTATTCCGGCGGGCGTGGTGAATATTGTCACGGGCGGGACCGATGTCGGGCAAGCACTGGTTGAACATCCTGATGTGCGTCTGGTCAGCCTGACGGGTTCTACCGGCACGGGCAAGAAGATTATGCGGACTGCTGCTGATACCCTGAAGCGGGTGCATTTGGAACTGGGCGGCAAGGCGCCGTTCATCGTGTTCGATGATGTGGATGTGGAAGCGATTGCAGGCACGGCAGCATTTACCAGCACCGTGAATACCGGGCAGGACTGCACGGCTGCGACGCGGGTTTATGTGGAGGCCAGCCGTGCTAAACGTGCCACCGAAGCCTTTGTCGAGGCGATGCGTGCCGTGAAGGTGGGCCTGCCGTTTGATGACGGCGTGCAGATGGGGCCGCTGATTTCGGGCGTTCAGCGTGAGCGCGTGCAGGGATTTGTGGATCGTGCGAAGGCGAATGGTGCCAGCATCCTGACGGGCGGGCGCGTGCCGGGTGGCCGGGACAGCGGGTATTTCTTCGAGCCGACAGTGATTGCGGATGCCGATCAGAAGGCGGAAATCATCCAGAGTGAAGTCTTTGGCCCGGTGCTGACGATCAGCACGTTCAAAGATGAGGCGGATGCGATTCGGCTGGGCAACGATGTGAACTATGGTTTGGCGGCATCGGTATGGACGCGGGATATTGGACGTGCGATGCGCGTTTCTTCTCAACTGGAGTTCGGCACGGTGTGGATTAATGACCACATTCCGCTGACTTCGGAAACACCGCATGGCGGCTTCAAACAGTCCGGCATCGGCAAGGATTTGTCTGCCGAGGCGGTTTCGGACTACAAGATCACCAAGCATGTTATGGTCAAGAACGCATAATTATGGCAGCCCATTCTGGTCGTTCCATCGCGGTCAAAATGACCGATGTGTGCCGGCATTTTGGCGATGTTAAAGCGGTAGATCATCTCGATCTTGAAATCTATGATGGTGAATTTTTCTCCTTGCTCGGCCCTTCGGGGTCGGGCAAGACCACTTGTTTGCGGCTGATCGCCGGGTTTGAACACGCCACCTCTGGCAGCATTGAACTGCATGGCGTTGAGATGGTGAAATGGGCGCCGAGGCGCATTGGTTTTGTGACAGTCGGACAGCGGTTGGTGAGCGTGCCGCCGTATGAGCGCGATGTCAACACGGTTTTTCAGGATTACGCGCTGTTCCCGCACATGAGCGTGGGCGACAATGTGGCGTATGGCTTGATGATTCAGAAAGTGCCGAAAGCGGAGCGTCAGCGGCGTGTGTCCGAGGTGCTGGATTTAGTGCGCTTACCGGGGTATGAGAGCCGCAAACCGGCACAGCTTTCGGGGGGGCAGCGGCAGCGGGTGGCACTGGCGCGGGCGCTGGTGAACCGTCCGCGTGTGCTGCTGCTGGATGAGCCGCTGGGGGCGCTGGATTTGAAGCTGCGTCAGCAGATGCAGATTGAACTGAAAGCGATTCAGCAGCAGGTGGGCATCACCTTCGTTTTTGTCACCCACGATCAGGAAGAAGCCCTGACGATGAGCGACCGTTTGGCGGTGTTCAACCGGGGGCGAATCGAGCAGATTGGCGTTCCGGCAGAGATTTATGAACGCCCCACCACCGGCTTTGTGGCGGGTTTCGTGGGGACGACTAATCTCATCAGCGGGGCGCTGGCGCAGCGAATCAACGGATCGGATCAGGCGGTTTCGATTCGCCCGGAGAAGATTCACATGGTGGCGCTGGACGCAGCGGTGGAACCGGGCTGGAAAGCCGTGATGGGCAGCGTGCGCGATGTGATTTATCTGGGGATGCACACGCGCTATCTGGTCGAACTGGAAGGCGGCGGGGATTTGACGGTGGTTCAACAGAACCTCGAAACGTCTTCGATAGATGTTCACGCCTCACGCGGGAATCGGGTGAAGTTGACATGGGATACGACCAGTATTCGCGTGTTACAGGGGCAGACTGTATGACCGGGGATGCTTCGTCACGTCCTTCGTGGTGGCGGCGCGTTGCGATCTACCTGTATCAGCGGCCTAATCTGTCGCTGGTGCTGCTGCTGGCGCTGCCGCTGTTGTGGTTAGCGGTGTTTTATCTGGGCGCACTGGTGTCTCTGCTCATCCAGAGTTTTTTCAAACTGGACGGGTTTACAGGCCGGATTGTGCGCCAGTTCGGGTTGGAAACGTATCAGCAGTTGTTCACCGCAGCCAATATGGATGTGGTGTACCGCACCGTGATTATGGCGGCTGTGGTGAGCGTGGCCTGTGCGGTGCTGGCGTTCCCGCTGGCCTATTTCATGGCGCGTTATGCGTCATACCGCGTGCGGGGGATTTTGTATCTGGCGGTGCTGATTCCGCTGTGGTCGAGCTATCTGGTGCGCGTGTATACGTGGAAGATCATTCTGGCGCAGGAAGGCATCATCACATGGTTTTTCAATGTGTTGGGCTTGAAGCCTGTGCTGGACGCTATTCTGGCGATCCCGTTGATCGGCGGTTCGTCACTGTCGTTTTCGTTCATCGGCATGTTTCTGGTGTTCGTATACATCTGGTTGCCGTACATGATTTTGCCGATTAATGCGGCGCTGGAACGTGTTCCTAAGTCGCTGATTGAAGCCTCTAGCGATCTGGGCGGACGGCCTAATTACACCTTCTGGCGGGTGATTCTGCCGCTGACTGTTCCGGGTATCATCGCGGGTTCAATCTTCACGTTTTCGCTCACGCTGGGCGATTACATCATCCCCAGTGTGATCGGCAATTCGAGCTTTTTCATCGGGCGGGCGGTGTTCGCGCAGCAAGGGACGGCGGGCAATATTCCACTGGCGGCGGCGTTCACGGTGGTGCCGATGGTGATTATGGGCGTGTATCTGGTGGTTGCTAAGCGATTGGGGGCTTTCGATGCGCTCTAGTCCCGCCCTCTCTGTGTCGCCTGTGATGGAAGGGCAGCGTGCATCGTTGGGGCTGAAAGCCTCGGCGGGATTCGCGCTACTGTTTTTACACTTCCCGATCTTGATTATCATTTTGTATGCGTTCACAACCGAGGAGTCATCGTTCCAGTTTCCGCCCCCCGGCCTGACGACTCGCTGGGTTAGCGAACTGTTCAACCGGACGGATTTCTGGAATGCGTTCGGGCTATCCGTGCTGGTTGCACTGGTGGCGACGGCGGTGGCGCTGGTGCTGGGGACGCTGTTGTCGCTGGCCTTGTACCGGAGCAGTTTTTTTGGCAAGGAATCCATTACGCTGCTGGTGATTCTACCGATTGCGCTACCGGGTATCGTGACGGGTATCGCGCTGCGTTCAGGCATGAGCCTGACGGGGCTATCGTTCAGCTTCTGGACGATTGTGATCGGTCATGCGACTTTTTGCATCGTGACCGTGTACAACAATGTGATTGCGCGACTGCGGCGAACCGGATACTCGCAGATTGAGGCTTCGATGGATCTGGGTGCGACCTCATTTGAGACGTTCCGGTACATCATTTTGCCGAACATTGCGACCGCGTTGTTGGCGGGTGGGATGCTGGCGTTCGCGCTGTCCTTCGATGAAGTGATCGTGACGACCTTCACGGCGGGACAGCAGGAGACGCTTCCGATCTGGATTTTCAGCCAACTCACCCGCCCGCGTGACCGGCCTGTGACGAATGTGGCGGCGCTGTTTGTGATGGCGACGACGTTCATCCCGATTTTGCTGGCCTACCGATTTACCAACGACTCTCAGGGCAGGTAATACGACATGGTTTATGTCATGGGGATTGATGGCGGCGGCAGCACGGTGCGGGCTGCGGTCGTTTCAGATGATTTGACGATTATCGGGCAAGCGACCGGTTCAACGGTCAACCCGAATGTGGTGGGGCGAAATCACGCGAAGCAGACCATTCAAGCGGTCATGCGGGACGCGCTGACGGCAGCTGGTTGCGGCGCTGTTGATGTGTTGTCGGCGGGAATCGGCGTGGCGGGCGCGGAGGCGATTTACGCCGAGGCGTGGCTGCGTGAGGTGGTTTCGGATGTGCTGCCGGAAGCGAAGATTGCAACGCCAGCGGGCGATCATGAGATTGCGCTGGTGGGGGCGCACGGAGCGCGGCGCGGCTTACTGGTGTTGTCCGGCACGGGTAGCCTCGCCTGTGGAATCGGGCAGGCGGGTGAATTCAAGCTGGTGGGTGCGCTAGGGTATTTGCTAGGGGATGAAGGCAGCGGGTTCTGGGTGGGGATGGAAGGGCTGCGTGCTGCCATGCGCGGGGATGATGGGCGTGGACGCAAAACGCTGCTGACACAGGCGATTCTGGCGGAGATTGGCGTGAAAAGCGTGCTGGATGTCGTCCCCTGGATTTATCAGGGCGACCATGTGCGCACAAAAGATGTGGCGGCATTAGCCCGCACTGTACTCATGGTGGCGGAACAGGGCGATGCGGTGGCGCTGGAAATCGTGTGGCGGGCTGCGAATGAACTGCTGCTGGCGGTGCGGGCTGTTCAGCATCAACTGGATATGGAAAAGCTGCCGATGGCTTTCTTCGGCGGGCTGCTGAGTGCGCCGAATCCGTTGAGCCGTATGCTGTGCGGGATGCTGGGTTTGGACAGCATCCCGCAACCGAAGTATTCGGCACTGATTGGCGCAGCGATTTGCGCGCTGGACGCCCTCGTGAGTTAGGCGCGGGGCTGCAAGAGCAGCGTCGGCACGACAGAGCCGCCGCCCGCCGTCACATTGAGCAGCGCGACGGAGGAGAGGCGTGTGAGGCAACCGTGAACGGTGTGACCGTCGAACACATAGGGGTTGGCGTCCACAAAGCGCGGGCTGATGTCGAGTTTGCCTTCGATATAGGCCGGGAAATCACGGTAGATCACATCCACCCGTTCCTGCGCCACATAGGATGCGTTCAGCGCCTGCTGAAGGGTTTCGTTCCAGTCCTCGGCGCTGGCTTCCCAACCGATGACCACCCCTTTACCACCGTATTCGTCGTTTGGCTTGAGTACGAAGCGGTCGCGGTTGGCGGCGATGAACGGGACGAGATCAACTTCTTGCCCACGATACATCGTTTTGCGTTCGCTCACCCGCCGCGTCCAGGGGATGTGCGCTTGGATGGCGGCAAGCTGGGTGCTGTCGAATAGGTGCGCGTTGCGTTCGTCGCTCAATAGCGCGAGGCTGGCTTTTTTGGCGAGTAATTTTGCGCTGAACGAGTTGGTCATGTAGACCTTTTTATCGCGCACAGCCCGCACGATGGCGTTTTCTTGCCCCATCTGGTGTACCAGTTCACTGCACAGCACGCGCTTATAGATCACATCAATACGAAAATCATCTTTGTAGAGATGACCGTTGCGATATTCGAGGTGACGGGGGTCGGCAAGGATGACATTCATGCCGTGCTGCTTGAAGTGGTGGCGGATGATGTGGTGTTCATTGAGCGTGGGAACGTGTCCCCAGTCCACGATGGCGATGTTGGGCATTCCGATGCCGCCCCAATCGCGGTAGCCGCGCATCAGTACCGCCAGCAGTTTGTTCTGCATGGGCATACTTTGAACGGCGTAATACTTCATGAACTGCTTCATGGGTTCCAGAGTCATGAATAATTCGGAGAGAACATCTTCGTAACCCATACCGGCAGGGGTTTCAGCGTTGTATTCGACGAAGAACAGTTTGCGTTCCTCGGTGACGAAGAACGAGTCCAACCGGGAGGTTGTCCAAGGGACGGCGTTGCCAATGTCCACGCCGAATAGATGCTCCTCGTAGGCTTCGAGATCGAGCTGCATACGCAGATCGGTATCGGCTAAACAGGCGGCATGGAGGCGTGCGAAAGCCGTCAACAGGATTTCGGTTTCGGCCTTGAAGTAGTTCCACTGATCCATCAGATAGAAGTGGGGACGAATGACCGTGCATAACGGCCTATCCCCGAAATACAAGCCGAGGGGACGCAAGCGTGCATAGAGGTCTGCGCTGGCATCCGCAGCGATCTGATCGTCCAGCATGTCGTGGTAGCGGTCAATCGCCTGTTGTGGCATGGGTTATTTAGCCTTCTTGCTGGCGGGCTTGCTGGTTTTGCCCCAATGATAGCGCGAACGGGTTTCTTCTTTGGATTTGGCGAGACGGATGCACAGATCAGCCATGTGCGTCACCATCCAGTCGAAGTGCTTGCGCCCTAGCGAGTTGACATCCATATCCGGGGCGGGGTTCATGAAGTCAATCGCGTAGGGGATGTCGCCCTTGATGGCAAATTCAACGGTGTTCATGTCGTAGCCGAAGGCTTGCACCAGCGCTCGCGAGTCACGCACAATGCGCTCGTACAGTTCGGGCGAGAAGTCGTGCTCGTCGTGGTATTTGCGCTGGGTGGGGTCATATTTCATGACGTAGATTTCGTCCTGCCCCAAGCACATGCAGCGAGCGTAGTTATCCCACTGGATGTACTCTTGCAAGATCATGGTGAGCAGGCCACTCTGGTTGTAACGCCAGATGAGTTCCGACACGGAATGCACCACGTAGACTTCTTTCCAGCCGCCGCCGTGCGCATCCTTGAGGACGCAAGGCGTTCCGCCTACCATGTCTACGATTTTGTTCCAGTCCATCGGGTAGACGAGGTTGCGCAGGCTTTCGTTGTGGACGATCCCCGGCACATATTCCTTGTTGGGCAGCGCAACCGTTTTAGGGGAGATCACGCCCAAGCGATCCGCAACGGATGCGCCAAAATACTTGTCGTCCGCCGTCCACATGAAGGGGTCGTTGATGACCTTCACGCCTTGCAGAGCCGCGTTCTTCAGGTAGGAACGGTAATAGGGGACTTCGTGGGAGATGCGATCTACGATCACGCGGTAGGGACAGGGTTCGTTCATCATCGAACCCCCAATTTTGACGTATTCTGCCACCACACCTTCGTCGCGGCGGTTGACTTCTTCTATAAACGCAGGCGGCCATGACCATTCGCGCCCTACGAATAAACCCACCCGCAGCGGTTCTGTTGATTTCGATGACGCCATGATCTACTCCTGTAACACATTAGGCCGATAGAAAGGACTTGTGTATTAATCGTGTCCGTTGATATACATGAGCAGCATTTGTTGCCAGTACTGCCAGTCGTGCGACCAACCATCCCATTCGCGCAGGGCGTTGCCGATGCCTTTGCTCCACAGCAAACCGGAGAAGTCGCGGGCGCTTTGCATCAGACGGTCATCGCGTCCGGTCGCCATGATGATGTCAACGTGGCGTAATTGCGCCAATCGCCCCGGTTCATGCTCGTTGGCGATGAACTGCATCGGGTTGTTGCGGTAAACGTTGTCGTCCGAGTAGCCATCCGTAAATCTGCGGATGTCGTATAGGCCACTGAGGGCAATGATGCGGTCTACTTTGTCGGGGTGGCGCAGACCGAACGACATGGCATGAAATGCGCCAAAACTCGCGCCGACGGTTATGAGGAAGGGGTTGCTGTTTTTGCTCTGGGTGAGGGGCAAAACTTCATGATAGAGGTAGCTATCATACTGGTCGTGGCGATAGGCGCGTGCGCCGGGGTGCTGGCTGTAGTTGTACCAGCTTTCCGCGTCCACGCTGTCCACGCAGAACACTTGCAACCAACCGTTGTTGATGGATTCCCCTAATGTGTTCATCATGCCGCGATCTTCCCACTCGTAGAACTTGCCTTTGGAGGTGGGGAAGATGAGGACGCGCGCGCCCGCATGACCGAATACCAGCATTTCCATCGGGCGATTGAGTGCAGGACTGTGCCAGCGGTGATGTTCTCGATTCATGTCTGTTTAGTTGTCCATCTGTTGTAAGGCAGCGCGGACTGCGCCTGCCGCATTGAGTATACCCGCGCCTTGCTGTTCGGAAGCATGACCGGGCAGTGGTTGGGCTGTGGCGGTCAGAATAGCGCGAATCTGGCGGGTCGTCAAACGCGGGTTCGCTTCCAGCATTTGCGCGGCGACTGCGGACACGATCGGGGCGGCCACCGACGTGCCGTCCACATGCTGATGGTGCGGGCCGATGATTTTGTGGGTATGGATGCGCTGCTGAAGCATGTGCAGCGTGTGATCGGTGGGGGCGTGGGTGGAATCGTGTGTCAGACCTAAATCCGAGTAGCCCTGTTGGAGAAGGGTGGATACGCGGTTGCGATCTTGCTGCCCTAGCAACTGCCCCAGCCAGTGCGCTTCCCGCGCAACACTCGATCCGGGCAGGATGGGCGAAGCGATCCACATGGCCGGCGCGAGGATGTCCGGCTTGGTGCTGCCGTCGTAGCTGTTGCCGTAGTTGTGATGGTAAAGCGACCAGCGTTCGCGTTCTAGTGTGTTGTGGTCGTCTATGCCGCCCACTGTGATGGCATCGGCGGCGCTGGCTGGCGGAAGCAGGTGGCGAACGCTGCGGTTGCCTGCCGCCGCGATCACGGTCACGCCTTCGCGTGTCAGCTTGCGGATGACGCGGTGAAGCGGGTGGTTGGGGTCGTGGCTGATCTCATCGCCCCCGACGGACACGTTGACGATGCGAATCTTGAGGCGGTGATGGGTATCCGCAACCCAGCGCAGGCCGCGCAGGATGTCCGTCTCTTTGATGAGTCCTTTGGGGGTGCTGACTTTGACCAGCACCAGATTGGCTTCGCTGGCAATTCCCCGGTGGAGGCCGTTCGAGGATTGACCGTCCCCGCAGGCGATGACGCTGGTCATCTGCCCATGCCAACTCAGATCGTTCACCTCGAAGTCATGGGTTTGCTCGGTGATGTGGTTGGTGGAGGCATCGGCATGGAGCAGGATGCGATTTTGAAGATCGGGATGCGGGTAGAAACCGGAGTCAATAAAGGCCATGACCACGCCGCGCCCGCGATAGTCAGGTAGTGCGCCCACGCGCTGCACGGTGGGTAGGATAGTCGCTTCATCGTGATTGGTGAATGGAAAATTTGGAATGAACAAGCCCATAGACACCGACAATACTCAAGATGGATAGGAGATTGGCAGCGCCTCTTATACCACTGGAATCGTTTCTCAAACAGTATAAAAAGGCGCTGCCTGCCCGGTTGGCTAGTGAGTCGGTTTGTCCTTCGGCGGCGCGACCGCCATGAAGTCGTTGCTGAAGCGGTCTACATAGCTGTTCAGCAGTTCACCGACGCGGGACGGCTGATCGGAAACGACGATCAGCCCCACATGGTTTTTCTTGTCCAAGCGCCAGACAATTTCGGGATCGGTGTAGGCGGAGGTGTCCGGGTGTTCCTGTTTCGCCAGCGAGACGAGCAGGCCGCCGTGTTTGTGGGAGATGGGGGGCAGTTGATACGGCTGACCCTGTAAGGTGGCGATTTCGATACGCGCCCATTCTGCCCAGAGATTGATGCCGGTTGAGGCTTCAATCAGGTCAGAAATGTGTGCGCCGCCTACCCGTGCTGCGATTTCGAGGAAGAAGAACTGCCCATCGGCGCGGCTCTGGATGTACTCGGCGTGGGTGACGCCGCGCTGTAACCCCAACGTGCCGACGACCTGCGCGTTGAGCGTTTTGAGCGCGGTGGCTTCGGCGGAGTCTGCTGCGAGGGTGCGGGTGGTGAAGATGCCGCCGCCATGCGCGACATCCATCGGCGGTTTGCCGTACTGCTGCACACTGGCGAACAGTATTTGACCATCCCAGATGATCGAGTCCACATGGAACACTTCGCCGGGGATATATTGCTCCAGCAGGAAGCCGGACTGCTGATCGCCCAACTGGTCGAACCAGCGCCAGAGTTCCTCGGAGTTGTTGATTTTCTTGATGCCCATTGCGCCGGCTTCGGTGCGGGGTTTGAGCATCCAGGGGGCGGAGACGCGCTCCATATACTCGCGCAGGCGGTCGTAGTTGAACACGGATGTGAACGGGGGAACCGGGATGCCGCCTTCGCTGGTTTTCATGCGCATGGCGAGCTTGTCGCGGAAAAAGCGCGTCGGGGTTTGCCCCATCCCCGGCAGGCGCAGGTGTTCGCGCAGGGTGGCGACGTTCTCGACATCGTACTCGTCGAGGGCGATGATACGGTCAATGATTTGTGATCGGCAGAGGTAGCTGACGGCATTAATCACGTCCTGCGTGCGCGAAAGATCGGGCATGAGAAAGACTTCATCAATGCTTTCACGCGGCCAATTTTCACCGGCGATCTTTTCCTCGGTTAGCAGCAGCACGCGGCAGCCTTCGCGTTTGCACTGGCGCAGGAAGGCTTCACCTTTGAAGTAGCTGGAAATGCAGAGGATGGTGGTCTGTTGCTCGGTGGACATGTTAGCTCCCGATAGCCGGAGATATGGAATGGAACAGCCGACATGATAGCATTTTGCAGCCGATTGAACAAAGCGGTGTTTTAGATTGGTCGTTGATGAATAAATCCTACTCTTTCGGGTAGGAAAGCCATAGTTCGCTTGACAGGGCATGGAAATGGCTCTAGTATCACAGTTAGTTAAATTAATTAACTAATTTCCCCGCCTATCCTTATTTGTGCCAATTCAATAACTTGAGCGTAAGGGTCGTCGAATGCGTACCGAGACAGATGAACTCGCGGATCGGTTTTGGCGTGTGCTGGAAGAGTCTTTCAAACGGGTTGCCGATCAGCAAAAACGTGCGCCGTTGCCCGCCTATCGTCATTTGAACGACAACCAGATTCGCGCCATGCACCTGCTGCACAACAAGCCGGGAATGGTGCAGAAGGAATTGGCTGAAACGATGGGGATTACCCCGGCGGCGGTCTCGACTGCGGTTAAAGAGATGACCACGCTGGGGTTGGTAGACCGGCATCCTGATCCTGAAGATGCGCGGTTGTCCCGGTTGTACTTAAGCGAAGAAGCGCGGTGCAAGATTGGCGAAATGAGGACAATTCGCCTGCAAGCGGTCACTGGCCTGCTGGAGTCTTTGCCGCTGGAGGAACAGCGCATGATTGTAGAAGCACTGGAACGCGCCATGTTGAAAGCCCCGACGGGGAATATTGGCCCGCCAGTATGATCGCTCGTTCGCTTGTTCGATCTGCGTGTGTCTTATCGTTTTTTTCGGTTCGTATCTACTGTGGAGTTATTGGGGAGGGGATTCACTGTGCAAACTCAAGCATCTGGTCAGTGGAGTAAGTCGGGTGGCAAACGGCCACCGATGACGGGGAGCTTAGGGCGGGCTATACGGTATCTGGGCAAGCATCGCCGCGATACGCTGATTACGTATGGTGCGCTGATTGTTGCCAGTATAGCGCAGCTGGCGGTGCCGCAATTGATCCAGAATATGATTAATGCGGTTACTTCGGGAACAACCGCCAATATGATCCTGACGCAGGTGCCAGCGGCTTTTCAGCCGACGGTGGCGCAGCGGTTAGGAACAACGATTGAACAACTGCAAGCCGACCAAACCGGTGCGGAGTCGCTGCTCATCAATGCGGCGGTGTTCATTGTGGTGTTTGCGATTATGCGCGGGGTGTTCTCGTTTGTGCAGGCGTATGTGTCTGAACGGGTGTCGCAGGGTATTGCGTTCGATTTCCGTAACGAGATTTTCGCCAAAGTGCAGCGGCTATCTTTCACCTATCACGATCAGAATCAGACCGGGCAATTGATGATTCGCGCCACCGATGATGTGGAAAAGGTGCGCTTGTTCATCGCGCAAGGGCTGGTACTGGCGGCACAGGCGTTTATTCTGCTGACGGTGACACTGACTATTCTGGTGGCGACCAACTGGCAATTGACGCTGGTGGTGCTGCCCACGCTGCCGATTGCGCTGGTGCTGTTCGTGGTATTCGGCATGGTGAGCCAACCGCTGTTCGTGCAGGTGCAGATGCGCT
>CAIPFY010000043.1 GCA_903864435.1 uncultured Chloroflexota bacterium | reverse complement strand
GTGAACTCGTCCAACGCGCCGAACGGCTCATCCATCAGCAGCAGCGACGGCTCGAACGACAGCGCACGGGCAATCGCCACGCGCTGCTGCATCCCGCCCGACAGTTGCCAAGGATAATGGTTGCCGAACTTGCCCAGTTCCTCCAGTTCCAGCATTTCCTGTGCGCGGGCTTTGCGCTGCGCCGCCGGATACTTCATGATCTCCAGCGGCAGTTGCACGTTCTTGCTCACCGTGCGCCAGTCGTAGAGCGTGGCCGCCTGAAACACCATGCCGTAATCGCGGTCAAGGCGGGCGCGGTGCGGCGGCTTTTCGTTCACCTTCAAATCGCCACTGGTCGGTTCGATCAAATCCGCGATCAAGCGCAGCAGCGTGGACTTGCCGCACCCTGAAGGGCCGATGAGCGAGATGAACTCGCCCGGTTGCACGTTCAGGTTGACGTTTTCCAGCGCCACCACCTGCTCGGAACTGCCCGAATTAAAAATCTTATTTACATTACGAGCCGAGATGACCGGCGTACCGACTGCTTCTACCATTACATTTTTCCCTTAATCACTACTCGGCCTGAACCCGTCTGCCCAGTACAAGGCGTTCCACCACGCTGACCAGCACGAAGAACGCGATGCCGACCAACGCGGCGATCAAAATGGCCGCCCACAATTTCGTCGGGTCGGACACGTAGTAGGAGTTGAAGTTCAAAATCGCGCCGCCCAGCCCGCCGCGCACACCCGACGGCAGCTCACCGATGATCGCGCCGACCACGCTGGCGGTGGCGGACACTTTTAGCGCCGTGAAAATATACGGCAGCGACGCCGGAAAACGCAGCTTCCACAGGATTGTCCAGCGGGTCGCCGCGTAGGACTGCATCAGTTCAATCGCGGTGGGATGCGGCGAAGTCAAGCCGCGCAGCGTGTTGATCGTCACCGGGAAGAACGTCAGGTAGGCCGAAATGACCGCCACCGAAGCCGGCCCCGCGCCTAACCAGATCACCACCATCGGCGCCACCGCGAGGATCGGCACGGTTTGCGAAGCCACCACGAACGGCAGCAGCCCGCGTTCCAGCAGGCCGGAATGCGCGAACAGCACGCCTAGCAGAAAACCGAGCAGCGCGCCGCTGGTAAAACCAATCGCGGCTTCCGTCCATGTGAACCAACCGGAGTCCGCCAGAATGCGCCCCAGCAGCAAATCGCCATTACGACGAGCCGGTTGCCACAGCGCGTTGGCAATGCTCTGTAGATGCGGCAGGTTCAAATCGTTGGTAATTTTGAGATCGAGCAGCACCAGACTGCGCGGCAGGTTCAGGAACTTCTCAAGACTGAACGCGCCGGTATACGTCCCCACTGGCTGACCGAGCAGTTGCCCGATGCCCGTGTAGGTCTCCGCGTCCGCCGCCGGAACCACCGCCACCAACCGTCCGGGGAACGGCGGGATGACCGGCAAGCCGAGCAGCCCGTTCGCATCGGTATCCAGATCGCTCAACATCCGCAAATCGGGGTACTGCGTGGCCGCCGCGTCCGCGCCTTCTTCGGGGTAAGGCGCTATCAAGTTCTCGACATCGTTCTCATCCACGATAGCGACCTTGACCGCGCCGCTTTGCACATTCGTCAGCATTTCGTCCAGCGTGGCATAGGTGGTGTAGTTCCAGCCCGGTTGGGGCGCTGTCACCTTGTAATCCACCGCACCGCCCACCGCTTTCGCCGCTTCCCACGCCAGCATCAGCGAGGAGAACACGACCACCGCGCCCATAAACGTACTCACCTTGCCGGGGGCAAACAGCAGCACCAGCAGCAGCAAGGCAATCGCCACAAATAGCATCAACTGGGCGCTGTCATTGTCCAGCGGCGGGATGATGAACACCAGCGCATCCAGCGCCAGCAGCACCACTAGCAGCACCCGCCGCGTCCATGTCACTTCCCGGCTTTGCGCCACCAACCCCGCAATGCCGATCACCAGCGCCACGCCTAGATAAGCGACCAGCCCTTTTCGCAGGGCGTCGCTCACAGTCACCGGATCGAGGCGGTCAAGACCAGCGGCCAACGCCTGTTGACGCGCCAACTGCCCCAACAATGCCGGTTGGTTGTCCTCGGCGGAACGCGCCGCCAGCCACTCGCTGAGTGGCCCCAGCGTGGATTGCGCCATCGCAGGTGTCTCGGCAGTCGCAGTCTGATAGGTGGTCATCAGCACGACAATCAACACCAGTACCGCACAGGTGAGTGCCACCAGCCCCCAGTGACGCAGCGCAGCCACCGGCATTCCTGCCAGCGTCGGCACAGAAAGCGATGCCGCCGATAAATTATCGTGCGTGGAGTCCGTCATAATGACCCATATCCCTAACAGGCGTTCGGCGGTTGTTTCCGAACGTAGCTCATTCTAGTGTGCTAACACGGAGTACGCCACTGTATAGAAATGACAATGTGAAGGCACATTTCCTTGTTCAGTCCGCCGATTCTACCGTGTTCACACGGAACGTCAAATCTTAGCAAATCCATGAAATAAAATAGGCTTGCCACAATGGACTCCGCTGCTTGAGGGTGGCATCATTGGCGGGCATGATGAAGGGCAGCGCCCTGGAAAGGTTCACCCGCATGAGCATCCGTTTTCGTGATCTCGGCCTCATCCCCGGTTCGCTACCCGCTGGCGCACTGAACGCAATCACCGATGTCCCCGGCGTGCGAGTCGGTCATGTCACGCGCATCGAGGGCGAAGGCCGCCTCGTCCCCGGCGCTGGCCCCATCCGCACCGGCGTGACCGCCATCCTGCCACACGGGGGCAACCTGTTCCGCGATAAAGTGGCGGCGGCCACGCGCACCTTCAACGGCTACGGCAAAGCCTGCGGTTTCGAGCAAGTGCGCGAGCGCGGCGTGATCGAAACGCCCATCGTCCTCACCAACACGCTCAACGTCGGACGCGCCGCCGATGCGCTCACCGCCTACATGCTGCGCGAGAATCCCGACATCGGCATCCACACCGGCACGGTCAATCCGGTGGTGGGCGAGTGCAACGACGGCTTCCTGAACGACATTCAGGGGCGGCATATCCATGAGGAACACGTCTGGCAGGCCATCGAGTCGGCCTCCGGTGGCGCGGTGGTCGAGGGCTGCGTGGGCGCAGGCACAGGGACGGCCTGCTTCCAGTTCAAAGGGGGCATCGGCACGGCTTCGCGCCGCGTGCTGGAGGGTCGCTTCACGGTCGGGGCGCTGGTGCAGACCAACTTCGGGCAACGCGACGAGTTGCTGATGGTCGGCGTGCCAGTAGGCCGCCATTTGCAGCACGACTATCTGCCGCAGACGGGGCCGGGGTCTATCATGATGATTCTCGCCACCGACGCGCCGTTAGACTCGCGCCAGTTGGGGCGACTGGCGATGCGTTCGGCCTTCGGGCTGGCGCGAACGGGCACCGCTTGCGCCGATGGCAGCGGGGATTTTGCCATCGCCTTCAGCACATCCGCCCGCTGGTCACACACGCCCGCCGCCGCCACCGAACCCGTCGAACGCTTCAGCGAGGACGGCGCAACCATGACCGCCCTGTTCACCGCCGCCGTTGAGAGCGTGGAAGAAGCCATCCTGAACGCGCTGGTCGCCGCCACCACGCTAACAGGCCGCGACGAGAACACGTTGCACGCGCTCCCGCTGAACGAAACCCGCACCCTCCTGCGGCGCTATGGGCGGGCAACATGAACGAAAACACCCCTTTCAGAACTCAGGTTGAATAACTTACTGCAATCCAAATCGGATAGCGTTATAGAATAAATACATTCAGACATCAGGAGCGAACCGACCATGACTTCAGACTCCGGCAGCACCCGCAGCGAACAATGGGCGCTCGACCAACTCGCCAAAAGCGCCTTCTTCCACCGCAAACTCCACGAGTGGAAGCTGCTCGAAACCGCTGACCACATCTACCGCGTGCGTGGCGAAAGTCTGGACTGGAACAATCTCGACATCAGCGAGGACGCATGGAACAAGGTCATCCATCGCGGCATCAAGCCCGTCGTGGTGTTCGCCCATCCAACGGTGCTGCAAACCGTCCCCGGTTCCATCGGCTACTACCGGATGCTCTCGATGGCTTCCCAGAACTCGATGATGCGCATCGGCCTGAACCTCGCGCCTTACGAGGCGGGGCAGGCGCTTACCGATGCGGAACTGTCCCGCACCGCCGCCTGTCACCTCAACTATATCGTCAGTGCGCTGGTCGAAACCGACGAGACGCTGGACGGGCGTGAATTTGATCTGTGGCGGGGGATGGCCGCAGGCATACAGGCGCAGGGGTCGTGGCTCAACCGGACGTGAGCCGCGCCCGCCGCGCTTCTCCCACCGTTTCCCCTGCGCATAGAATCAGCCGTTGGAGATCACGCCCCGACAGGATATGATTATTGGCAGATCGTTTGTAGAATGACCGTCAAGGGTGACAAAAACCAGCACCCAAACACGAATGATCGGCTACGGAAGGTGAATGACTATGACGCGACAAAGCTACGGTTCGCTGCGTGGAAAACGCGGCGGCGGCGCATGGCAATGGACGGTGATCGGGTTCGTAATCGGCTTCGGCTGCGCGGCAGTCGTCGGGCTGGCGCTGCTCATCGCGGGCGCGGGCAGCGCGTTGGATGGCATCTTCGCCGCCAACCGCCCCACCCAAACGCCCATCGTCATCACCAATACCCCCCTACCGGTCACGCCCACCCCGCCGCCTACCGAGGTGCTGCTGCCCTCAGCCACGCCAACGGTCGTGCAGGTGGAAATTCAAGCGCCCACCGCCACCCCCACCACTGACCCTGCCTTAATTCTGGTGGTTCCTAGCGCCACCGCGACGCAGGCCGTCGCGCCCACGCAACCGCCCGCCGATCAGCAAACCGCCGCCAACAACAGCGGCAGCGCGGCATCCGCCAATATTCCGGCGTTGCTCGTCGGCAAAACCACCCCCTTACGTCAGGTGGACGGCGGCACATTCATCATCGGCACCACGCCGCAAGAAGTGGCGCAGGCGGTGGACGAATGCGTAAATGTGTATCAGGGCAACTGCCAGCTCTCGTATGGCGAAGACTCGGCACCGCCGCACAACGTCACCATTGACCCCTTCTTCATGGAAGATAAGGAGGTCAGCTACGATCAGTACATGGCCTTCCTGAATTCGATGGGGCCGAACAGCCACCGTACCGGCTGTCAGGGGCAGTTGTGCATCGCCACCCGCGCCGAAGAACCCAACAGCAACGTCATTTTCGACAGCGCCAATTACCGCGTCAACAATGCCATCCTCAACTATCCGGTGGCCGGCGTGACATGGTACGGCGCATCCGCTTACTGTGCCGCCATTGGTCGCCGTCTGCCTAGCGAAGCCGAGTGGGAACATGCAGGACGTGGCGCGACCAACAGCCTGTATCCTTGGGGCGACACCTTTGATGTCACACTGGCACGCACCAGCCGTCCGCGTGAGGAGAATACCGCGCTAGTCGGCCCCAAAGCCGTCGGCAGCTATCCGACAGGCGCTTACAGCCTGTACGACATGTCTGGAAACGTCGCCGAATGGGTGAATGACTGGTACAGCGCCACCTATTACACCCAGCAGGCCAGTTCCAGCAGCGCCGTTGTGAACCCGCAGGGGCCGCCCGCCGGAACCGAAAAGGTGGTACGCGGCGGATCGTGGGACTCCGTGCCGTTCTTCTCGCGCTCGGTTCACCGTCAGAGCGCCCCGCCCAATGACCAGAAGTTGTGGATTGGCTTCCGCTGTGCTTCCAACACCAGCGGCGCCGCCAACACCGGCGCAGGGACGACCAGCACCGGCGCAAGCGCACAGGCCGCGCCCATCGCCACGCTGCCCGCCGCTGCGGGTGGGAGTGAAGAAGACACGACCAACAGCCAGCCCACGCTGCCGCCCCCTCCCGGCGGCTAGAGCAAGCGTCCCCGTCAGCACACACAGGGCGAACTCCGGTTCGCCCTTTTGTTTTATAACATTCCAGATTACACCGATTCTACTCAACAACCCTATCACTTCTGAACACCGGAATGCGATCCTATCTTCAACGCAATCGAATTTACACAAGGAGATTGAAAGATGCGTAAAGGATGGATCACCCTACTGGTCGTTACCGCGTTGACACTGGTCGCCAGCGTGGGATGGGTCGGCGCGACGGGTAGCGCAGCCGCCACGCCGTTAATCACCGATGGTCGCGTAAATGCATGGGACATCGGCGCGCCGGTCATCGTGTACTGCATATTCGACTCGTACAGTCTGGAAGATGGCACCGAAATCAGCGATTTGCAGGCCGTCAATCTAGTGGCGCTGCGTTATGAAGGCGGTAGCTGGGAAAATGTGGTGAGCGTATCTGCCGAAACACTCACTTCCGCGCTGGCTGAACCCCGTACCGAAATGGTGCTGGTGGATAGCAACGAGGGCTACAGCCTGTTCCTGAACGCAGACGACAGCCTGACCGCCGCCGCCCCCGGCTACAGCTTCAACTGGTCGTTAGGCGATCAGGACTGCTAACACACACGCGGCTCATATCCGGCAACTGTATCAACAGCACAGCGGGGTGGATCGGTCTGATCCACCCCGCTGTGTTTTGCCGTTTACTACCGTTCTTGATAGCTGATCTGCACATCCGTGTCGCTGAGGGTGATGGCGGTCACGCGGCCTGTCGGCAGTTTGCCGCGCACATAGTTGCGCCACGCGCTGCTAATCGCGGTGTTGATCTGCGTCAGCAGGGCATCGCTCACCGTCGTGCCATCCACCGAAGCCGTCGTCACCGACCAATAGATGCGCCCGTTGTTCACGCTCGGAACAACCGTCCCACTCACGGCCAGCGGGTCGCGCCCCCGTAGCGTCACCGTCAGGCTGACGACGGCCTGCCCCGGTTGCAAATCCACCGCCGCATTGGTCACGATACGGCGCGGCGTGTTGGTGATGAAATAGGCGCTGTTAATCTCGTCCTCGGTGAGGGTCAGCACGGAGTCAGCGGCCAGTGTGGGAACGACTGTCGCGGCGAACACAACGAAAAGCATCAGAACCAGAGCAATCTTGCGGGTCTTCATGTTGTTCACTCCATCATCTTGCTGTTCGATGTCCTCATCATGCCTGCAAGTTGTTATCCCCCTATGCGAAAATGTAAACTGCCTGTAAATTCTCATCACCGGATCACATCGAAAGGCTCACGCTATGGCGGGTATCGCCAACCCCATTCTGTTCGACTTCCCCGACACATTCGACACCGAACGCCTGACGATCAGCGCCCCGCGCCCCGGTGATGGGCAGATCGTCCACAGCGCCATCCTCGAATCGCACAAGAACCTGCGCCCCTTCATCCCGTGGGCGAAAACCCTGCAAACGCCCGAACAGGTGGAAGAAGCCCTGCGCCGCAGCGCCGCCCAATTCCTGCTGCGCGAGGATTTGCGGCTGAATATCTGGCGCAAGAGCGATGGTCGTTTCGTGGGGGGGACGGGGTTGCACCGCATCAACTGGTCAGTGCCGCGCTTCGAGATCGGCTACTGGGTGCGTACCAGCCTCGAAGGACAGGGCTACGTGACCGAGGCGGTGATGGGACTGACGCGCTTCGCCTTCGAGACGCTCAAAGCCGAACGGGTGGAAATCCGCTGCGACTCGCGCAATGAACGCAGCGCCGCCGTCGCCCGCCGCGCCGGATACACGCTGGAAGGCGTGCTGCGGAACAACGATTGGGCGAACGACGGCCTGCTGTGTGATTTGATGGTGTTCGCGCTGCTGCGAAACGAATACCCTACGAAGGCAGCAACCGTTTAAGATAAGCGTCCCCTTCAAACAGGGCGCGGGTGCGCTGCGATTCTTCCAGCGCGTCCGGCAGCAGCAGGCCGTAATGCTCCCGCGCCGCCGCCGCCATCCGCAGCGACCCGGCCACCGCCCGCGCCGATTCGGGCGCACTTGCTAGGCCGTTTAGCGCCGCCACCAAATCCGGTTGCACCGTCACCTGCGCCGCCTGCAAATCCGCCAGCGCCGCCAGTTCAGCAGCCGGTAAACCGCGATGACCGGGAGCTTGCGTCAGCACCAGTTGAACGCCGGCATGGTCGAACGCCTGCAAATAGGCCGCCGATGCTTTGTCCTTCAACATTCCCACCACCAGCCGCGCCGCGCCATTTTCTGCCAGATGCGACCACAACCGCGCCGCCGCCAGCGGAGTATGCCCGCCGTCAATCGTCAGGCCGCGTCCGCCCACTCTCACCGTTTCCACCCGCGCCGCCAGCGCCGGAACCGGATAGGCAGTAGGCTGCGCCGGTATCCAGCCCTGCTCCGCCATCCACCCGCAAACTGCGGACGCAAGCTGTTCCGGTTCCACAAAATGCAGCGCC
>CAIPFY010000042.1 GCA_903864435.1 uncultured Chloroflexota bacterium | reverse complement strand
ATATTTGATATGAGGTGATGGCCGCCGCGCCGTTGTTGGTGGTGCAGGGCGATGCTTCTAGCGTCTGGGTCGGGTCGGACTGCCCCGGCATTTCGACGGTGTAGTTTTTGCCTGCTTCCATCTGGAAGTCGGCATAATCTGGCCCGCGTTCCGATTTCAGGCCGGAGTAGAAGGTGTTCTCGCCGTTATCCCAGCGCACGCGGATCGGCTGACCGGGGATGCCGTCGCCGCCCGAATCCTGCACACGAACTTCGATCAACCCCGATAGTTCACTGTCGCAGTAGGTGCGAATGACCGCGATGGTGTAACTGCTGCGGGCGACGGTTGTCGGAGGGGGAGCCGGCAGCGGGGTGCTGGTGGGGCGCATCACGCTTTCGGGCGTGGGTGTTTTGGTGGCGGGCGGAGGCGGCGTTGGCGTGCCGACCTCAATCTCGATCATGGGCGTGGGCTGGTCAACCGCCGGAATCAGCGTGTCGGCACAGCTTGCCCGCCCCTGTAGCTGGTAGAAGGTCATCATGGCGCGGATGGCGCGTAAGCCGCTGCTGCTGTCCACATAGCCGGTGGTCGCCAGCTGGCAAGCCGTATCCGCCACTTCTTGTATCGGGTCGCCTTTGGAACGGAGCGCCAGCAACCGTTCGATGGCGCGGTTCAAATCGCCATCGTAACTGTAACTGAGCGCCACGCCCACAATGTAGTTGGCGCGATCTTGCGTTTGCAGCTGCCAGGGTTCGGTGTTGAATTCCACACGCGGGTCAATCATCCATGCCCAGACCAACCCGCCGCCGATTCCGAGAATCAGCCCCAAGAGTACCGACGGCCACGAAACCGGATGACGAGCGCGGCGGTATTTGCTGCGCCGCCCCGGTGCGCGGTTGCCACTGGGGTCATAGGGCGTCATGGCGCGCTCCCGGCAGGTTGAAGCTGTCGGTAGGGTTCCATGATGGGTGTCAGTCGGCCTAAGCCTTCGGCTAATCCCACCAGAATGCTAATGTCTTTTGAATCACGGGAATTGCTGATGTAGCGTTCGGTGACTTCCTGCACGTAGGCCGGAATATTGGCGATGCCAAGCAACCGGAGCCGTTCGACGGCACCACCCAGATCGCCATCTTTCAGATAGCCCGCAGCGATCATCACAATGTAATCGTCTTTGTATCGTTCGGCGAGACTGCTGGCGGGGCTGTTCACAAATTCCACCGGAAACTGCACCCAACCGACATACAATCCGGCAATCAGCCCCAGCGCCAGCCCTGCCATCAGTGAAAGGAGTACGCGCAGCATCGCTCAACCGTCAGTGCTAATCCACTTATCCCGGCAGGTATTATGCGCCAGCCAGTGGTAAAACAATAGTCCCGACTGCTCAATTCGATTTCGCCGCCGCGTTCAAGGTTTCTAACCGCTGGCGGGCTTCCGCTAGGAACGGGTAGGAGTACAGCGAACCGAGGCTGACGACCCAATCGAACTCCCGTGCCGCCAGTTCGGGCTGATCCTGTGCCGCATAGATCAAGCCGCGCAGGTAGCGCCGCCCGCCTGTTTCGGCATTTTGCAGGGCGCTATTGACCGCATTCAGCGCCGCCGGATAATCTTTGCCGAGGGCATACAGCGCCCGCGCCCGGTAATCGTCCACCACCCCATGCTGATTTTCGGGCAGGGCATTGGCGGCGTTTGTGAGGAGTTCCAATGCCTGCTCAAGATCGTTTTGCGTGGCGGACTCAAGCTGACCGGGCACGGCGGTGAACGGCCCGGCGTTGTCTATCAACACCTGCGCCCGCAACAGGCTTAACTCGGAATCCGGCACGACGCTCGTGCCAGCAAGGGCTTCCGCGTCGCTGAGGGCGGTCGCGCCGCTGCCAGAAGCATAGGCGGCGTGCATCCGCAGGGCGCGAATGGCGGGATCGTCGCTCAAGGTGAGGGCGTGGGTCAGGTCAGTGTAAGCCTGTTCAAAGAATTTGCGCTGCGTGTATAGCGCCGACCGCGCCAGCAGGGTTGGCACATCATCCCCGCCGGCCAGCGCCTGCGAGTAGGCTTCCAGCGCCAGATCGGTGTTGCCTTCCGCCACACGCGCATCGCCTAGCAGTTTGTAACCCGCCGCGCTGCCGGGATAGTAGAACAGGTAGGCCTGCGTTTGCAACACCGCCAGCCCCGGCTTATTTTGTGCCATCGCGGTGTAGATTTGCAGCAAGTGGGCTTTTTCGTTGGGCGGGTCTACATACAGGACGAGGAAGGCTTGATAGGCAGCGCGTTCGTATTCCCCCTGTTGAAAGTAGATGTCGCCTTTTTGCAGCAGCATGCGGGTGTTGGCGGCCAGTTCCGGCACGCTCAGGCCGTTGTCCAGTGCGGCAATCGCCCGATCATAATCCTGTTCCATCGCAAAGCGTTTTGCCAGCAGTAGGTAGGGCAGTTCCAATTTGGGGTCGGCTGTGATGGCGGCGGTACTGCGGTCGGTGACATTGGTCAGCAGCGCCCCGATCTGACTGAGGTTGCTGCCGGTGCTGGCTTGCTCGGCAAGTTTCAAATCCACATAGGCCAGCGCCGCGTTAATCAGCCCGCGATCAGTCGGATTGTCGCTTTCTAGCAGTCGATTTTCGGCGGCGGTGAGCAGGTTCTTGGCGGCGTCCAGTTGTCCGCTGTCAGCCAGCGCGAGGCCGGCGTAGTAGTAGGGTTGGGCATCGAACCGTTGGGCGGCCTGCGTAACTTCAAATTCGAGGGTAGGCAGGGCTATCTCCAAGTTTCCGGCATCCAGCAGGCCGATGGCATCTTGCAAGCCGCGATCGGAGGGCTTGGGGTAGATGGCGGTGGATTGCGGCGGGAAACGGGCGGCATCGGGCAGGCTGGGCGGCACCGTCGGGCTGGGCGTGAGCGTCAGTTCCGGCGTGGGCGACGGCGTGGGGGTTACGCCCGGTGTGGGCGTGGGCGTTAAGGTGGGCGGTAGCGGGGTGGGGGTGATCGTCCATGTGGGTGCGAACACGATTCCGCGCAGCGAGGGTGTGTTCCACACCACGAGCGCCACCACGCCGATGAGCAGCAGCAGCGCCACGACCGCGCCACCCGCCAGATACAGGCTTAAGACAGTCGAGTCGCTTTCACCCGCACGGCCTTTGCTTTTCTTCACCCAGCGCACACCGGCATAGTTTTCTGTCGGTTGCAAATAGTCGCGGATGATCGCGTCCAGTTCGCCCGAAATTTCCGACAGGCGGCGGGTATCCATGATGGGGACACCGGGCGCTTGCGGCGCGGCGGGCGGGGGTGTTTGCGGTTCGGGGGGACGTGCGCCGGATGTGTGCTGGACAACCGGCGTTTCCTGTGTGCCTTTGGTGGCGGGGACGACGGCTAACCGCGCCGCCAGTTGTTCGCGGCTGATGCCTAGCGACCCTAACGCCTGCAACCCCATCTCGTTAGTCGGGTTGATTTCGAGGAGCTTGTGCAGGCAAAACAGGCGTTCGCGCTCATCTTTGGCGACGCTGGCGACCCACAGCCACGCGGCTTCGTTGTTTGGTTCCAGCCGCAGCGCCTGTTGCAGCAGTTTGCGCGCCTGCTCTTTTTGCCCTGCTTTGGCGGCGGCGATGCCCTGCTTACGTAGTTCTTTGGCCTGCTCGCTTGCCACAGCGTTCCTCCCGGTGCGAAATCTCTGTGGTTATTGTAGCGCAAAAGCGTTTCGGCGGCAGATGCCCTCATCCCCCAACCCCTTCTCCCAAGTGGCGAAGGGGAAAGAATCCCCACCCCTCGCCTAGCTGTACGCAGCGGTTGGGAACGAGGGGTGAGGGCTATTGTGCCAGCAGTTCCCGCAGTGCCTCCGCATCCGTCACGGGGTGGGCGCACACGAAGCGGCGGCAGACGTAGGCGGTGGCCTGTCCGTCGCGCAGGGGGCGCTGTTCCAGCAGCGGGACGGGCGTATCGTCGCGGGGTTCGGGCGCGTAGGCCACGATCACGTTGGGGTGGAACGGCTTTTGCGCCACTGCCAGCAGCGCCGCCACCTGTGACGGTGCGCCGACAATCGCCACCTCGTCCTGCCCACTCACCAGCATATCGAGCGCACTGAGCGATTCGCCGAAGGCTTGCGGATACTGGCGCAACGCCTCGGTCAGCAGCGCCAGCGTGTCACGAGCGGCGCTTTCGTAACGCGCATCGCCGGTGAAGGCCGCTAAGCGCAACAGCACCCGCGCCATCGTGGAATTGCCGGAGGGGGTGGCGTTGTCCTGCATGTTGCGCGGGCGGGCGATCAGGGTTTCGTGGTCGTCGCTGGTGTCGAAAAAACCGCCATCCGGCGCGGCGAAATGCGCCAGCACATGATCGGCAAGGCGGCGTGCTTCCGTGAACCAGCGGGCTTCAAAGGTGGCCTGATACAGTTCGAGCAAGCCGTCAATCAGGCAGGCGTAGTCCTCTAAATAGGCGTTCAGCTTGCTCTGTCCGGCGCGATGGGTGCGGTACAGGCGACCATCCGGCGCAGTCAGGGACTCCAGCAGGAAAGCGGCATTTTTGGCGGCGGCCTCGCGGTAATCGGGACGATCCAGCACGCGGGCAGATTCGGCCAGCGTCGCCAGCATCATGCCGTTCCATGCGGTGATGATCTTGTCGTCCAGACCGGGCAGCACCCGCTGGGCACGTACTGCGAACAGTTTGTCGCGGGCGGCTTCCAGATGGCGCTGGAGGTCGGTCACGCTCATTCCCAAGCGGTCAGCCGCCACCTGCTCATCGTTCGGCACATGCAGGATGTTGAGACCTTCAAAGTTTCCATGCTGGCTCACACCCCAGTATTCGATGGCGGCGGCGGCGTGGTCGCCGACTAGCGATTCGATTTCTTCCCGCGTCCAGACGAAGAACTTGCCTTCTTCGCCTTCACTGTCGGCGTCGGTGGTGCTGTAGAAGCCGCCTTCCGGCGCGGTCATCTCGCGCAGGATGTAGTCGTTAATCTCCACCGCGATTTGCTTGAAGAACGGATCGCCTGTGATTTGGAAGGTGTGCAGATACAGCCGCGCTAACTGGGCGTTGTCGTACAGCATTTTCTCGAAGTGGGGGACGAGCCATACCGCATCCACGCTGTAGCGGTGAAAGCCGCCGCCCAACTGGTCATAGATGCCGCCCCGCGCCATTTTGCGCAGGGTGTATGTGACCTGTTCCAGCGGCACAGGATCGCCGCTGCGGTGGTGAGCGCGGAGCAGAAATTCCAGCGTCATCGGTTGCGGGAATTTGGGCGCACCGCCGAAGCCGCCGTGCTGTCCGTCGAAGTTCTGCCCGATGCGTTCATGGGCGCTGTCCAGCAGGTCGGCATTGAGCGCCGAGGAGTCGCCGCCGATACCGAGGATGTCGCGGTTTAGCGATTCGGTCAGGTTGCCCGCCGCTTCTTCCACCTGTGTGCGGCGGTTGCGGTAAGCATCTGCCACGCCGACCAGCACTTGCCGGAAGGCGGGCATTCCCTGACGGGGTTCGCGGGGGAAGTAGGTGCCGCCGTAGAACGGGCGACCATCCGGCAGCAGGAACACGGTCATCGGCCAACCACCGTGTCCGGTGAGGGCGATGACCGACTGCATATACAGATCGTCCACATCCGGGCGTTCTTCGCGGTCTACCTTGATGCAGATGTACAGGTCGTTCATGATCTGGGCGGTGGGTTGATGCTCAAAACTTTCGTGCGCCATGACATGACACCAGTGACAGGCACTGTAGCCGATGCTCAAGCAGATGGGCTTGTCCTCGGTGCGGGCGCGGGTGAAGGCTTCATCGCTCCACGCATACCAGTCTACGGGGTTGTCGGCATGTTGGCGCAGATAGGGGCTGGTTTCATGTTGCAGGCGGTTCATCGCATCCTGTCCTGTGGGTGAACGGTTATGATGAGGAGGTGCGCGGATAACAGCTAACCGGAGCCAGACTCACTCGATGGTTTGCAGGTCGGCCTGCCATCCGGCAGTCAGCCAGTCGAGCAGCTGGTTTTTGACTTCGGGAGTCAGGCGGGCGGCGGACTCGAAACCATGCACCGAGAAGGCGTAAAACGTGGCGAACTGCCGCCGGAAGGCGCAGATCAGGTAGTCCCGCGACCAGCGGTATTCGCCCCACAGGAAGGCCACGCCGTCTTTTTCGCGGCGCAGATGATCCAACCAGTGCGCCCGGTCGAGGGCACTCAACGCATCCATGCGGAAGTGGAGCGTTTGCATCGCGCCGAAGGTGTACGAGAACTGAAGCAACCGCGACTCGACATCTTGTTCCACAACGATCGCCGCCATGCCATCCGAAGATTGCAGCGTAGCGATGCCGCCATCCGTCCGCCCGATGTAGGCGCGTGTTTTGCAGGTCGTCATCAGCGGGACGCCGGGGTAACGCGCAACCAGTTCGGACACTAAATCCACGCGCCCCTGATAGTGCTGCTGCAAGAGAATCGGGGCTTCCAGCGCGGGCTGCGTGCCGGTATGCCGCGAGGGGATGGTGATGTCGGTGTGAGCAGTCGTCATGACACGTCAGCCAGTCGTTTGAAACATATAGGGGTAGCTTACATCAGCGCCGAACGCGATGCAAATGTGGATGTGTATGATAGGGATATTACGCCGCGCTCATGCGGTTCTTATGCTTCAAGCGTATTGTGAGGCGAAACATCGGTGTGATTGAGCGTTGCAGGCGAACGCTCAGTGAGGGATGGATTGTGCAACCACAGAATGACAAGGACAAACAGCCGGATAATCGCCCCCAGTTTCGCGTTCCGCGCTGGGTGTGGCCGATCTTGTGGATCGTGCTGCTCGGTTGGACGGTGCTGCGCTTGCAGGACTCGGTATCTTTTGGCGGCGATGCCACCGTACAGGTGTCTTATTCGTTCTTCCGGCAGCAGATCATGGCCGGCAATGTCGAGTCGGTCACATTTCAGGAATTGGTCGTGCGCGGACGCTTTAAGCAAGTGGTCGCTTATCCGCCGGATGGGTCATCGCTGCTGGCACAGGGCACAACGCAGCAGTCGGCGCTGGAGTTCAGTTCCACTCTGCTGCCCATCAGCGATGATGAGCTGCCTAAGCTGCTGGCAGATCAGAACGTGACGGTGAATTCGCAGTTTTCGGAAACATCACCGATTCTGTTGTTCGTGTTGAATTTTGGCCCGATTGTGCTGCTGCTAGGCTTTTTTATATGGTCAATGCGGCGTTCGCAGGGGCAGATGGGCGGGGTGTTCGGGTTCGGCAAGACGCAGGCGCGGGAATATAACGTCGAACGCCCGAAAGTGTTGTTTTCGGATGTGGCTGGACAGGATGCAGCCAAGTCTGAACTGGTCGAAATCGTGGACTTTCTGAAAGAGCCGGATAAGTATATCGCGCTGGGCGCACGCATCCCGCGTGGGGTGCTGCTGGTGGGGCCGCCCGGAACGGGCAAGACGCTGATGGCGCGGGCGGTGGCGGGTGAAGCCAGCGTCGCCTTCTTCAGCATTTCCGCTTCGGAATTTGTGGAGATGTTCGTCGGCGTGGGCGCGAGCCGCGTGCGCGATCTGTTCCGGCGGGCGAAAGAGGCCGCGCCGAGTATCGTCTTTATTGACGAGATTGACGCGGTAGGCCGTCAGCGCGGGACGGGGTTGGGCGGCGGGAATGATGAGCGCGAGCAAACCCTGAACCAGATGCTTTCCGAGATGGACGGCTTTGACCAGACCGAGAGCGTGATCGTGATGGCGGCTACCAACCGCCCGGACGTGCTTGATCCGGCGTTGCTGCGCCCCGGACGGTTTGACCGACAGGTGACGGTGGGTGCGCCAGACCGCAGCGGACGCGAGAGCATTCTGGGCATTCACACCAAAGGCAAGCCGCTGGATGAGGATGTGAAGCTGCGTGATCTGTCGAAGATGACGATCGGGTTCTCCGGCGCTGATCTGGCGAATCTGGCGAACGAAGCCGCGCTGAATGCTGCCCGCCGGAATGCCCGCAAGATTACGATGCGCGATTTCCTCGATGCGTTTGACCGCATTGTGCTGGGGACGGAAAGCCCGCCGCTGTCGAACGAGGAGGAGCGCAAGGTGGTGGCCTATCATGAGGCCGGTCATGCGCTGGTGGCGGCGCTCACGCCCGGTTCCGATCCGGTGTTTAAGGTGACGATTGTGCCGCGTGGACAGGCGCTAGGCGTGACGGCTTCCATGCCGGATGATGACCGCCGCAATTACAGCCGCGACTACCTGACGGTGCGGATGCGGATGCTGCTGGGGGGGCGTGCTGCGGAAGAAACGATTTTCGGGCAGGTGACGACGGGCGCTTCTAACGACTTGCGCCGCGTGACCGATATGGCACGCCGGATGGCGTCCGAGTTTGGCATGAGCGATGCGATTGGCCCGTTGAACTTTGGCGACAACGAACGTCAGCCGTTCCTCGGCTATTCGCTGTCGCAGGGTCGTTCGTACAGCGAGGAAACGGCTGCCCGCATTGATCGGGAAGTGCGGAGCATGATTGACGGCGCCTATGAAGAAACGCTGCAATTGCTGCGTGCGAACCGCGACAAACTGGCGGCGCTGGCGGACGAACTGCTCAACAACGAAGTGGTGAACGGGGATCGGGTGATGGACATCGCGGGGGTCGTGCCGCCGGATGATGTGGGGCTGCCGCCGGAGCAACCCCGCGAAACGCAACCCTCCGAAGAATAAGCCTGACGCTGCGGATGCAATAAAAACAGCCCCGACGATGCCGGGGCTGTTTTGTTGAAGGCGGAGGAGCGTTGGCTTAGGTGCTGGCCGCCGCTTGTTCGGCCTTGTGCGCCGCAATGATGCTCTGCGTCAGGTGTGCGGGAACCTGTTCGTAGTGGCTGAACTTCATGGTATAGATGCCGCGTGCGCCGGTGATCGAACGCAGGTCATTGGCATAGCGCATCATTTCGGCATAGGGAACCTGTGCCGTGACGATGCTCTTGTGTCCCAGTGTATCCATGCCCTGCACGCGCCCGCGCCGGGTGTTCAGGTCGCTGATGATGTCGCCCATCATGGTTTCGGGAACGGTGATCTGCACATCCATGATCGGTTCCAGAAGCGTTGGGATGGCTTTTTCAAAGACCAGTTTGAAGGCTTCGCGTCCGGCAATCTGGAAGGCAATATCTTTCGAGTCCACCGGATGCTCTTTACCGTCAAAGACGATGGCTTTCACATCCACGATGGGATAACCGGCCACCACGCCTTCGCCCAGTACCGAGTTGATCCCTTTTTCAATTGAGGGCAGGAAACTCTGCGAGATCACGCCGCCGACGACTTGGGTGCTGTACTGGAAACCGCCACCGGGGTTCGGTTCGAGGCGCAGATGCACTTCGGCAAACTGGCCTGCACCACCGCTTTGCTTCTTGTGACGGTAGAAATCGGAATGAGTCTGCGCGATAGTTTCTTTGTAGGGAACCTTCGGCATGACGATTTCCATGCCCACGCCGAGATGCTTGGCGCGGTTGATGGCGAGGTTGACATGCGCTTCGCCCATGCCTTCCACGATGGTCTGTTTCACATCGGGGTCTTGCCGCCAGCGCAGCGTCGGGTCAGCCTGACACAGGCTGGTGAGGATGGTGCCGATTTTGGCGCTGTCGGCCTGCGTCTTGGGATTGACCGCGATGGTGTACAGCGGTTCGGGGAATTCGGGGCGGGTCACTTGCAACGGTTTGGCCTTGCTGGTGAAGGTGTCGCCCGTCTTGGTGGCATTCAGCTTGGCGACCACGCCAATATCACCCACATGCAGGATGGTGACGGGCAGTTGTTCTTTGCCGCGCATCACCAGCAGCGAGTTGAATTTTTCTTCGACGTTATGGTTGATGTTGAAGTAGTTGTGGCCGGTCTGAATATTTCCAGAGAAAATGCGGAAATAGTTCAGCGCACCTACGAAACGGTCGTTGATGCTCTTGAACACGTAGGCGGCCAGCGGGCCTTCGTCGCTCTGCGGGGCGGTCAGGAATTCTTTTTCGCCGGACGCGGGGATGACGGTGACACGGCGCTGGGTGGGCGGCGATACATAGACGATGAGCGCCTCCATCAGCGGGACGGTGCCGATGTTCTTCACGCCGGAGGTCACAAAGACCGGTACGGTTTTCAGGTACGCATCACGGGCGGCTTTACGCATCCCATCGCGGATTTCGTCATTGGTGAGATTGCCTTCCGAGAAATATTTCTCGATGTAGGCATCATCGGCTTCGGCGGCAGCTTCGACCAGTGTGGTGCGGCCTGCATCGGCGATGTCCTGCAACTCGGCGGGCAGGTCAGAACGATCCTTGCCGGGGCCGTAGTAGGCTTTCATGGTGAGCAGGTTAATCACGCCAGAGAAATTGGCTTCTTCGCCAATGGGCAGCATCACCGGAATGAATTTGTAGTCGGGGAAGTGCAGGCGCAGGCTGTCCATCGTGCGCTCAAAATTGGCGTTTTCACGATCCAGCTTGTTGATGGTGACGATGATGGGCTGCTGGTAGACCTGCGCGTATTCCCACGCCAGTTCCGTACCGACTTCCACACCGGCGACAGCATCCACCACCACGATGACCGAATCGGCGACGCGAATCGCGTTTTTGATTTCGCCTTGAAAATCGGTCATGCCGGGGGCATCGAGTACATTGATTTTGTGGTCTTCAAATTCGAGGGGGATCAGCGCGGTCGAGAGGGACGATCCGCGTTCTTTTTCATCTTCGTCCCAATCCGAGACGGTCGTTTTTTCCTCGACCCTGCCGATACGGTTGATGGCGCCGGTATTGTAGAGCAGGGCTTCTACGAGAGTGGTTTTACCGGCGCCCTGATGACCCACCAGCGCAACGTTCCTCAGTTTATCGCTCGCATACTCTTTCATAAACAGATCTCCTTTGGATGAAACGAAACGATTGCTGGTTCGACCAGCTCTAGCTTTTTAAGAAAATGTATTTGTCAAGGGTAGATTTTAAGGCGGGGTTAAGCAATTGTCAAAAACACAGGCATAACACATGACAAAGATCGTGTTTTTTCGGTGTAAAACGGGGGATTTTTGAAGGTTTGTGAGCGCCGTGAACAGATGGCAAACGCAAACTAATCTCCCGGCGGGGCCGCGAGGACGGTTGGGCTGCCTGTGGGGTTCCATCAGGCACTTTGCTGGAGTTCAGCCGAAACGATGTCGTTGATCTCGTGCGCGGATTTCTTGCAGCTTAACCACACCATGCCGGGTTTAATGCCCGATTCGCAGATGATCGCCAGTGTCATCGGGCGGATTTTGCCGAAGCTGACCATAAAGACGTGATGATGGTCACCTTCCAGATAAGTGTGCGAAAACTGCTGTTCTTTGAGCAGCGCGGCGAGGCGCGGGTTATTGTGATTGGTGGAGAGGGCATGACGGATGCTAATCAGGTCGGCGTGTTCCAGTTCGCCCACCGCGCTGATGAGGTTGTGATCCGAGTCGAAGAACCCGACAAAGACCGCCCCGACATTGACGCTCAGATCGTTCATGATGGTTTCCACGCGCCGGAACTGGGAACGCTTCATCATGAGCGCCAGCGGGCGGGTGGCCGGGTTGATCCAGCGTTCGCGATCAATCGAGCGTTCGCGCAGATCGGGGATGGGCTGAGCGGTGATGACCGCTTTTTGCACGGCGCGCCGACGTTCGATTTCCAGATTCACGCGCAGCAGCAGAAATTCGTAGTTGATTGGACGGTAGAGATAATCCACCGCGCCCAATCGCAGCGCCGCCAGCGCCGATTTGGGCTGCAAACGGTCGTCAATCAACATCACCGAGGTTCCCGGTCGCAGGCTATCCACCACTGCCAGCAGGTCGAACCCTGACATGATGGGGAGATGGACATCGCTAATCACCAGCATAAACTGCTGGTTGAGAATTTTGTCGAGGGCTTCGTCGAAATTGGCGACTGGCAAAACGGTGTAATTACTGCCGCTTTCCAGTGTATCGGTGAGTTGAGTACGCAACTCGTCGTCAGCCGAGACGAGAAGGATGGAAGGGTCGCTCATATCTGTTTCCTTTCCAGACGACAGCAGGAGGGCAGTCGTCAGCGGTAAGTCGCCACCTGTTCGAGTTGGCTGACATCGAGGAGCAGCAGCAGGCGTTGCTCCGACCGTGCTACACGGTTCACATAGGAACTACTGTAAGCCTGTATCTGATCGTCCAAAATTTCGCGCACATCATCGGTTTCATCTGCCACAAGGCCGAGGCCGCCCTGCGGGGTGCGAATGGCAATGATGGGTGTGTCCAAACGCAGCGGTTCTTCGGGCAAGCGGAAAAGCTGACGTAGATTGACCACCGGCATGATCTGATCCCGCAGAGTCATCAGCCCCATGATGTTCGAGGCCGGGACTTCGTTCAGCGCCACCAGATGCAGCACTTCAATCACTTCATTGACGCTGACGCCGTACCATTCATAACCGACACGGAACGACAAATAGTTGTGGATATTGCCTTTGGTCGCCATACGCCCCTCGCCGCTGTGTGCGGTTGTTTGCTACTATGATCCTACATCCAAATCGAACGCCTGAAGCGTAGAGATTAAGTTTTCGTTGGCGAATATATCTTTGGGGATATAGTCGTCCGCGCCCGCTTCGAGGCCGGTCATGGTGGCTTCGGAACTATCGGCTACGGTGAGCATGATGACCGGAATACCGGCGGTGTTCGGGTCACGCTTGATGCGGCGGCACACCTGATAACCATCCATCTTGGGCAGGTTCACATCCAGCACCACCAGATCGGGGTGGAGTTCGTCTACCATGCGCAGTGCCGTTAATCCGTCCTGAGCAATCTGGACTTCAAAGCCGTATTTCTGGAGATTGGCGGCAATTTCCATTGCCTGTGTGGGACTATCTTCAACCAGAAGAACAAGAGCAGGCATGTTTATTTTCCTCCTGTCTGCGAGAGCTTGACCAGAATGGGGGCAATCTCTGGCAGTGGCAATACTTGTTTCACACCACCATGTTTGACCGCTTCTTGAGGCATTCCATAAACCACGCAGGTATCCTCATCTTGAGCAATCGTAAAAGCGCCTGCATCGTGCATGGCGCGCAGACCGCGTGCGCCGTCGTCGCCCATGCCGGTCAGCACAACGCCGATGGCGCGTGCGCCATAGGACGCGGCTACCGAGCCTAAAAGGGAGTCGCCGGAGGGCATGTGCAGGGTCGCACCCTGAACCGGGTCTAATTCAAAGGCGTGCAGCCGATTCATTTTCAGATGACCGCCGGAGGGTGCGATATATACCGTGCCGGGGTGCGGATGTTGACCGGGGACGGCAATCTCGACGTTAAGAGGTGTGACGCCGCGCAACCATCCCGCCAGCGAGGACACGAAATCCGACGCGATATGCTGCACAATCACGATGGGCAGCGGGAAAGTGTGCGGCAGGTTCTTGATGATTTCGCTTAACGCGGCAGGCCCGCCGGTTGATGAGGCGATGGCGACGATTTCAGCGGGGGCCGCCAGTGTGCCGGTGACTCGGGGTAAGGGGTGCGCTGCGGCACTTCCGGCAGGTTGCGAGCGCGTCCAATGGCGAATCACATGAACTCCGGCCATTGTTCGGAGTGTGCCTAGTAAACTGTTGGCCTGCGCCGTAAATTCTCCCGTGAGGGAGCCGCGTGGTTTTTGCAGCACCGTGAGGGCGCCGGCGCGGATGGCTTGAAAGGCGATGTCGGTTTCTTGCTCCTCAAGGCTGGCCGTGATGAGCACAATGGGCGTGGGCTGGGTACTCATGATCTCGCGGGTGGCTTGCAGGCCATCCATCTGAGGCATGACAATGTCCATCAGAATCACCTTCGGGCGCAGTTTGGCGGCCACTTTGACCGCTTCGGCGCCGTCCGATGCTTCTCCGACTACAAACATATCTGGCGCACTATTCACAAGTTGCACCAACATTTGACGGGATGTGCGGCTGTCATCCACAACCAACACATCTAACTTCTGGGGCATAAAGCCTGACTCCCCTTCGATTATAGGAGCTGCGTGATCGTAGCCAGCAGCTCAGCTTGGTTAAACCCTCTTTTGACGATGTAGGCGTTCGCGCCAGCCATCATACCCCGTTCGCGGTCTTCCGGGTTTTCAAGAGAGGTGACGAGGATGATGGGCATTTCCTTGTACTCGCTGCTGCCTCGAATTTCGGTACATAGGCCGATGCCATCCAGATTGGGCATCTGTACGTCCGAAACCACCAGCGAGATTGGATTTTTCTTCAACTGCGCCACCGCTTCCCGTCCGTCAGTGGCAGTGACCACTTCATAGCCCGCCGTTTCGAGAATATTCTTCTCCAGCGTGCGGGTGGTGATGGAGTCGTCTACCACCAGAATCCAGTACTTCGGCTTCTGTTCGCGTTCAGCCTGAGACAGTATTGTAATACCACGCGCCGAACGTGACGACTTTACCAGATCAGCGGCATTCAGGATGATGATGGGTTCGCCGTTGCCCAGCACGGCAGCGCCAGCCACGTTCGGCACGCGCAGCAGCGGCTTCCCCAGCGGTTTGATTGCCAGTTCCTGTTCGGTAAGTACGTCATCTACCAGCAGCGCCAACCGTTGTTCTGCGATCCCCATAATCACGGCCAGCGGATTCTTGGGCATGGGAGCAGGGCGACGGAGTGCCGCACCGAGCGAAATGAGTGGCAGCGGACGGCCATCCACCGTAATCATGGTCTGCCCTTCCACGCTGAAGGTGCTGCGGATGCCGATGATCTTTTCGATGGAAGCCAGCGGCAGCGCATACAGTTCGGGGCCGGTGCTGACCAGCAGCACGCGGGTCATCGCCAGCGAAACAGGCACGATCAGTTGGAAGCTGGCACCGTGTCCGGGGTTGTTCTTGACGACGATGCGCCCCTGCAAGTTTTCGAGCTGCTGGCGCACCACATCCAACCCCACGCCGCGCCCGGAAATGGCGGTGACTTTTTGGTTGGTGGTGATCCCCGGTTGGAACGCATAGGCGATCACATCATCGGCAGACGTATCGCCTTCCGCCATGCCCGCCGCTTTAGCAGCCCGCCGCAGCCCATCCAGATCGAAGCCGTGTCCATCGTCGTGAACGATGATCCACACTTCGCTGCCGTGCTGACTGACGGTGATTCCCACTTTACCTTCGGCGGGTTTGCCCTTTTTCACGCGATCATCGGGCATTTCGAGGCCATGTCCGACGGCGTTGCGGAGCAGGTGCAACAGCGGGTCTTTAAGCGCCTCCAGCACCTTTTTGTCTAGCTCGACCTCGCCACCTTCCAACAGGAGAACGGCCTGCTTGTTTTCGGTACGCGCTGCATCGCGCAGGGTGCGCTGGAGCAATGACTCGAACGTCTGGAACGGCACCATGCGCACGCGCCGCACTTCGTCTTGCAGCCGTCCCGTGACCATGCCCAAGCGCAGGGTGTCGCGGTTGATGTCCTGCTCGGTCACGCTGATCTGTCGGGTGACGTTTTGCAGATAGTCATAGTGGCGGTTGAGCATTTCGACCAGCTGCCGTCCCGCATCGTTGGAGGAAGCGACGCGGGGGAACAGGGCTTTAATCTCGCGCCATGCTTTAGGCCACTGTGCCAGTTGCGCCCGCACGTCCTGCATATCGGCCACGCGCTGTTCGGCGCCGATCTTCGCTACCAGTAGTTCGCCCGCTTGCGCCATAAGCGCATCCAGCTTGGAGATGGAGACACGGATGGTTTCATCCGATTCGGAAGACATCTGCGGGTGCTGGGGGTCGCCCCCTTGTGGTTTCTCGTGATTGCGATTCTGTTCGGGCGCGGGTGTATGCACCGGCTCAACCGGATGCGCTACGGCGGCAGGCTGAACGACTGGCTCCGGTTCGGGTTCCGGCGCGGGCGGCTCTACAGCCTGCACCGGCGCGGGTTCGGGCGCGGGTTTGGGCGGTGCTTTGGCTTTGGCGGCGGGCGCAGGCTTGATTTCGCCATTGGTTTTGGCAGGCCGCGCTGCGGGTTCAGGTTCGGGCAGCGGTTCGGCAGCCAAATCCGCAATTTGCTGGCAAATGAGATCAATGTCTGGCGTTTTGCCGTCCAGCATCATTTGAATGAAGTCGAGCGCGTTATAAAGAATGTCGCAGGCGCCGGGGTCTAATTGTAACTTATGATCGCGGGCGCGCTTGAGTACATCTTCCATGACATGAGCGATACGCTCAATGTCTTCCAGCCCCACCGCACGGGCAGCACCTTTCAAACTGTGAGCAGTACGGAACGCATCTTGCAGCAGCGTGACACGGGTACGCTCGGCAGGCTGTCGTTCCAGCTTGAGCAGCGTCTGGTTCATGTTTCCCAGATGTTCGGCTGCTTCGGCCTGAAAGGTTTGTAGCAGTTCTTTTAGAAGTTCATCATCTCTGCTCAACGTAACACCGTCCTTTGTTGCGTCCGCTACCGGACTTCATGGCAACCTCCGCAGAGCGGGGGAACCCTGCGTCTATTTAGGCAAGCTGTTGATCTACGTTCAGTGCGGGATCGCTCAGAATCGCGTGCAGATTCAAGAGCGCCACCCCTTCCACCGTCACCCCTTGTAGATAGGTTTCGTGACCCAGTTCAAGTGTAATCGGCACGGGCAGAATTTGCTCCTCAGCGATGGCCTGTACATCATTGGCCTGATCTACCAGCAGCCCCACTTGATAGTCATGCGCGGCTGCAACCACGATGGTGCTGGCGACTTGATCGGGGGAACGAGTCACGTTCAGCAGGCTGGCGAGGTCTAGCACCGGCACCAGATGGCCGCGCAGATTGACCAGACCAGCTACGAAGGCTGGCACACAGGGAATGGGCGTCACCAGCGCGTCTTCGTATACGGCCAGCACTGCTTCGACGGGGAGCATATAACGCTCGTTTTGCACCCGCGCCAGCAGGACTTCCCGCACCGCGATTGTGTTGTTTTCCTGCGCGGCAGTCGCCACACGGCGGGCGCGTTCCCGCAGGATTTCCCGTTGAGCTTCGTCAAAGTAGTTGTAAAACGACATCGTTCACTTCCCTATGGGTTTTTCGCTGTCAGGTTGTTCAGGCGAAAATCTAGCAAGTCCTTGAACATTTCGATGGTCAATTCGTCATCCAACGGCAGGCTGGCGGTCGGGTCAAGCTGGCTAATCGAGTTTTGCGCCAGATTCCAGTGGCGACGCGCCTCGCGCAATTCGCCCCGCTTTTCGTACATTTCGCCTAAAGCGTAATGCGCCAGCGCGAAATTCGGGTCGCAGTAGATGGCGCGGCGCAGGGATTGCAGCGCCCCTTCAGCATCCGCGTTATGGGATAGCACCAGCGACTTCAGGTAATGCAGCTGCGGTTGCATCCGCAGGCTGGTTTCCTTCTCCGCCTTTTGGAGCAGATCAAGCGCCTGCTTCCAGTCGGCACGGTCGGCTGCCAGCTTCGCCAAATGGATCAGTTGCGTTTCTTCCTGTGCCTGCTGGGGCGATTCTACTACGGCGGGCTTGGTGTCAACCGCTGCCGGGAAGGGATTGTACATCTGGAATACGGGCTGCGGTTCGTTCGCCTTCTGATAGAAGATGGCATTTTCATAGTTGCGCGGCGTGAATTCGTTGTGCGTGTTAATCATCGGCTCGGCATGACCGACCATCAACCATCCGCTGTCGGTAAGTGTTTGATGGAAGCGTTTGACCACCTGCCGCGTGACCGATTCTTCAAAGTAGATGGTCACGTTACGGCAGACGATCAAATCGAAGTTCATCATGCCGTTCTGGATGGTCGGGTACTCGTCGTTAATCAGGTTGAGCGGTGTGTAAGTCACCATGCGCCGCACTTCCGGGCGCAGTTCGTAGTGGCGACCATTGGGCGTGAACCACTTGCCTTTGATGTCCGAACGGGTTTCCATTCGGAACGAGTGGTCACGGTAGACGGCCTTGCGTGCAAATTCGAGATTCGCCATCTTCAGGTCGGTACCAACGATGTTGATATTCCACCCGTCAATATCGGGGATCAGTTCGCGCAGCAAAATCGCTATGGAATAGGGTTCCTCGCCAGTGGAGCAACCGGCGCTCCAGATGCGCAGAAAACGGGCGTTTTGCTGGCGGCGTTCCGCGATCATTTGCGGCAGGATGGTGTCTTGAAGGACGCGGAACTGGTCTTTGTTGCGGAAAAAGTAAGTCTCACCAATGGTGATGAGGTCTACGAGGCGCTGCCAGAGGGGGTCAGTGGTCGCTTGCGACGACAGCATATAGAGAAGATTGTGGATGGATGCCGCCCGACTTTCTACCAGCATGGTTTCCAGCACTTCCATCAAATCATCATACCGACTGTCATCCACGCGCAACCCTGTGCGGTTGAAGATCAGATCGCGGAGAAACTGGTATTCGGACAGTTGGATTTGCAACATGCTTCAGACTTCCTCAATTTTCTTTCCGCTTTAAGCAACTGATTCGCAAGATTTCCATCAGGAATTCGCTTCAACTTCAATGAATGGTATACAGGAATAAACTATTGTTCCTCTATCCTCTCTAGTTTAATGCTTAATTCTTTAGGGTGCAATCATCAAAAAGACAATTATCCGTAGATTATGCCTCGGATAATTTACGAATCTCGTAAATTGCACAAATTATTTTGCCAGCAACATCTCTATCAAGGCATGGGCGTTAACACCGCTTGCAATGTGGCGGTCAACGCATCGCGCTCACTGGCGATTTGAATGCCCATCAACCCGCTGAGTAGGAGCGCCGCCAGTAGCACCCCCATCAGCACAATCATCCAGCGCGGCACCGCTTGCACCACCTGTACGGTTGGCATGGGCGCGGGCGGGGCTGCTGGTTCCAGTGGCAGGTTCAGCCGCGCAATCTCGGCTGTGGCGGTCAAAAACTCTTGCTGCACACCCCGTTCAGCGGGCTGGCGCAGTTGTTTGCTGACCTCGATAAAGTTTTCGAGCAGGGAGGATGGCACGTAATCGGGGTTCTGAATCCAGCGCAGCGCCTCGTCCAGTTTAGCGCCGCGCAAGAGGGCTTGTTCGGCATATTCCCGGCCTGCCCAGACCGCCGCCAGCCGTTCTAACTGACTGCCGTAGCGCAGGCTTTCGGAGTCGGCTTGCAGCCACCCTGCGAAGCGCGGCCATTCGGTTGCCAGCGCCACATGGCTCAAATGCAGGTAGGGCGCTCCGGTTTCGACATCAAGGGTTTGGGCGATAAATCCTTCGTCCAGCAGGCAGGCGATGGTTTGCTGCGCCGCCTCATCGCTGACCCATGCAAAGTGGAAGCGGTCACGCGCCATGCCGCGTGCCACCGGTTCGCCGCCCTCGGTATAGTCCAACAGTTGACACAGGATGCGCCGTGCGGCTAACTGCTGCGGTTGTGACAGCGGCGCGATCACCGCTTCAGCGCGGTTGACCATCGCGCCTGCCACGCCGCCCAGCGCGTTATAGGCGTGTTCGCTCATTTCGCCGCCGCGCACCAGCGTCGCCAGCGTGAAAGACACATCCGGCAGAAAGGGGCGCTTGAGTTTGAAGGCGTCGTCTGCGATGCGTTCCGCAAACCCCGGCGTGATATTCAGGCCGCCGTTGGATGCGTCCTGTGTTCCCCGGATGATTTCGATCAATTCATCACGGGTGACAGGCGGCAGCGGAAAGACGTTTCCTTCCAGCGCGGCTGCCCATTTGGGCGTTTCGATGAGCCGCGCCTGAAGTTCCTCGCGCATGACGAGGATGGTCACGTAGGCCGGACTGATGCGTGTGATGGCGAAGTACAGCGAGTCCAGCAAGTAGGTGCGTTCGGAGAGGGGCATTCGTGTGAACACGTTGTCAAACGAGTCCAGCACCAGTGCCAAGCGCGTGCCATCCGGGGCGGCGGCTTCGAGGATTTCGCTCAACATGTGCGGGTCACTGTTGAGGATGCTCACCAAATCTTCGGATAAGGTGATGAGCGGATGCAAATGAGCCGCCATCTGATGCAGCGGTTGGTCGTCCAGCGTAATTTGCAACGGCAACCACGCCTGCCCGCTTTCGCGCAGGGTGGCGACCAATCCGGCGCTGGTGGTGGAGGTTTTGCCGCTGCCCGAATCGCCCGTGATGACCGCGCAGGGTGCGCCGCCCGTCAGGTGATCTTGCAGCTTCCACAGGAAGCCGTGCCTGCCCGAAAAGCGTGGCGCATCCAGTTCGGAATACGGATGCAACCCTTTATAGGGGGGGATTCCGGTTTGGGCAGCCACGCTCGCCAGCCGCGAAATCAACTGCGGGAAGTTGGCTGCATAGTGACCGGAGAGGTCAATCAGCCCGTTGGCGTAAGCGGACGGCACGTCACAGGGGTGCAACAGCACCGGAATGATGGGCTGCTGCGCGTCCGGGTTCGCGGGAAGGGTGCGGATGGAACTCGGCGTGAGAGGAACAAGATTGACCGCGCCCGCCAGTGGGTGCAAAGTCAGGGTGGCGCCTGCATTTTGTACATCGCGTGCGAGGCGTTGAGCGTGATGATCCCCCAGATAGGGAATATAGACATCCATAGTACAATTCCCCGCTGCGCCACCGTGCGCGAAATGGGCTTCACCTATTGAGGATTATAACACTGACCTCGCTTTGCCGACCCTTAATGATGCGCTCAACCGCGCCCTAGAACCACATTCATCACATGCGCAAATTCGTCTAGCATGGGAAGCGGTTTGTACAGGAGCGTGTTGCATTTGGACTTGTTGATGTAATCCTGTTCCTGTTTAGGAGACAGGCGATAGGCAGTCATCAATACGATGCCGATATGTTCAAGCAGCGGGGACTTGCGCAGGCGTCCCCCTACCATCGGGCCATCTACTTTACCGGGTAGGCGAATGTCAATCAGGGCGAGTTCTGGCAGTTCGCCGGGGTACAGTCCGTTCTCAACATCTTCGATCCATGCTATCGCGTCTTCGCCATTTGTGAAGGAAACGCCATCTACGCCGAGTGTCTCGTACATCGCCAGTACGAGTTCGTACAGATCAGGCTCATCCTCCACCACCATCCACGTTGTCATCAGGCTATCCTTCTTGCTGTTGAGCAGTGCTTTATGCGTTCGATCAGGGATGCCACGTCCGCATCCAATTCTGATTTTTGAACGCCCGTGTAATCTGGCAGCAGCGATGCTGCCACCCGTGATTGATCCGCGATAGGCGACGAACGCAGATTATCATTGCTAAGAGTATATGACTGAACTGATGTTATGCCAGTGCCGGATGTAACAATTATTCATCCGGCACGGGGGGATATTTTACACGCTGTTGCGCACGATGCGGAAACCGATGGAATTGTGGTACGACTCGGGGCCGAGTTCATAGCGGAAACTGATGTGGGCGCGTTCTCCGGGGCTGATGTACGAACCGCCGCGCATGATGCGTTTGGGCTTGCCATCCACCGAAGGGATGAGGTCGGCGCACCATTCCCACACGTTGCCCGCCATATCTATCACACCGAAAGGGCTGGCCCCGTTCGGGTAGCGCCGCACGGATGTGGTCTGGTTGAAACCACTTTCGGACGAATTGCAGCGGGTGGGGTCGAAGTTCTTGCCCCAAGGATAGGGGCGACCGTCTTCCCCCTGAAAGGCGCGTTGCCACTGCGCGATGGTGGGCAAGCTGACCGCGTAACCCAGCTGGGCGCTCAACCAGTGGCAGAAGGCCATCGCGTCGTACCAGTTCACCATTTCACGCGGATGATCTTCACCTTTGAACTTGCCGGGTTTGGGTTCCGGGTTCTTGGTTCGCCACTGGTTCGCGTGTGCCGAATACTGCCACCATGATACATTGGCATAGCCGGAAGGGTCGCTCAGGAACAGGTTGTACTGTTGATTGGTCACGGGATACAGGCTGCTGTGAAATTCAGGTTGCTCGATGCGGCGTTTCACCCGTTTGCCGAGGTTGTTGATTTCGACCACTTCGACCATGCCATACGGGATGTGGCACCATTCCAGCAAGGGGATGTTGAAGGTGGGCGCCGGGGGCGGTAGTTGCCCTCCGCTTCCGTTGCCGTTGTCGAGATTTCCATTACTGACGATGATCCTGGGCTTGGAACCGTTCGGCCCGTACATCAGGAAATAGTTTTCGGGATCGTAATCGGGGTAGATTTTCTGGAAGCGCAGGAAAAACTCCCAACCGAGACGGCGAGTGCTGCGCTGGCGCAGGAGATCGCCAATTTGCTTGTATTCGCGGTCGGCTTCGATCTGGACGGTTTGCTGCGCCAGTTCGCGCTCGGCTTCCTCTAGCAACAGATCAATGTTGATGAAGCGCGATGAGAAGCCGATGGCTTTGGCTTGCTGAAGATAGTACACCGCCTGATCGTACTGGCGGTTTTCCATCGCGGTTGCCGCCAGACGGATCACCGTTGCCGGGTTGATGGTCGGCTGACGAATTTCCTCCACCGGTATATTGGGGACGGTTTTGCGCTGCGTGTCGTTTTGCAGGGCACGTTCCTCCAACTGGATCGAGTTGAGGAGCATCTTCAGCGATTCCATCACAATGCCGCGTGTGAAATCCACGTACTGGATTTCCTTCAGGCTTTGCGGGATGACCGTGCCTTCACGGATGAGAATCGGGAAGATCGGGCGACCGAGGCTGCGAGCCAGTTCAAACTCGCGGCGGCAGTATTCCGAATTGACCGAGTCGGGCGAGAGCAGGTAAATGAATCCTTCGCACCAGTCGAGCCTGCGGAGAATTTCTTTCCACCAGTTCTGACCGGCGGCAAGCCGCTGGTCAACCCAGATTTCATGGATGTCGAGCGTGTCTACGATTTGAACGCAGTACGGCTTATCCACACGGGCATAGCTCACGAATAGTTTCATGAAAGACCCTCTTGACCACACCTACCGAGCGATTTCATTTTGTTCCCGCCTGTTTGGAGCGCCAATTGAGGATGGCTGCACAGGCTTCCGGCGTGCCGATGTTTTCCAGTGCTTCGGCGGCCACTTCACAGACTTTCTTTTCTTCCCACGACAGGTTGCTCTGATCCTGTAGGAGCAGAACGAGTTCATTCACAGCCGTCGGGTCTTGGAGTTTTCCTAGCGAGTCGGCGCTGAACCAGCGCATGGCGATGTCGGCATCCCGCAAGGCGCGCATGAGGGGCATGGTGGCGCGTCGGTCGCCAAGTTTGCCCAGCGCGATGATCGCGGTGATTCGGATGAGCGTTTCCGGGTCTTTGAGGAGCGCGATGAGGTGTTCCACGCTGCGCGGATCACCCAACATCCCTAGCGCCTCGATGGTGGCTTCGCGCACGCTGCTGTTGCGGTCATCCAGTAGGGGCAACAGGAAGGGTATGGCATGCCGATCCCCAATCTCGGCGAGGGCAAGGATCGCCCCCACGCGCACGGTGGCATGCGGGTCTTTGAGCATTTCCAGCAGGGCTGTTTGTGTGCTGCGTTCAGCGATGTGCGCCAGCGCCAGCACCCCTGACCAGCGAACGATCCAGACTTCACTGGTCAACAGATCGAGCAATTGTTGGACGATTGGCGCCGGAACCTTTCCCCGCATGTCCTTGACATGATTGCGGAGGGCTTTGGCGGCTTCCTCGCGCATTTCCCACTGTGCGTTCTTGATCGCGTGTAGGATTTGCGCGATCTTGTCTTCGCTCACCGGGTGCTTGCTGGCCTGCGCTTGCCGGGTTCTGCGCCACTGTTCCACGACCCGCCGTGCTTCGGGGGTGTTGATGGCTTCCAGTGCGCGCAGGGCAAGGTCGCAGATGCGATCACTGGAGAGCCAGGGATTGCGAATATCCGTCAGGCAGTCCAGCAAATCGGGAATGGATTCGGCATCTTTGATGCTGCCGAGGATTTCGATGATCGCGCCGCGCACGTTCACATCGTCACCGCGCAGCAGGTCAATCAAGCCGGGAACAGGCGGCCTAGCGATTTTCTTCAGGGCTTCTTTCGCGCCGTCGCAGACCAGCAAATCGGGGTCTGATAGGGCTGCCAGCAGCGTAGGCATTACGCGGATGTCGTCTTTCATCAAGACGAGCGTGTTCACAGCCGCCAAGCGCACCTGACTGTCTTCATCTTTGAGCGCCGTTATCAGGCGCGGCACCGCGACGGCTGAACCGGCGGCAGCCAGATTCAAGGTCGCGTTTTTGCGTTCCATCCAGTCGTCGCTGGTCAGGGAAGGTGAGAGATTCACCGCTGCCATGACTCCATCGGCGCTGGTGTCTCTCAGGCGTTCAATGGCGAGGCGGGCGCTGCCGGACTCGTTGGCACGGCGGTGGCGATAGTTCTCCAGCGCATGACGGGACACATCGGTGTTGATCGCTTCCAGAATTTCCGTTGCCATCTCGTTGATTGCCTGCTTTCCCTTGCGGGGTTTAGCGTGGTCATCCAGTAGTTCGATCAGGCGGTGGGTGATGGAATCGCTGCGTTTGTTGCGCAGCCCTTCCACCGCCACCCCGCGAATTTCAGGATTCGAGGCATGGGTGGCGACCAGCAGCGTGTGAACGGCGCGATCGTCGTTGATGCCGCCGAGGGCTTCTAAGGCGCGTACCTGCTGCCGGAGCGAGCTAGACTTGGTATCCAGAATGTTCAGCAGCGCCGGAACAGCGGGCTTGCCGATGAAGGCCAGCGCCTTCGCGGTGGCTTTGCCCACGCGCCAGCTTTCGTGCTTGAGCGCGCCGATCAGCCCCGCGATTCCGTGTTCGTCCTTCAGTCGCCCGATGGCAACGGCGGCTTCGGCGGCCACCAGATCGGTCGGGTCATCCAAACAGGGGACGAGCAGCGGTACGCCGGCCTTGTCTTTCAGTTCGCCCAGCGCCCACACCGCGCCGCGCCGATGATTCCAGTTGGCGGCGTGCAGCAGTTGTATCAGGCCGGGGAGCGCGTCTGCTCCGTTCTGTTTGAGGAAGGCGCTGGCGGCTTCGCGGGATTTGTTCTCAAGGTCATCAATCGCGCCCAGCAGCCCTTCCAGCAGCGGGGCGGTCGGCATTTCGGCGGCGGCGTGGGCGGCGGCGCAGCGTGCTTGCCATAGCCCATCACGCATGGCGGCCAGAAGGAGCAGCATGGCGCGGGCATTGTCTACACCGATATAGAGGTAGGCCATCGCCACGCGCCGATCGCCTTCCATCGTGGAAATCAACCGCTGCGAGATGGTATCGAACGTGGTTTGTTGAACCTGCGCCGCATGGAGCGCACAGCTTAACGCTAGATACGGGTCGGTTTCGGCAATGGTCAGCAGGGTGGAGTCGGTGTCGGTGCTGATTCCCGCCAGAATGTGAACCGCGTTATCCCAACGGTTCGGCACGCGCCGCAGATTCGCGTCAAATTCCGGCTTGTTCAGGTTGGCGCTCAGGCCGCTGCTGTGCAGACCGACCGCCGCAAAGTAATCCTGAAGCATCTGATAGGGGAAGCGCAGTCGTCCGCTGTCAATTTCAAGGAAGTTGGCGTTGATGGCGGCCTGTAGGAGGAGTTCGTTGCCGAGATACTCGATGGCCCAATCCAGCGGAACCTGAACCGGCATATTGTTGTCAATCAGGGCGAAGGCCAAGTCCGCCAACGCTGTTTCCAACCGCTGATAGGGCAGGCGCTCGTCGTTGTTCTGTTTGCGGCGCGACTGCCACAATTCGCTCACAAGATGTTGCATGACGGTGCCAACATTGTGGAACGGACTTTGACCGTCTGCCCGTTTGTAGATGACAATCATCACGCTCAACAAATACGGGTTGTGCGCGATCTGGCTCAGGTAGTGGTCGGGCAGGTGGGGGTTGTATTTGGTCGGCAGGATATAGGTGAGGAAGTCTTCGGCCTCGCCTTCATCCAGATAGTAATCCACAAATTCGTGGATGTGCTGGATGGTCAAATCCACTGTTTTGATGATGGGCAGGCCGAGGTTCAGCCCGTTTTCATAATCGCTTTCGCGGCAGGCAATGACGATTCGCTGAGGGGCCTGTTCGCTATTCAGCCACGCCCGAAGTTGCTCGACCTGCGCCGTGTTGCGGTTGCCCAATTCGCTCAGGCCGTCCAGATACAAGGTGATCTTACCCCGCGCAATCAGCCGCAGCGGGTCGGTTTCCATCGGCCACTGACTGCGGATGAACTGTGCCAGCGACTGACCTTCTTCCCAGCGGGTGAGCTTCAGGTACAGCGGCAGCGGCGCAACGCCGGAGGTGGCGCGGTAGTTGTGTGCGCTTTCCAACGCCAGATGGTTCAGGGTCGTGGTTTTTCCGGTTCCCGGCCCGCCCACCAGCATACAGCAGGGGTGCTTTTCCAGCGCCTCGTAGATGCCTCTGAAGGTGTGCGGGTTGTCGGCAACGCGGTCATCCTGCGGGTCGTGTACCAGCAGGAAATGTCCGTTCATATTCCATGTTTTGGCGAATACCGGCTGCGGGCGAACTGGTTCATCCTTGCCCTGCCGGTTGACGAGCGTGAATGGCTCCAGATACTCGATGACGCCGCGACGGGTTTCGAGGTCTGCGATCAGGGTGTGGGCGTAGCGGAGTTCGGGCGCAGGGAGCGTGCCCGCCTGATCGGAGAGCCGTGCCTGAATAGTCTCGATGAGCGTGGTCAGACGTTCCTGATAGTCGTCCTCGTCCTGCCATCTGGTGAAATCCACATACTGATTGCGCTCGACAATCAGCGGCCAATCATCTTTTTTGGGGATAGGATGGAGTAGAACGGGGAATATAATACGATCCAGACGGTCGGCGCGAGCGAGTTCACGCTGACAGTAGCGGGAAGCGACATATTCAGGGCTGAGGACTGCAATCATAGCCACACAGTCGTTGACCGCGCTTTGCAGCCGCGTCAGCCAGTCGTCGCCGGGAGCGATGTCCAGCCGATCCATCCAGACGTTGATGCCCGCATTCTTCAGGTCAGCGGCCAGTCGTAGGGCAAATTCAACCTCGACGCTGCGATAGCTGAGGAATATGCATTTGCTATCTGGTGGTTGAAAGGATTGCAGCGTCATTTTCAGACTGCACCTTCGGAAGGTATGGTTGGCGACAGTTTTTTGTTAGTTTCCTGTTTGTTATCGTAGCCGATGATTCGTAAAAAGACAATGATGTCAGAGCGGGAATTGAATTAATGAGGAGTTGAATATATGAATATTCTCATTACAACATCGGGGTTTTGCAAAGAGAATAAAGGAATAGTTGTGACGATGGCGATATATTGTAATTGATAGAAATAACACTGCGATTTTTTGCCCGAAATTGCGCTCAGATGTTCTTTAATGGTAGATTTTTAAAGAAAAAATGTTCTAATTATGAATTTTTCATAAATAATGATGCAGAGTTGTTACATCGTAATTTGACCCGTGATTTTTATTTCCCTTCCCTTTTGCTAGTAACATGATGGTGTTTTTTATACTTATTGTTATATTTACTGAGTTTTGAAAGTGTGTCGTTCATTTTGAAAGTGTAAAACATGATCCAGCTCATGCACAGTTTCTACGGCTTGATGCCGCCTGCCGATTTTCTTGCTGCCGTCGAGCGCGGTGAGGTCGGTGCATTTTGCCTGTTCCGTTACAACGTCGAATCGCTGGTTCAACTGCGCGATCTGACCACCGCGCTGCATCAGGCGGCGCTACGGGGCGGTCAGCCGCCGCCGCTGATCGGCATAGACCAAGAGGGCGGTCAGTTGATGGCCGTCATGGAAGGGGCGACCGAACTGCCGGGGAATATGGCGTTGGGCGCGGCGCATTCGCCGGAACTGGCGGAGCGTGCCGGTTGGGTGCTGGGGCGCGAATTGCTGGCACTGGGAATCAACATGGATTTTGCGCCGTCGCTGGATGTGAACATCAATCCGGCGAATCCGGTGATCGGCACGCGCTCGTTTGGCGAAGACCCGGCGCTTGTGACCGGGTTGGGGCTGGCGCTGGTGCGCGGGTTGACGGCGGCGGGCGTGGTGGCGACTGCCAAACATTTCCCCGGTCATGGCGATGTGGATAGCGATACGCATTTCGGTGCGCCCAGCGTGAACCATCCACTGACGCGGGTGGAACAGGTGGAACTTTACCCGTTTCGGGAGGCGATAGCGGCAGGTGTGCCGGCTATCATGAGCGCCCATGTGTTGTTTCCGGCGATGGAGCCTGACCCGCAGCTTCCCGCCACGCTCTCGCGGCGGATTCTGACCGATTTGCTGCGCGGACAGATGGGATTTAACGGGCTGATCGTGACTGACGCGATGGATATGCACGCGGTTGCGCAGTTTGGTGCAGAGCCGAGTGTGCGGGCGGCGCTGGAAGCCGGTGTTGATCTGGCGCTACTCGGTCATCTGCCCGATCAGTTGGCGTTGGGGCGCACGCTGGAGTCCGTGCTGCGGCCTGAATCGGCGGCGCGTATTCATGCCCTGCGCGAAACGCTGCCGACGGATGTGCCGCCGCTGTCGGCGGTGGGCTGCGAGGAACATCAGCAAATCGCGCAGCAAATCGCGGATCGGGCGATTACGGTGGTGCGCGGGGACGGACGGCTGCGGGTACAGGCCGGACAGCGAGTGGCGGTGGTGACAGTCAAACCCGCTGACCTGACTCCGGCGGATACCTCGTCTGAAGTGCGGATATATCTGGCTGAGGCGTTGCAACAGCGCGGCTTGAACGCGACGGGCTTTGAACTGCCGATGAACGCGGACGACGCGGTGGTGCGCGGCCTGCTGGAGGCGGTGGTGGGCTACGACGCGGTGGTGGTGGGAACCATTCTAGCGGAACGCGACCCGTCACAGGCGGCGCTGGTGCGGGCGCTGCACGAACGCGGACAAAAGCCGCTGGTCGTGGCGCTGCGAACGCCGTATGATTTGACTGCGTTCCCGATGATCGAGGATTATGTGTGCTGCTACAGCGTTCGTCCGGTGGCGATTGAGGCGGTTGCGCGGCTGCTGTGCGGCGAGATTGAAGCGCAGGGGCGGCTACCCTGCCGTATTCCCGGTTTGACGTGAAAAGGAAGTTGGAATGCGTGCTTTGCGGTTGGATGGTGACGGGCTGCGGCTGGTTCATGACGAGCCGGAACCCCTGCTGGAAGTGAATGATGCGCGAATGAAGGTGCGGCTGGCGGGTATTTGCCAGACCGATCTGGAGGTGGTGCGCGGCTACAAAGGCTTTCAGGGGATTCTCGGTCATGAGTTTGTAGCCGAACTGGTCGAAGATACCGGCGCGTGGCACGCCGGACAGCGCGTGGTGGGCGAGATTAACATCGGTTGCAGTCAGTGCGATTTGTGCCGCACAGGGGTCGCCAGCCAGTGCCACCAGCGCCGCGCACTGGGGATTGTGGACTATCCGGGCGCGTTCGCGGATTATATGCGCTTGCCCATCCACAATTTACACGCCGTCTCGGATTCCATTTCGGACGAGGCGGCGGTATTCACCGAACCGCTGGCCGCCGCGCTGCAAATTCTGGAATGCGTGCCGATTCAGCCCAGTCAGCGGGTGGTGCTGATCGGCGCGGGTAAGTTGGGGCTGCTGTGCGCACAAGTGCTGAAGCAAATCGGCTGCGAGTTGATTGTGCTGGCGCGGCAGGCGCGTTCGCTGGCCTGTCTGTCGGCGTGGGGCATCGAAGCGGTTGACCTGAGCAAGGTGGCGTGGGAGACGCGCATCGCGCCGGCCAGCGCCGATGTGGTGGTGGATTGCACGGGCAACGCCGAAGGGTTCGCCGCCGCGCTGGACATCGTGCGCCCGCGTGGGACGATTCTGCTCAAAAGCACGTATGCCGATGTTCCTGTTGCCAACCTGACGCGCATCGTGGTGGATGAACTGCGCGTGATCGGCAGCCGCTGCGGGCCGTTCGCGCCGGCGCTGCGTTTGCTCGCCAGCGGCGCGGTGGATGTGCGAACGATGACCGAACGCATCTACCCGCTGGACGAGGCGGAAACGGCTTTCGACCATGCGGCGGGGCGGGGCGTGTTGAAAGTGCTGCTTCGACCTTGACGCGCTGATGACCGGACGATAAGCTGTCCACCTGTTATTACGCGATATTAACAATACATGGCGCTACTTGGTTATGGATTGGTGCTTTTGTGTTTTGGTTGCATTTGCTACAATTAATGTTTAGCAAATTCTTTCGTTTGCTTTCAATTTGTATCATTTGAGGATTATTTCTCATGGCGACTGCCATTGTTATGCCTAAGCTGGGAAATAGCGTCGAAAGCTCGGTCATCGTTACGTGGAAAAAGAAAAAGGGCGATTCGATTTCGCAGGGCGAGGCCATTTGCGAGATCGAAACCGACAAGGCCACGATTGATGTCGAGAGTCCCGCAGCCGGTACAGTGTTGGACATTTTTTTCGCGGCGGGCGATGATGTGCCGGTGATGACTCCCATCGCCGCCATCGGGGAAGCGGGCGAGGATGTCAGCGCCCTGCGTCCGGCCAGTGCCGCACCTGCGGCTGCACCTGCCCCGGCTGTGGCGGTTGTACCCGTTGCGACTGTGGCGGTCAGCGCGGCGGCTCCGGTTAGCGATTTTGTGGGGATTTCGCCCCGCGCCCGTCATTTGGCGGAGCGCAAAGAGGTGGAAATCGAAGGCGTGGCGGGGACTGGCCCCGGCGGGCGCATCATCGAACGCGATGTGCAGGCCGCGCTGGTCAACCGTCCCAAGCTGACGCCGCTGGCGCGTTCGATGGTCGAGGCGGGCGATTTCGTTGCGCCTTCGGGCGTGGGCGGGCGCATTACCTCCAAAGATTTGCAACCGTCGGCTGCACCTGCGGCGGCTACACCTGTTGTTGCCGACGACGAGGTGACGGTGATCCCGCTGAAGGGGACGCGCAAGATCATCTCCGAACGGATGCTGGCCTCGATGCAGACCACTGCGCAGTTGACCATGAACACCTCGGCGGAGGCGGTGGCGCTGCAATCCTACCGCGCCCGCCTGAAGGAAAGCAGCGAAGAACTGGGGCTGCGGAAGGTCACAATCAACGATCTGATCCTGTTCACCGTGTCGCGCACGCTGCCCAACTTCCCGGATGTGAACGCGCTGTTTACAGGCGATTCGATTGCCCAGCACCGCGATGTCAATCTGGGATTCGCGGTAGATACGCCACGCGGCCTGCTGGTTCCGGTCATTCGCGGCGCACACCGCCTGAGCCTGAAGCAGATTTCGGCGGAGGCACGGCGGTTGGCGGATGCTGCACAGACGGGCAAGATGAGTCCTGACGAGTTGAACGGCGGCACGTTCACCGTCACCAACCTCGGCAGTCTGGGCATCGAAACGTTCACGCCGATTTTGAACCCGCCGCAGGTCGCCATTCTGGGTGTGGGCGGCATCAGCCTGAAAGCGGTGGATAGCGACGAGGGTGTGGAGTTTGTGCCGCATCTTAACCTGTCCATCACCATTAACCATCAGGTCGTGGACGGCGCACCGGGCGCTCGTTTCTTGCAGGCGTTGTGCCGCAATCTGGCACAGTTGGATGTGCTGCTGGCTCTCTAAATCGTACTGATCGGCGCGGGGCGCGGTTGCGCTCACGCCTTATTGCAGGGGATCACCAAAGGAAGATCGCATGACCAAATCCATCACGATTAGCCCCGCTGATGTTCGCAAATCGGCGGTGCTGCAAAGCGTAGACGTGCCACTGAATGCCTATCAACCCAATTCGCAGGCTGAAGCTGCCAAATATGGGCGCGACAATCTGGTGCGGATGTTCCGCGACATGACCTTCATCCGCGAATTTGAGACGATGCTCGACCGCATCAAAAAAGAAGGTTCTTACGAGGGCGTCGAGTACAACCATCGCGGCCCCGCCCATCTGTCCATCGGGCAGGAAGCCTCGGTGGTGGGGCAGGCTTACAACCTCACGCCGGACGACTTCATTTTTGGTTCGCACCGCAGTCACGGCGAAATCCTCGCCAAAGGGCTGTCGGCCATCACGCAGATGAGCGAAGCCGATCTCAGCCGCATCATGGAAGGCTACATGGGCGGCAAAGCGTTGAAGGTGGTCGAGAGCTTTGCGAAGGGCGCGGTGAAGGACATTGCCATCAGCTATTTGCTGTACGGCACGCTGGCGGAAATTTTCGCCCGTGATTATGGCTTCAATCGCGGCATGGGCGGCTCGATGCACGCTTTCTTCCCGCCCTTCGGCGTGATGCCCAACAATGCGCTGGTGGGCGGTTCGGCGGATATTGCGGTGGGCGCGGCGCTGTTCAAGCGCGTGAACAAGCGCCCCGGCATTGTGATTGCCAACATCGGCGATGCCTCGATGGGCTGCGGCCCGGTGTGGGAAGCCATGATGTTCGCGGCGATGGATCAGTACCATACGCTGTGGGATAAGACTGCGGGCGGCGCGCCCCCGATGCTGTTCAACTTCATGAACAACTTCTACGGCATGGGCGGTCAGACGGTGGGCGAAACGATGGGCTTTAACGTGCTGGCACGGGTGGGCATGGGCGTGAACCCGCAGGCCATGCACAGCGAGCGCGTGGACGGCTATAACCCGCTGGCGGTGGCGGATGCCATCGAGCGCAAGAAGCAAATCCTCGCGGAAGGGCGCGGCCCGGTGCTGCTGGACACGATCACCTACCGCTTTGCCGGACACTCGCCTTCGGATGCCTCGTCGTACCGCGACAAGTCCGAGGTGGATTTGTGGCGGCAGCAGGACTCGCTGCTGGCCTATGGCGATTACTTGAAGGCCAACGGTTGGGCAGACGACGCGCAGTTGGAAGCAATTCAGGCCAGTGTGAAGGCGCAACTGCTGGCGGTGGTGAAGGCTGCCGTGTCGGTAGACGTGTCGCCGCGCATCAGCGTGAACTCCGAAATCGTGGGCGACATGATGTTCTCCAACGGCGTGAAAGACCGCATGGCAGAAGGCACGCCCGATGTGCTGCTGTCCCGCGAGGAAAGCCGCCTGAAGGTGACGTATGGCAAGAACCGTTTCGGCCTGAAGGATGGCAAGGCGCTGCCTAAGTCGCAGACCGTGACCTATGCCGAGGCGCTGTTCGAGGCGATGGCGCATCGTTTCTACGAAGACCCGACGATGGTGGCCTATGGCGAAGAGAACCGCGATTGGGGCGGGGCGTTCGGCGTGTATCGCGGCCTGACCGAGATGCTGCCCTATCACCGCCTGTTCAACTCACCGATTTCCGAAGGCGCGATTGTCGGCTCGGCGGTGGGCTACGCCATGTGCGGCGGGCGCGTGGTGGCGGAACTAATGTACTGCGATTTCATGGGGCGTGCGGGCGACGAAATTTTCAACCAGATGGCGAAGTGGCAGTCCATGTCCGCCAATGTGCTGCAAATGCCGATGGTGCTGCGCGTGTCGGTGGGCGCGAAGTACGGCGCACAGCATTCGCAGGACTGGTCATCCATCTGCGCGCACATCCCCGGCTTGAAGGTGTTCTTCCCGGCTACACCGTATGATGCGAAGGGGATGCTCAACCTCGCGCTGCGCGGAACCGATCCGGTGGTGTTCTTCGAGAGTCAGCGGTTGTACCCGGAGACGGAAACGCTGGTCGAGGGCGGCGTGCCGACCGACTATTACGAAGTGCCGCTAGGCGAACCGGCCGTTCGCCGGACGGGGAGCGACCTGACCATTGTCACGGTGGGCGCGACGCTGTACCGGGCGCTGGAAGCGGCGGACGTGCTGCAAAAGCAGCATAACATTTCGACGGAAGTGATTGACGTGCGCTTCCTGAACCCGCTGAACTACGAACCGATCATCGAGTCGGTCAAAAAGACGGGTAAGGTGGTGGTGGCCTCGGATGCTTGCGAACGCGGGTCATTCCTGCACACGCTGGCTTCTAACATCAGTCAGGTGGCGTTCGATCATCTGGACGGGCCGGTGGCGGTGGTGGGCGCACGGAACTGGATCACCCCGCCGGCTGAACTGGAAGAGTCGTTCTTCCCACAGAAGGAATGGATACTTGATACCATTCACGAACGTGTTCTGCCGCTGGAAGGCCACAAACCGACGACTATGCAGGCCACCAGCGAGATTTTGAAACGTAATCGCTGCGGAATCTAGGCGAATCGCATTTATAGAGGGCGGTCAGTGGATGACTGCCCTCTATTTGTTTTGTTCAACAAGAACGCATTCAGCAGGGGGGAAGCCAGTGAGCGAAACAGGTTCCGCATACGACCCGATCATTACGCTGGCGGTGGATAACTGCTTTGCTTCCAAACGCTGGATAGAACCGGCGGAGTGGATGCAGATCGCCGCCGACGCGGGCATTCGCGCCGTCGAAGCCAGCGCCGATACCGAGTGCGACCCGTTGTATACCCCGCCGGATGCGCTGCGGGCGTGGCTGGACAAAGTGGCGGAAGCCTCCGCCCGAACCGGCGTGCGCGTGGCGAACTTCTATTCGGGACACGGCACATATGCCACGCTCGGCCTGACGCATACCGACCCGCGTGTGCGCGACCATATCCAGCACAACTGGCTGGATGTGATGATCGCCAATGCTGCCGGATTGGGCGCGGGGTTGGGCTTTTTCTGCCATGCGTTCTCGCAGGCGACTCTGGCTGACCCGCGCCACTATGCTGAACTGGAATCCGATCTGTTCCGGCGGTTGGCAGAACTGGCACAAACGGCTGCCCGCGTGGGACTGCCCACCCTGTCGGTGGAGCAGATGTACAGCCCGCATCAGCCGCCGTGGACGATCAACGGCAGTTTGCGCTTGCTGCGCGAAGTGCAGAAGCGCGGCGGACAGCCGTTGTACCTGACGCTGGATGTGGGGCATCAGGTGGGGCAGCGCCACTATTTGCGCCCCGGACGTGTTGAAATCGGCGTGTACGTGATGGCGCTGCGGCAGGGTAAGCATGTGCCTGATTTGTGGCTGGGCGGCGCGGAGACGGCGGACTGGCTGAGTGAGCCGGATGCTGCACAGCGCCTGATGGCCTATGTGGAAGAACGCCCGTACCTGTTCGCCGCGTCGGAAGATGGCGATCTGTATGAATGGGCGCGGGTGCTGGGCGGGTATTCCCCGATTGTGCATTTGCAGCAAACCGATGGCAGCAGTTCGGGGCATCAGCCGTTCAACGCCAAGACCAACGCCAACGGCATTGTGTTGCCTGAGAAGGTGCTACGCGCCCTGCAATCCGCCTATGCTGCCGCGCCGCAAGAAGGTGCGCCGCCGCGTGTGCGCGAGATCGTGCTGACGATTGAAGTGTTCGCCAAAACTGCGGAGCGTCCGGCACAGACCATCCAGAATATCCGCGAGACAGCGGACTACTGGCGGCGATTCGTGCCGGAAGATGGCCTGTCGCTGAGTACGCTGGTGGCGTCGCTGTAAGTTTCTTTTGAGAATGACATACACCGAAAAGTGAAGTAACCATGATTGACAACAGCCGGATTACCGCTTACGAAAGCCAACTGAACGATTTTGACCTCGACATCCGTCGCGGGGCGTTAGGCGAGCTGCTTTCGCAGGCCGCCACCGACCCCGCGCTGCTGGAACCGGAACGACAGATCGCCAACATGCACTGTCACACCTTCTACAGTTTCAACGCCTACGGGCATTCGCCGACTTCGCTGGCGTGGCTGGCGAAACGGCACGGGTTCGCGTTGATCGGTATGGTGGATTTTGATGTGCTGGACGCGGTGGATGAGTTTTTTGCCGCCTGTGACCGCGCCGGCGTGCGCGGCAGCGCCGGACTGGAAACGCGGGCGTATGTGCCGGAGTTTGCCACCCGCGAGATCAACTCCCCCGGTGAGCCGGGTGTTTATTACCACATGGGGATCGGGTTTGCGTCCAGCGTCGTACCTGCCGCCGCCGCGCCGATTCTATCGGATTTGCGGGCGCGGGCAGCACGGCGCAACCGTGAATTGGTGGCGCGGGTGAATGCCTATCTCGATCCGGTCAAGCTAGACTATGACAAAGATGTTGTCCCCCTGACTCCTTCGGGCAACGCCACCGAGCGCCATATCGTCACCGCGTACCTCCGCGCTGCCGAACGAAAGGGCGGGGCGGCGGCTTTCTGGAGCGAGAAGCTAGGCGTGCCACACGAGCAGATGGACAAACTGCTGATGGATGCCGCCAAGATGCAGAACACGGTGCGCTCCAAGCTGATGAAGCAGGGCGGCGTGGGCTATGTGCAGCCGGATGCGGGGTCATTCCCGACGGTGGAACCCGTTCACCAGTTGATCGAAGCCTGCGGCGCGATCCCCTGCGTGACATGGTTGGACGGCACTTCGGCGGGTGAACAGGCCATGCCCGAACTGCTGGAACTGCTGGTGGGCAAAGGCGCGGCGGCGTTGAACATTGTGCCGGATCGCAACTGGAACATCGCGGATGCGGCACAGCGCGAAATCAAAGTGAAGCATCTGTACGCGGTGGTGGAAATGGCGAACGAGTTCGCGCTGCCGCTGAACATTGGCACCGAGATGAACAGCTACGGGCAAAAACTGGTGGATGACTTCGATGCACCGGAACTGGCGCCGGTGCGAAAAGCCTTTATAGATGGCGCGTATTTCATCTACGGGCATACCGTGCTTCAGCGGGCGGTTGGACTGGGGTTCCAGAGCGAATGGGCGAAGGGGTATCTGCCGGAACGCCGTGATCGCAACGATTTCTACACCCGCGCTGGACGGGTGCTGCGTCCGGGTCAGGTTGCAGGTCTGGGATTGACAAGCGCATGGTCGCCAGCCGATATTCTGGCAAAGATTGAACTTGGATGATGTGGGAACAAGGAGCGATGCGATGACAGAGAAACTGGTAGATTACCAACGGGTCGCGGAGTCGCTGCCCGATCACAATACGATTTGGCCGCTGTACGGGGCGGGGCTGGAAAACCTCGGCAAAGAGGGGCAGACGATTGATATTCCGATGCCGAGCATTGGCGCGGATGAACTGCTGGTGCGGCACGACGCCTGCGGTATCTGCTTTTCGGACATCAAGGTGATTAAGCTAGGGCAGGAACACCCGCGCATCTACCGCAATATGCGCTCGTCGCCGGTGGTGCTGGGGCATGAAGTTTCGATGACCGTTGTGGGCGTGGGCAAGAACCTGCGCGGTCAGTACGCGGTGGGCGACCGCTTCATCATTCAGGCCGATGTGTACGTGAAGGGCGTGGGTTACGCCTACGGCTATGAGATCGAAGGCGGTTTCTCCACCTACGGCAAGATTGACCAGCGCGTGCTGAACGGGGATGAAGGCAATTACCTGCTGCGCGTGCGTTCTTCGACAGGCTATGCCGAAAGCGCCCTGACTGAACCCTGGGCGTGTGTGATCGCGGCCTATCAGTTAGACTATCGCACCAGCCTGAAGGCCGGTGGCGTGACGTGGATCATCGGTTCGGGCGCGGACGACAGCCGCCCGTATACCCTCAGCGCCGGATTCGACGCTGATTCGCACCCCGCCAAACTGCTCTACAGCCGTTTGCCGCCAGCGTTCGAGGCGTGGTTGAAACAGAAAGCCGCCGAGCTGCATATCGAAACTGTGCCAGTGAGTAATTTGTCCGCGCCGCCTGTCGAGAAGGTGGACGACATTGTGCTGCTGGGCGCAGATGTGGCGGCGTTGGAAGCGGCCAGCCCGTTCCTCGCCAATTCGGGGGTGTTCGCCATCATCGCCGATCAGCCGATGGCGCGTTCGGCGCAGGTGGATATTGGGCGCATTCACTACAACCGCTGGGTGTATGTGGGCGGCACAGACCCCGACATCGCCAAAGCCTACAACGCCGCGCCGGTGCGTTCGCCGTTAAAGACGGGCGGGCGGGCGTGGTTTGTGGGTGCGGCTGGCCCGATGGGACGGATGCACGTTCAACGGGCGCTGCAAGTGCCGAACGGCCCCAAGCAGGTGATCTGCACCGATGTGAGCGATCATCGTTTGCAAGACCTGTATGAAAGTTTCAAGGGCGAGGCACAGGCCAACGAGATTGAGTATATCTGCTTGAATCCGGCACGCCCGGAAGATGCGGCAAAACTGGCGGCATATCAGGCCGAAGGCTTTGACGATATTGTGATGCTGGCTCCCGTTCCCAAACTGATCGCGGACTCGATGCCGTTCCTCGCCAAAGATGGCGTGATGAACATTTTCGCGGGCGTGGCGCGTGGCACGATGGCGGCCTATGACCTGAGCAGCACCTACCTGAACGGCGTGCGCGTGATCGGTCAGTCCGGCTCGACTATCGAGGATTTGCGTTCGATGCTCGATCAAGGTGAAGCCGGTATTCTCTCCCGCAATCGTGCGGTGGCGGCGGTGGGTTCGCTCAGCGCCTTCCGCAATGGGCTGGTGGCGGTGCAGGATGCCACTTTCCCCGGTAAGGTGGTCATTTTCCCGCACATCAAGGACTTCCCGCTGACCCCGATTGAGAACCTGAAGGATGCGCTGCCTACGGTGTATGCCAAACTCAAGGACGGGCGCGAGTGGACAGTGGAAGCCGAAGCCGAATTTTTACGCCTGATGCTGCCATAAGGATAAGCAATAATGACCGGAAAATTGCAAGATAAGATCGCCATCGTCACCGGTGGCGGGCAGGGGTTGGGACAGGCGTTGTGTCAGCGGTTGGCGGCGGAAGGCTGCCATGTGATCGTCACCGATGTCAACGAGGCGGGCGTGCAGGAGACTGCCGCTATGATTGAGCGCGATTACCCCGGACAGCGGGCGATTGGCCTGAAACTGGATGTGACCGACGAGGCGCAGATGGCGGCGGTAGTAGACCGCGCTGTGAGCGAATTCGGGCGGCTGGACATTATGGTGGCGAATGCTGGCATCGTGCTGGCGGGCGAGGTCGAGGAGTTCGCGCTGGAACGGTGGCAGACGGTTATCAATGTGAATCTGGTCGGCTACTTCCTCGCCGTCAAACATGCGGCGCGGGTGATGAAGCCCCAGAAAAGCGGCGCGATCATCCAGATCAACTCCAAGTCCGGCAAGAAGGGCAGTTTCAAGAATTCGGCTTATGCGGCCTCTAAGTTCGGCGGCATCGGCCTGACGCAAAGCGCGGCGCTGGAACTGGCGGAGTTCGGGGTGCGCGTGAACGCGATTTGCCCCGGCAACCTGCTGGATTCGCCGCTGTGGGTGAATTCGCTCTACAAGCAGTATGCCAAACGCTGGAACATCACCGAAGAAGAAGTGCGCCAGAAGTACATGAACGAAGTGCCGATGAAACGCGGTTGCACTTACGAAGATGTGGCGAACGTGATGGTGTTCTTGGCCTCCGGGCAAGCCGGTTATATGACCGGACAGGCGATTAACGTGACCGGCGGGCAGGAGATGCGCTAGTGACACTGACAGGAACGCGCACGTTTGTCGGGTTTGGTTTCGGGGCGATACAGTCCGGTTTGTTCCTGTACGAAGCCTACCAGTCAGGCGCGTTCCGGCGATTGGTGGTGGCTGAAGTGCTGGAGCAGACCGTCGCCGATTTGCGGGCGGCGGGCGGTCAGTTCAGCGTGAATATCGCGCATGCTGACCGCATTGAATCGGTGCGAATCGGCGCGATGGAGATCGAGAATCCGGCACAGTCCGATGATCGTGTGCGGTTGGTCGCGGCGCTGGCGGAAGCTGAGGAGATTGCTACGGCTGTGCCGAGCATCGCCTTTTACAGCAGCGATTCGCCCGGCAGCTTGCATCGGGTGCTGGCGGAAGGGCTGCGGCGCAAAGCGGCGCAGGGCGGCCCCCGCGCCGTTGTCTATGCTGCCGAGAACCATAACCACGCCGCCGAGCATCTGGAAGCGGCGGTGATGAGCGCGATTCCGGCGGATGAACAGGCTGCGGTGCGCGAACGGGTGCGTTTCCTGAACACGGTGATCGGCAAGATGAGTGGGCTGGTCACGCCGCAGGAGTGCGAGTCGTTGGGGCTGGCCGCCGTCACCGAGGGGACGGAACGGGCGTTTCTGGTCGAAGCGTTCAACCGCATCCTGATCTCGCGCATTGACTTCCCTGAACCGTTTGAGCGCGGCATCCGCGTCTTCGAGGAAAAGGCCGATTTGCTGCCCTTCGAGGAAGCCAAGCTGTACGGTCATAACGCGACTCATGCGCTGGCGGCCTATATCGCGGGGGCAGCCGGGATGACGCACATTTCGGATTTGCGTGCCTACCCGGATGTGATGGCCTTCCTGCGGGAAGCCTTTATCGAGGAGTCGGGCGTGGCGCTGTGCCGGAAGTATGCCGGACTCGACCCGCTGTTCACGCCAGCCGGTTATGCTGCCTTTGCCGATGATCTGCTGGCGCGAATGACCAACCCCTACCTGCGTGACACGGTGGAGCGCGTCGGGCGTGATCCGGCGCGTAAGCTCGGCTGGGATGACCGGCTGGTGGGGACAATGCGCCTTGCGTTGAAACAGCATGTCGAACCGCTGCGGTATGCGCTGGGGGTGCTGGCGGCGCTGGCGGTGTTCGATCCGGGTGCGCTGCGCGACTCGGTGGCACTGGCGGCGGCGCTTGACCGTGTGTGGGAATCGGCAGCACCGGACGCGGCTGAACGGGCGGCAGTGCTGCGGACGGTGGAACACGCACGCCCCTCACTTGAACCGGATGGCTCGCTCAATCCGGCGCGTTTTTCCCTGTAACAATTGTTTTTTAATAGGCTATTTGTCGTTAAACTGTTATGGTTGGTTTTTTATAACTCACCATTTATTTACCCCTGTGCCTGATCTTGGTATACTAATAGAATTATCAATTTTCACTGGGCTGTGTATGGTTCACTATTGACGCTTATGGACAGTACGCTAGGATTTGTTGAGCAGATGCCGTGTTCGTTAGAACAGGCTGTAAGCTCGTGTCGCCACGTCCTATTACGCGCCCGACGCGAAGATGGCTTGATGCAGCATCTTTGCGACTTGCTGGTTGCCTCCGGTTTCCCTTTGGTGTGGGTGGGTATGGTGATGCCGACGGGACGCTACGGTGATGTTTTCACAGCGGGCAAATCGGTTGACGTGCTAAAAAATTTACCGCCCCGGATGGAACCCGCCCGTTCTTATTTGTTATCGGCAACGCCAAAAAAATTTGATCGTGTAGATTTATTTGCGCCGGAAGATCAGTGCGCCCTTGTATCGTTTCCCATTTTGGACGGGGAACGGGTGATCGCCGGCCTGCATATTTGCAGTTTTGATACCGACTATTTGAGCCAGAAGGCAAACCTTCTGACCGAATTGGCTGAGGAAATCGGGTTGCGAATGAGCGAAATCCGCTGTTTCGTTCAGTCCGATCGGGATGTGCAGCATGTGTCGTTCCGGGGTTTCCCTGAACCGCTGTGGATACAGGATCGAGAGACGCTGGCGATTCAGGAAGTGAATCGGGCGGCTGTGCAGCTCTATGGTTATTCCCGCGAAGAATTTTTGCAAATGACGCTGGCGGATATTCAACCTGCCGAACAATCGCCGTTCCTGAATGGCGACCCGCAGAGTTCGCAGACCGAATTCCAGAATTTAGGGGTATGGCAGCATCGTTTGAAAGAGGGGCGTTCGGTGGATGTGGAGATCACCGCCCGTTCCATCGAATTTGGCGAACGTCCGGCGCTGCTGGTGTCGGCGCATGATGTGACTCAGTGGAAGCGCATGGAACAGGCGCTGCACGAAAGCGAAGAACGCTTCCGGGCGACGTTTGAACAGGCTGCTGTGGGTATCGCCCATCTGGGCCTCGACGGGCATTTCTTGCGGGTGAACCCGTGCGCCTGCACGTTCTGGGGGTATTCGGTTGAAGAACTCCTGCGCAAGACGTTTCAGGACATCACCTATCCTAATGATCGGGATTGGAGCCAAGCCTCTATCCAGCAACTGCTGGCGGGTAGCATCAGTACGACCACGTTGAATAAACGCTATGTGCGGGCGGATGCGTCTATTGTGTGGGCGCATGTCACACTGTCGCTGGTGCGGGATAGCGCCGGACAGCCCAGCTATTGCATTATGGTGATGCAGGACACGTCTACCCAGCGGTGGATGGAAAGTTCGCTGCGCGATAGTGAGATGCGTTTCCGCAGCGCATTTGAACAGGCCGCTGTGGGGATGGCTTATCTCAACATGGCGGATACCCGCTCGTTTCGTGTGAACCGGGCGCTGTGCGATTTGTTGTTGTATTCCGCCGAATCGCTACTCCAGCGCAACATTATTGAATGGTTCCACCGCGACGATCAAGACATGGTTATGCGACAGATCAACCGCCTGCTGGAAGGCCGGGTGGAACGGTTTAGCTGCGAATCGCGCCTGATGACCCGCGATAAGCAGAATGTCTGGTGCTATGTCACGGTGTCTCTGGTGCGCGATAGTAGCGGAACCCCCCTTTACCTGTATGCGATTGTAAAGGATGTCAGCGCCCGCAAACGCGCCGAGGAAATGTTGAGCGAAAGCGAAATGCGTTACCGGCGCATGATTGAAACCATGCAGGAAGGGGTGTGGTATTTTGACGAGTCAGGGCGCACCCGCTATGTGAATCAACGGATGGCGGCGCTGATGGGGTACGAGCGTGCGGAAATCCTCGATCACCGGATGTCGGACTTCATCGCGGAAGCGGATGCTCATTTTGATTACAGCCTCGCCGCTGCTGGTATGGGGAGCGAAATACAACTGTGCCGCCGGGACGGGGGTTACATCTGGGTCATCGCCGTGAGTACGCCCATTCTGGGTGATTTCGGGCAGTTTCTGGGGACACTGGTGATTGTGACGGATATTGATCAGCGTAAGCGGATGGAACTAGAAAACGCCCGTCACCTGCGCGAGTTGACGGTGCTGTATGAGATCGGTCAGAAACTGCAAAGCATCCACGATCCGCACACTCTTGCGGCGGAGGCGTTAAAGATTCTGGCGAGCGCGGTGGAATACACCCTCAGCGCTCTGGTGACTGTGAACGACTCTCGTGACCGTCTGATTCTGCTGGCGGTCAACGACGAAGCCCATCAAGCCCTTCAGAAGCGCGAAAAACAGGACGGCGTAGCTTCTTCGGCCTTGTTCCCGGATAGAGGGATGATAGGTTGGGTCATTCATAACGGGCAAAGTCTGTGCGTGGGCGATGTGCTTAACGACCCGCACTATGTCGCCGTTCATTCTGACATTCGTTCCGAGCTGTGCGTGCCGCTGTTGAACAACGAACAGCAGGTCATTGGCGCGATAAATCTGGAATCGTCACGGGTGAATGCGTATTCGGAGAAAGATCAAAGTTTGTTGGAAGCGTTGGCCTTCCAGATTGCAGTGATGCTAGAAAATGCGAATCTGGTAAAGGAGTTGCAGCGTGCGAACGCAGAGCAAGTTGCGCTCTCTCGCCGTCTGGTCGCGGTTCAGGAAAATGAGCGCCGCCAGCTTGCCCGCGAACTACATGACCAGATCGGTCAAACGCTGACCGGCTTGAGCTTGAGCTTGGAAATGAGCAACCGCCGTCTGGGGGGAGATACGGCACTGGTTGATTCGCGGCGGGTGGTGGATGACCTGCTGCGGCGGGTGCGCGATTTGTCGCTCAATCTGCGTCCGGCGATGCTGGATGATCTGGGGTTGCTGCCGGCGCTGGTCTGGTTGTGCGAACACTATGAGAAACAGACTCAGATTCGGGTTACGTTCGAGCATGAGGGTTTAGAAGGACGATTTTCGCCGGAAATTGAATCGGCGTCATACCGCATTGTTCAGGAGGCGCTGACCAATGTGGCACGTTATTCGGGTTCGATGTGTGTTGAGGTAATGGCAAGTGCTGTTGGCGATGAGCTTTCGGTGCAGGTGCGCGATCATGGGCGGGGATTCGATGCGACGCGGGTGATGACCACTTCGACCGGGTTGCTAGGCATGCGGGATCGCGCTCGTGAGCTGGGGGGACGTTTCGACGTTCGGACATCTCCGGGCGAGGGCGTTTGTTTGTGCGCTTGTTTCCCTCTCGCAGTGAATACTTCTGAGGAACTATGACCGACATTACGACGCGAATTTTGCTGGTTGACGATCACCAGATTGTACGGCAGGGATTATTTAGCTTATTATCTGCCGAGTCTGATTTTCGAGTGGTGGCAGATGCCGGTGATGGCAGCGAGGCGTTGCGCCTGCTGGAACGCTGGCGACCGGATGTGATGATTGTGGATATTGGGATGCCCGGCATTAATGGTATCGAAGTCACCCGGCAGGCGGCGCATATCTCCCCGCATACCCGCGTCATTATCCTCTCGATGTACGATGATATGGCGCATGTGGCGGAGGCGTTGAAATATGGCGCGTGTAGTTACGTGCTGAAGGGCGAAAGTACCGATCAACTGGTACGTGCCGTCCGTCAGACCATGCAGGGTATGCGCTACCTGAGCGCCCCGATCACGCAGGAATCGGTGGATGATTACATCGCTCGTGCCAAAGGGCGGGGTGGCGATTCGTATGAATCGCTCACAGGCCGCGAACGGGAAGTGTTGATCCTGACGGCACAGGGGTGTACCAGCCAGATTATCGCGTCTAAACTGTATATTAGTCCGCGCACGGTCGAGTCGCATCGTGCCAATTTGCTGCGGAAGTTAAACATCACCTCGCATTCCGATTTGATTCGCTACGCGCTGGAACGGAATTTGGTTAAAACATCCAGCGCGGTCTAAAGATCGGCGTTCATGCAACATGACTTACTTACTGGGTATTGATATTGGCACGTCGAGCGCGAAGGCCGTCCTTTTTGATCCCGAATCCGCGCAGATTGCGGCAGTCGCCAATCAGGAGTATCCCATCCAGCGCCCTGCGCCGGATCGCGCCGAGCAAGACCCGGAGGACTGGTGGCGGGCAACTGTCACCGTCACGCGCCGCCTGCTGGCGGAACGCCCCGGCGCATCGGTGGTGGGCATCAGTTTCAGCGGGCAGATGCACGGGACGGTGCTGCTGGATGCGGCAGATCGTCCATTGCGTTTCGCCATCATCTGGGCTGACCAGCGCACCGCCGCCGAAGTGAACGATCTGGTGGCCGCGTTGGGTGAGGAAGCCTATGCCGCGCTGACCGGAACGCTGCCTGCGGTGGGCTTTTTGGGCGCAACGCTGTTGTGGTTGCAGCGCCATGAGCCGGCGACGGTGGAGGCCGCCCGTGTGGTGCTGCTGCCCAAAGATTATGTGCGCCTGAAGATGACGGGCGAACGCGCCACCGATGTGACCGACGCGGCTGGAACGGGCATCTTTGACATCAACCGCCGTGTGTGGCCGGAACCGCTGCTGACGAAAGTCGGGCTGCGGGGCGATTTGCTGCCGCCTATCCGCGCTTCGGCGGCGGTGGCGGGTTTTTTGCGGCGCGAGGCGGCGGATGAAATGGGGTTGCCTCCCGGCCTGCCTGTGATGATGGGTTGCGCTGACCAGCCCGCGCAGGCCATCGGCAACGGGCTAATCGCGCCGGGGAGCGCCTCGGTGACGACGGGCAGCGGCGGGCAGGTATTCACGCCGGTGACGGGCATAGCGGGGCGCATCAAGGCCGACCCGCGTTTGCATGTGTTCAATCACGCCGCGCCGGATACGTGGTACATCATGGGCGCGGTGCTGTCGGCAGGGCTGTCTTTGCGCTGGTTGCGCGGCATCGTTGGGCTGAACGGCAACCCGGAAGCCTATCCCATCCTGAGCGCAGAAGCGGCTGAGGTGGCCCCCGGCGCGGATGGCCTGATCTTCTTGCCGTACCTGTCGGGCGAGCGCACGCCGCACCGTGACCCGTTGGCGCGGGGCGCGTTCATCGGCCTGAGCGCCCATCACACACGCGGGCATCTGGCGCGGGCGGTCATGGAAGGCGTGTCGTTCGCGCTGCGGCAGGCGCTCGAAATCAGCCTGAGTCTGGGCGGTTCGGTGGAGCGCATTATCGCGGCGGGTGGCGGCGCAGAAAGCGACGTATGGCGGCAGATTCAGGCCGATGTGTTCGGGTTGCCGCTGCAACGCACCCTGCTGACCGAACAGGCCAGCGTGGGCGCGGCGCTGCTGGCGGGCGTGGGCGCGGGCGTGTATGCCGATCTGCCTGCTGCGTGTGCGGCGACGGTGCGCTTGGGCGCGATTACCGAGCCAATGGCGGCGAATCGGGCGCGGTATGATGATCTGTATGCCCAGTTTTTGAGTTTGTATCCCCGTCTGCGCGAGGATTTTCACCAGTTGGCGCGATAGCCTAGCGTACACATTGGTCAAAAACCCCGCCTATGTTATTCTTAGCAGCGACACGTTAAGAGAGTGTTAAATACAATTATTCAGGGGGCTATGTTATGGCGTCCGAGCAGTTGCGCGGAATGTTGACGCTGGATGAACTGCGGGAGAAGGTCGAGTCGGGCGAGGTCGAGACGGTGGTGGCGATGTTCACCGACCTGTACGGTCGCCCGATGGGGAAGCGCGTGGTTGCGGATTTTTTCCTCGAACACACTGCCGAGAAAGGCATGCACGCCTGTGATTATTTGCTGACGGTGGATATGCCGATGGAGCCGACTCCCGGTTACAAGTATGCCAACTGGGAAAAGGGCTACGGCGATTTTCATTGTGTGGTGGATTTACGCACGTTGCGCATGGCCGATTGGCTGGATCGCACTGCCATCGTGATCTGCGATGT
>CAIPFY010000041.1 GCA_903864435.1 uncultured Chloroflexota bacterium | reverse complement strand
CTGCGGGTCGCCCCTAGCGTCATCTTCCCGCCAGCGGAGGTGTAGCGCAGCCCGTTCGTGACCAGATTTGCCAGCACTTGCACCATGCGTTCGCGGTCAATCTGCAAATCGGGCAGGCCGGATTCGATTTCCACGCCTAGCGCCACCTGTTTTTCGGCGGCCAGCGGCTCGAAGGCATGTTGAATCTGTTCCAGCAGGTCACTCGCTGCCACCGGTTGCGTTTGCAAACGCAGTTCGCCCGCGTCCGCCAGCGACAGCACTCGCAAATCCTCAACCAGCCGCCGCAGTTGCAGGGCTTCGAGATGCATGGCCTCGAAACGGGCGGGGGTAGCCTCCAGCGTGCCATCGCGCATGGCTTCCAGATAGCCCATCATCACCATCAGAGGCGTGCGCAGATCGTGCGCGACATCGGCGGTCATCTGCTGGCGCAGCTGGTTGGCGCGGTGGATTTCGGCGCTCATCTGGTTGAAGGTGTGCGCCAACTTGCCCAGTTCATCTTCTGAACGCACGCGCACTTGCTGGTTCAGCTTGCCGCGCTGCATCGCGCCAATCGCCACCGTTAGGTCGCGCAGTGGGCGCAGGAACAACCGCGACAGCAGCACGCCGATGAGCAGCGCCACCCCGCCCGCCCCCAACGCCCCGATCAACAACGCTCGATTCGTGCTTTCCAGATAGCGCAGTTCACGCGGGTCGAAGTCGGGCGGCGGATTGCCGCGCAGCACCGTCCCCACCAGCAGGCCATCTACAGTGATCGGCACGCCGTTGGCTAACCTGTCAGCAGATACTTGATCGCCCACATGGAAAGGCCCTGTGCCAGCCACCACGCGCCCACCGGCATCCGCCAGCGCGAACACTTCGGGGAAGCCCATATCATGACCGGGCAGTGGAAAACCCTGCATGGCTGCGACCAGATCGTCCCAGCTACCGTGCGCTTCGTAGTAAGTCGCCATGTCCTCCACAAACAGCGTTTGCGCCTGTTCGATGCGCAGGGCATCATATTCATTCATCGCGGTTCGGCTGGCGACAATGCCCACCAGCATGACACCGGTCAGGCTGGCGACCAGCAGCGTCAGCACCCATTTGACCGTCAGCGAACGGGTCATGTTTCCACCGCCTCGCTATCGGGGTTAAAGCGATAGCCCACCCCGAACACCGTCAGCACATACTGCGGGTGAGCAGAGTCGGCTTCCAACTTGGCGCGTAAATTGCGGACATGCACATCTACCGTGCGTTCGACGTTCTCGAAGGCGTTCCCTTTCAGCCGTTCCAGCAAATCCGCCCGCGAAAACACCTGCCCCGGCGCGGTCATCAAAATGGAGAGCAGATCAAACTCGGAGGGCGTGAGTTCGATTTTGCGCGTCCCCGCCGTGACCATGCGCGTTTTGCGGTCTACCGTCACATCCCCCACGCGCAGCAGGTCAGGCGGGGCGTTCTCCTCGCCCACGCGCCGCAGCACCGCCCGGATGCGTGCCACCAGTTCAGCCATGCCGAACGGCTTGGTCACATAGTCGTCCGCGCCCAATTCGAGTCCGATGACCTTATCGGTTTCTTCCAGCTTGGCGGTGAGCATAATCACCGGCGTGTCGCGCTCCTTGCGGAAGTGCCGCATGAACTCGTAGCCGTCCATTTCGGGCATCATGATGTCCAGCAGCACCAGATCGGGCTTTTCGTGGCGGGCGACGAACAACCCCTCGCGCCCGTTGCCCGCCGTCACTGTGCGGAAGCCTTTCGCGCTCAGATAATCCGCCAGCAGCCGCACCGCGCTCAATTTGTCGTCCACAATCAAAATGGTTTTCATCGTTTGCCGCCCCGTTGGTCAATGGGTATGCTGAAATCAGCATAGCGCACGTTGGACTTCACCACACCTTTTT
>CAIPFY010000040.1 GCA_903864435.1 uncultured Chloroflexota bacterium | reverse complement strand
GCCTTGATTTCGGCGTCCGAACGCGACCATGTGCGACTTTTAATCTCGATGAACGGCTTCCCCATGTCGGGCTGAAGCACACGATCCAGATTGATGTAGAACAACACGCCCTGATAGTGGATGTGCCAGCGACGGCGATCCTTCTGAAGTTCCCGTTCCTGCTTGGGGCGGAAATATTCACGATAGAAGCGCAGCGGACGGTTTGCTTCCGAAATGAACCGCGAATGGGACAACAGAATCGTGGAGTGAAATTCGTGTTCTTTGGTCGGCATGGTAAACGTCAGCCGACTGCGAACCGATTTCACCTCGTCCTGCTCATCCAGCAGATCATCCTCGCGGTAACGCAGCCGCCCTTTGGAATCGTCTTCAAACAGGAAATAGGTATCGTACTGCCGGTAATGCACCTGCTTCAGGATTTGCACATCAGGATGCTGAAGCAGGCTATCCAGCACCGCAACATCATCCAGCGCCGCCTTGACTTGCACCTCGAAACTTTCGCTTTGCGCCACCCCGCCGATCACCAGCAGTTTGCTCAACAAATCCTTTTGCTGCTCGGCAAGGAACGCATCCACCTTCAAAGCATACGCACTGGCCTCGCGCAGCAATTCGGCCTCATTGACCGTCAACAATTCGCGGTCACGCATCAACCACTGACCGTTACACAGCACATGGCGCACATCGGTGCTTTTGCTGGCGTACACAATGCGCGAGTAAACCGCATTCGGGTCACGCTGGAACTGCGGCACATTATGCGCCACATCCGCATCAATGGTAATCACATCTGCCAGCTTGCCCGCCTCCAAACTGCCGGTCACATCGCCCAGAAACAGAGCTTCCGCGCCCATGCGCGTCGCCATTAAAAGCGCCTGTTTCGCGGGTAGCGCCGTAGGATCGTTGACTGCGGTTTTGGCGAGAATAGCCGTCAAGCGCATTTCTTCCAGCATATCCAGATCGTTGTTGCTGGCAGGGCCATCCGTACCAATGCCCACCGTCAACTTGTGGTCTAGCATCTGCATCACAGGCGCGATACCGGATGCCAGTTTCAGGTTACTGGTCGGACAGTGCGCTACTGTCGTGCCATGCTCGTGCAGAATACGCATCTCGCCCGGATTGATATGCACACAATGCGCCGCCAACACTTTTGCGTCCAGCAGGCCGGCCTCGTTCACCCAAGGAACAACCGTCTTTCCATACAGCGTACTGCTATCATCCTGTTCCAGTTTTGTTTCCGCGATGTGAATCAGGATCGGCACGTCGTAAGATTTCGCCAACTCGACGCATTCCCGCAGCATGTCCTGTGTGGTCGAATACGGCGCGTGGGGTGCAATAGCAGGCGTAATCAAGGGATGCCCGCGCCATTCCTCGATGAACTGTGCCGTGTAATCGAGGCTGTATTCGTAGGTTTCGGCATCCGGCGTGGGAAACTTCAGAATGGACTGTCCTAACACCCCCCGCATCCCCGCAGCAGCGGTCGCTTTCGCCACATCCCCTTCAAAGTAATACATATCGGCAAAGGCCGTAACCCCGCTGCGAATCATTTCCGCGCAGGCCAGACTGGTTCCCAGACGGCAGAAGTCCGGCGTCACAAAATGCCGTTCCGTAGGCATCACATACCCCATGAGCCAGACATCCAAGCGCAGATCGTCCGCCAGCCCGCGCAGGAGCGTCATTGGCACATGCGTATGAGCGTTCACAAGCCCCGGAAGAATATACTGCCCCCGGCAATCCACCGTTTTTTCAGCTTCAAAATCAGCCGCAATCTGGGCACTTGTCCCTACCGCACGAATTTTCGCCCCCTGAATGGCAACCGCGCCATCCGGGATCAGGTCAAACTGGCGGTTCATCGTGACAACCGTGCCACCCGTCAGAATGAGATCAACGTGTTCCATAGCTCCGCATACCTCCTACCACCAAAGTTGCGCGATGATAACAATAACGCCCTACTTGCCAACGCTCCTTATCCCCCTTCACGGTGCAACCCGCTCGAAGCGCCCGCTGCACCGAGAACGATTCGCTCGGCATTACGATAATACACCTTCTCTAGCACATCGTCCGGCAAATACAGGCCATATACCGCCCATCGCCCTTGCGTGGGAATCGGTGCTGTGCTGTAGTTGAAGTATTCGTCGTCAGTTTCGAGGAAGCGATAGTACAAACGATAGGCATCCACCCCCGGCCCGGCATCCGTACCAAACAAAATCCGGTCAGCATATTTCAGGAAAAAGCGCCGCGCCGCATAAGGCTGTCGGCCTAGCTCGCCTATCCGGGCGCTGGGGTCTACATAGAAATTCGGGCAGCGGTCTAGCAAGTCCCCAACCCACGCGAGGTTTTCGGCGTAACAGCCGACATGCGCCCCGATGAACGTGGTCTGTGAATGACGCGCCACCAGCGCCGCCAAATCCTCCATAATCGCCATGAACGGGGGAAACGGCGGGCTTGGAAACTGCCAATCGGGGTGGGCGTGCAGTTCTTCCCATCGTTCATTGGTGGAATCCACCGGATCGAAGAACGCGACCGGATCAGCGACATGAATCATAACCGGCAGATGAAGTTCCGCCGCAGTCGCCCACAGCGCATCCAGACGGGAATCGTTCACGCGCACCAGCGCCCCGTGTTGATCGCGCACATGCAGCCCCAGTGGTTTCCAGATTTTCAGCCCTTCCGCGCCACGCCGCGCTTGTTCACGCAGTCGGTTCGCCGCCCAATCGCCGAAGCGATCCCCCTGCTCCGCCCATTTTGACCAGTCCACGCCGCCGAAAATACGGAAACGCTCTGGTGCAGGCGACTTAAAGTAATCCAGATGGCGGTTCAGGATGTCCTCGCCCCAACCGCCATCCAAATCCACATACACGCGCACCTGTGCCTCATCCAGCATATCCAGCAGTTGGCGCAGCGGCTTTTGATCCCACCCACCCCCAAACGGTTCAGCCAGATGGTTATGCGCGTCAATCACCGGAAAACGCGGCTCATGAATAAGTCGTTCCGCAGTAACCAGCTTCGAGCGCGGGTGAAAATCGTTCAACAAAAGACCAGAAGGCGGCACGGATGAAGTCATGAGCCTGTAAACCCCTTTTTCAGGCAATTTAATTCGCATTGACCTTAACATTCCACACCTGAGTTATGCAACTGTCCCGAATGGCGAATTACATCGCCATTGCAGACCGCGCCGCGCTCACGTACAATCTCAACCGGCATAGTTCCGGACTCAACTGCCTGTTTAAGGAGTATTCATGATGAAAAGACCACAGCGCCGCTTTGCAGTGCTTTTCCTGCTGGCGCTTTTTACAATGGTCGGCATGACCGTCGCGCAAGATGGGACAGTCACAGTCGCCGGATCAGGTATTGTCGCGCCTGTTTTTGATGCTCTAAGCAAAGCCAGCGGCGCTACATTCACCTCATCGCTGGCGATTGCGGGTACCCGCGACGGTTTTGACAAGTTGTGCAGCGGTGCGGCGGATGTGGCGGTTGCCAACCGCGCTATCACGACCGATGAAAATAACAACTGCACGACCAATTTGATTGACTATGTTGAACTGCTGGTCGGACAAAACGTTGTCACCTTCATCGTGGCAGCCGATGCGCCCTATGCCCAGTGCTTGAACCAGCTTGAAGTGAACACTCTCTTTGCACCCAGCGCACAGGCTACCAACTGGAACGCGGTGGGTACAAACACCGTAGATCAAGCCTTGTCGGTCATCATCCCGCCCCTGAACAGCCCCACCTTTGCGGTGCTGGATAAACTGGTGGAAGGGGATGGCGTTCGTTCGGATGCCGTTTTACAGGGTAGCGATACCGATGTGGTGAACGCGGTCGTCAGCACACCGGGCGCGATTGGTATCGTCAGCCTGCCCGTTGCTTCGGCAAGCGACAAGGTGCGCACGGTACAGTTGAACGCCTCCGATGTCACCGGTTGTGCGTCGCCTTCGGTGGATAACGTCGTCCAACGCGCTTATCCGGCAGCCGACCCCTTCTTCATCTACGCCAACAAAGCCAGTCTGTCCAAACCCGGCCTGACCGAAGTGTTGACCTTCGCCGTCAGCGATGCAGCCCCGGCGATCATCGAAGGTCTGGGCTTCTCGGCAGGCACCAGCCAGACTTACGCCAGCAGTCGGGATGCACTGACCGGCAACGGCAGCGCCCGCCCGTTCAGCGAATCCATTACAGCCTTCAGCATTCCCTCAGATGCCGCCGGTCAGGTGGTCATCGCCGGATCGCCCAACCTGCGTGATTATCTGAGCGCGTTGTCCAGCGCCCTCACCGCCGGTTATCAAAACCTCACCTTCGACATCAAGCTCGCAGGGCATGTGGCTGGCGCACGCCGCCTGTGCAATGGCGAACTAGACATTCTGGCAACCGACTCGGCACTGAGCGCCGAAGAAGAACAGAATTGCGCCGCCAATAACATCACCACCACCGCGATTGATCTGGGCAAGCAGGCAGTGGTGCTGGTCGCAAACGAAGCCAACGCCCTCGAATGCCTGACCAATGCCCAGTTGACTACTCTTTGGAGCGCGGCTTCTGCTGGAACCGTCACCAACTGGAATCAGGTGGATGCAGGCTTCCCGGATAAAGAACTAATGCTGTTCGCCCCGCGTGGCGGCGATGCCTCTGCCGATTTGATGCTGCTGAAGGCGTCCGGCGCTCCCACCCCTGTGCGTGAAGATTTGGCCGACACGAACAGCGACCCGCTGTACCGCGCTGCTGCCACCGCCAATGTGGAAGGCGGCTTGACGGTCATGTCGTGGGCAGATTACCAACGCGTGCTGGCGAACAATCAGCAGCGCATTCATCTGGTCGGCGTGGATGGCGGCAGCGGTTGCGTGGTTCCTAGCGACGAAACCATCGCAGATGGCAGCTATACGCTCTCTCGCGGCGCACAACTTCTCCTGAACAATCAGTCGCTCACGAAGGTGCAAGTACAGTCCTTCCTGTGGTACATCGCCGACGACTCCAGCTTCAGCGCACTGGCGCAGTTCGATCTGATCGGTGTGAACTTCGGCAGCCTGCCCGCGCTGCGCAACAACCTCCAGAAATGGTATCTAGACGCAGCGGTTGCAGCGGCAGCAGCACCGGAAGCCACTCCTGAAGCCACCCCGGAAGCCACCGCAGCGCCATCGGGCTAAGGCACGAACATCTCCATTTGCTCCCCCTAAACACCCCTCCCCTTCGAGGGGTGTTTTCATCCGGTGCTGTGCTATACTGCACGCGCCTTCACCCACCAGTCGGGAGTACACCACTATGCGCGGCGAACTCGTTGCCGTTGATCTCGAAACAACCGGCCTTGATCTTGAATCGGATGCCATTATCGAGTTCGCAGCGGTGCGTATCCGCGATGGGCAAATCGTGGACGAATACGCCACGCTCATTAACCCCGGTCGCCCGCTTCCGCCCTTCATCACCGAGCTTACAGGCATCCGCGATGAAGACTTCCTGCCGCCGCCACGCGGAGCCGATGAACCGCTGGCGCCGCGCATTCCCTACATGGCGGGCGCTGTACCCATTATCCGGGGCATGGTGGGCGAAAGTAACGTCATCGCCCACAATATCACCTTCGACCGGGGCTTTCTGAACCGCGAAGGGCTGCTACAGTCTAACCTGTGGCTGGATACGCATGATCTTGCGTTCATGCTTTATCCCCATCTACCGCGTTATAGCCTCGACAACCTCACCCAGCACTTCCAGATAGACCTGAAAGGCCATCACCGTGCGCTGGCAGATGCCCGCGCCACCGCCCTGCTCTACTGGCGGCTGTGGGAGCGTGCGATGGAACTGCCCCATGCCATTCTGCGCGAAATCAGCGCGGCGACCGAAGGACTCGACTGGAGCAGCGGCGCGTTCTTCCGCGCTGCCGCCGAGGAACAGACCACCAGCGGACGACAGCCCGCGCTGCGCTATGCCGATATTCTTCAAGTCTTTCAGCGAGAACCCGCACCGGAACCGCTGCAACCCGCAACCGCGTCAGGAAAAATTACCGAAGCCGACCTAACCGCGATCTTCGGCACAGAGGGGGCGCTGGCACAGGGGCTTAGTGCGTATGAAGACCGCCCCGGTCAATTGCAGATGGCGCAGGCAGTAGCCGAATCCTTCAACCACAATCAGCACTACCTGATTGAAGCTGGCACAGGAACGGGCAAATCCGCCGCGTATCTCGCACCGGCGGCGCTGTGGGCTGCCCGCAGCGGCGAACGGGTCATCATCTCCACACAGACGATCAACCTGCAAGAACAACTGCTGCAAAACGATGTGCCCATCATGCAAAAGGCCATCGGCATTCCGTTCCGCACCGCCCTGCTCAAAGGACGTGGGAATTACCTCTGCCCGCGCCGACTGAATGCCCTGCGCCAGCGTAAACCAACCAGCGCCGACGAAATCCGAATCCTCGGCAAGCTACTGATCTGGTTGAACGAGGACGCTTCAGGAGATCGAGGGCGCATTACCCTGCGCGGGCCGGTCGAAAACGGCCTGTGGAACCGCTTGAGCGCCGAAGATGATGACTGCACGCTGGAACGCTGCGGCATAGAAATGGCAGGCGTTTGCCCGTTCTACAAAGCGCGAGTAGCAGCCGAATCTGCGCATGTGGTCATCGTCAATCATGCGTTGCTGGTTTCGGACGCGGCGGCTGAAAATCGCATTCTGCCGGAATATCACCGGCTCATCGTGGACGAAGCGCATCATCTGGAAGATGCCGTGACCAACGGCCTCAGTTTCCGTCTGGACGAAATCACGCTGCGAAGCCTGTTTAGCGATATCGGCAGCACCAAACGCGGCTTGATGGGCGAACTGCTCACCCGCCTCCAATCGCATATCTCCGACAGTGAATGGAAGAAAATCGCCAACGGGGTCAAGCACATCAGCAGCGCGATCACCGTCGCAGAAGCACATGCCCGCGACCTGTTCGCCCGCGCCCGCCAATGGCACCTTGAGGCGCTAAAAGGCGATCTGGGCGCATCGCTGCGGCTGACGACCCAAACACGACAGGGAGCGCGGTTCGGTGCCACTGTCGAAGCGTGGCACTCGCTGCACGAAGTCATACAAGCACTGGATGAGGTCGGCAGTCGGCTGGTCGCCAAAGTGCGCGATCTGGACTTCCGCCGCACGTCCGACATTGACGAGGTGCTAGGCAACCTTCAAGCCGCGCAGCGCAGCCTCACCACAGTGGACACGCGAATCGCTGAAATTTTCGACTCGCCAGACCCGAACACGATCTACTGGATTAGTGCCAATTACCGCGAAACAGTCGTTCTGAACGGTGCGCCGCTGGAAGTGGGCGATCTGGTGGAGGAGCATCTCTGGCGCAAAGTGGATAGCGTTGTACTCACCAGCGCCACGCTCCAGACCAATGCAGGCTTTGATTATGTGCAGAAGCGCCTGCAAACCGATACCTTCCAGACGTTGGATGTCGGCACGCCCTTCGACTACCGCCGTTCCGCGTTGATCTTCATTCCTAGCGACATGCCCGACCCCTCTGACCGCGATCGCTATCAGCAGGCCGTCGAACGGGGCATCATCGAATTGGCTGCCGCACTGGAAGGGCGCGTATTGGCGCTGTTCACCAGCTACACCCAGCTTCAGCAAACCGCGCAGGCCATCCGTCCGCGCCTCGCGCTAGGAAATATCAGCATCTACGATCAGAGTGACGGCACCAGTCGGCAGGCGCTTCTGGACGGGTTCAAAACAACAGAACGCGCCGTTCTGATGGGAACCAAAAGTTTCTGGGAAGGGGTAGATATTCCCGGAGAAGCCCTCAGCGCCGTTGTCATCGTCAAATTGCCGTTTGCGGTGCCAACCGATCCAATTGTGGCCTCCCGTGCGGAACAATACGCCGACTCGTTTAGCGATTACATGGTTCCAGATGCCATCCTGCGCTTCCGGCAGGGATTCGGCAGGCTGATTCGCACGCGCACGGATCGGGGAATCGTAGCGATTTTTGACCGTCGTATTATTAGCAAAGGCTACGGGAACAAGTTTCTTGGGGCGCTGCCGAACTGTGAAGTTGAAAAGTCGCCGCTGGATACGCTCCCGCAAGTATCCAAACGCTGGCTGGCACAGCGAAAGGGTTAATGAGGCTCATCTGCCCTTAAGCCACCTCTGCTAGAGTACCCGAATGCCGAGGTCTGGAAAGGGTGATGGTCATGCGTACACCGGCGGGCAAAGAATGCCCCCATTATCATGCCGATTTTCATCGCGGACGGAATGTGCAGGAGTGCCGCCTCGTCCAGCAGAATCCCGCTTCGCTACACTGGAAACCCGGTGATTGTTCGCGCTGCACCGTGCCGGAAATTCTTCTGGCAAATGCCAGCCACGAAATGGAACTCAAACTCGCCATCAAGCCGCGCCTGCTTGGGCTTGGTCGCCAGTACGAAATCAGCGCCACCTGCCTGCGGCACAGCATTTCGATAGACGATCCCTACGTGGGCTGTGCCAAATGCAATGCCTCGCGCCCCGGTCTGGATGTGTTCTGGCAAGCACTCGGAGAGGACAGCAAACGTGATTAAAGCGGTGCTGCTCGATCTGGATAATACGCTGCTCACCAACCCGGACGCGGCCTTCGCCAGCGCCTATTTGCGGCTAGCCGATGAGTATTTCCTCGCCCGCTGGCGCATCGCGGGCATGTCGCGCATCCTGCTAGAAGTCTCCCGCGCATTGGCTGGCCCGCGTAACGGCTACCGCACGAATACCGAACTGGCGATGGACATTATCTCATCTGCGGTGCAAAAGCCGCTGGATGAAATCACAGCGACCTTCGAGGATTTCTATCAAACGGTTTATCCCCGGCTGAAAGATGTCACCCAGCCTATCGGTGATGTGGCGCTGCGCATCATCGAAACCTTGCGCGAACGCCAGATGGCGCTGGTGATCGCCACCAACCCGCTTTACCCGCCCGAAGCCGTGCGCCAACGTTTGTTGTGGGCAGGGCTGCCAGCGGATTTCCAGCACTATACGCTGGTCACACACGCGGGGAATATGCACTTTGCCAAACCTGACCCGTCCTACTACATCGAAGCCCTTGCGCGGGTAGGCGTTGAACCGGACGAAACCATCATGGTCGGGGACAGCTTGCAAAACGACATCCAACCGGCACGGCAGGCAGGGCTGCATACCGTTCACGTCCAAAACAGAGATGATCTGGAGCAGTTCTACAGGGACTTTGTGCTGCCCCCCGATAGATTTGCGCACATCAGCACCCACCCGCCTACCCTCTCGATGATCGTGCCGGAACTGCGCGGCACAATGGGCGCACTGTTCGGCGTTATGGCAGATGCCCACGCGGATTACTGGCTACAGCACCCCTACCCGGATGAATGGTCGCCAATGCAAATCCTATGTCACCTGTTTGAAAGTGAACGACAGGTGCAGCGCCCGCGCCTCGAGCGCATTCTCGCGGAAGAAAACCCATTCCTCATCAGCCCGCCGCCGCCAACTGGCGCACGAGAACCGCTGCCCTGCGATGTGGACGGCTGGCAAGTCGCCCACCGTTTCGTCTGCGAACGTGAAAAAACGATTGCATGGGTTGTGTCACGCAAGCCGGAAGACTGGAAGCGGCCTGCCCGTCATAGCATTTTTGGACACACCACACTGCTCGAAATGGCGCACTTCACCGCCCAACATGACCGTTTGCATATCAATCAGCTATGCCAAACGCTAGGGCGCTGTCGCTGAACCGCACATATTCCAACATTGTTCTAGGCAGATTAGTACCTAACATCTACCACAAGTGGGAACTTGTATGCTAATATCACCAAGTAGTGTGACTCGGTGTGTGCCGCAGTGTGGGAAAAATGTTGATGCAAGATCAGGCGGAGGTCAAGCTCATACTTTTGTGTCCTGATAATGGATTTTCCAATCAGGTCATCGAAGCAATTGGCGATTCACCCATCCAATTCCGGTCAGCCCATACCCGCGCCAAGAGCGAACACCTGCTGGAAACGGTCACGCCGGACTTGGTACTCAGCACAGAAGATACTGATTGGGCAGAACCTATTTTCTCGGCACTGCGCACGCGCGTACCGAACGAGCAACCCCTCATCATCAGCCTCAGTGACCGTCTCCCCAAGCCCACTCATCCCAGTGTGGATATGTGGCTCCCGTACAGCGCCCTCGCGTCTCTGCCGATCCATCTCAACAACGCCCTCGTCTGGCGGCAGCAGCTACTCGATCAAAAGATGCGCTGCGCTCAACTGGAAACGACCCGCGAGCGCCTCGAGAACGAAATCCAGATGCAGCAGCAGTCCTCTTTTGCCATGCTGGAGCAAATCAAAAACGCGGTGGTCTACAATGTCACCCACGAACTGCGTACCCCGCTGCTACAAGTCAAATCGGCAGTGTCGCTGCTGGGAGACGCTATTGATCGGGAAGACAGCACCTTCCAGTTAGCAATCATCGCACTGGGGCGGTTGGATACCGGAATCCGCAACTTGGGTCTGCTCAACAGTTTGATTCAGGCCGGTTTGGATCGAGAATCCTTCACCGTCACCCCCGTTACCGACATTGTTGAATCCGCTACCCACTACGTCAAACGGATATGGGAACACCGAGAGCAGTTAGACCGGTTAAAAGTCAAATACGAGAACAAGCTGCTACCAATCGCGTGTGATCCGAAGCGGCTGTCGCTGGCACTCGGCCTAATCATGGACAATGCGCTCAAATTCAGCAAGAAACGGGTGAACATCACGATCCAACCGGTGCCCGGTGGTGTGCGTTTTACCGTGAAAGATCAGGGAATCGGCATCCCCGCCGCCCAATTGATGAACATCTTCGACATCTTCTATCAGGTAGATGGTTCCATCACCCGGCGCTACAACGGCATGGGAATCGGGTTAGCCATCGCCCGCCACATTGTCGAAAGTCACGGCAGCACCATCCATGTAAACAGCGATGAGGGCAAAGGGACGACCTTCTCGTTCGATATATACGACCCGCAACCCCCGTTGAAATGAGCAACCTGTTTCCCCGACCCGATCAGTAGCTCATGCGCCCCATCTCGACGGGACGCATCCCCTCCGCTATAATTTACCTAACTTCTGAATAGAGACTTCACGGAGAAAAGTTATGTCCGGCCACAGTAAATGGTCAACGATTAAACGCAAAAAGGGCGCCGAAGATGCCAAGCGCGGCAAAATCTTCACCCGCATCGCCCGCGACATCATGCTCGCAGCCCGCGAAGGCGGCGGGGATGAAAACGCCAACCCCAAACTAAAAATTGCGATCAGCAAAGCCAAAGCCAACAACATGCCCAAAGACAACATCGAACGCGCCATCCAACGCGGCGCAGGTGGTGGTGACGGCGTGGATATGGAAGAAATCACCTATGAAGGCTATGGCCCCGAAGGGGTGGCTTTCATGATTGATGTCCTCACCGACAACAAGAACCGCACCCTCGCCGAAGTGAAGCGCGTCTTTAACCGGGCAGGCGGCGCGTTGGCCTCGGCGGGTTCTGTCGGTTGGCAATTCGAGAAAAAAGGTCGCATCGCCCTCAAAGGTGATGGCATGGATTTCGACACGGTATTCATGAATGCCGCCGAAGCGGGCGCAGATGATGTGGTGGACGAGGATGGGGTGATTACGGTCTACACCCCGCGTGAACTCTTTGCCGCTGTCGAAACTGCGCTCATGGACAGCAAATATGAAATCGAAGAAGCCGAACTGCGCTGGGAAGCCAAAAACGAGGCCGAAGTCGCCGTCGAAAGAGCTGTCCAGAACCTTAAGCTCATGGAATCTCTCGAAGAACTGGACGATGTTCAAGGCGTGGCCTGTAATCTGCTCATCACCGATGAAGCAGTGGCCGCCCTTGAGACTGATTAATGATTACATTGGGTATTGATCCCGGCACAGCCACCGTTGGTTATGGCGTGGTGGAAGAAATGGGCGATGGTTCTCTCCGGGCCATCGCCTACGGGGTCATCACCACGTCACCCGCGCTGCCCATGTGGCAACGCCTGCAAATCATCTACGACAACTTGACCGTACTGGTACGCCAGCACAACCCGGATCGTGGCGCGGTCGAGGAATTGTTCTTTGCCAAAAACGTCACAACAGCGATCACGGTTGCGCAGGGTCGCGGTGTGATTCTGCTGGCGCTGGCAAACGGAAACTTGCCCGTCTACGAGTACAAGCCTAACCAGATTAAGCAGTCCATCGCGGGCTATGGTGGCGCGAAAAAGCCGCAAATGCAGGAGATGGTGCGCTTGCTGCTGGGACTCGACGAAATACCGCGTCCAGACGATGCCGCCGATGGATTAGCCATCGCCATCACCGATTTACATAATGCCCGCTTCGATTCATTTGCGGATGAAAACCAATGATTGCCAGCATTGAAGGTCAGGTTGCCGCCACCGGCAAAGATTACGTCATCCTCAGCACCGGCGGTATCGGCTACAAAATATTCGTCCCCTTCCCCACCTTAGAGCGCGTACAGGGCGAGGCGCAGGCTTTCCTGCACACGGCGCTCATCGTGCGCGAAGATGCGCTCACCCTGTACGGGTTTGCCACCACCACCGAACGCGAACTGTTCGATCACCTACTCAGCGTGAACGGTGTGGGGCCAAAACTGGCGCTCAGTATCCTCAGCACCATGTCCTACGAGAGCTTAAAAAGCGCCGTCATCGGCGAACGTGCCGACATCCTCGCCCGCGTACCGGGCATCGGGAAAAAGACCGCACAGAAAATCTTGATCGAACTCAAAGATAAACTGAAGTTGGGGCAGGAAGTGGGGCCGCTGGCTGCTTTTGACGATCTGAACAGCGATGTGCTGGATACGCTGGTCGCGCTGGGATATAGCATTGTCGAAGCCCAAACGGCCATTCAGGCGCTTCCGCCCAACCCGCCGCCCAGCGTCGAGGAGCGTGTGCGGCTTGCGCTTCAATATTTCGCCTAATTGGAGAGGTGGAGAGGGCAACCATGACCGCAGATTTGATTGGCAAGCAGGTAAAGGTGCTGGATAAAGGCTGGATTGAACTGGTTGATCTACTGCCGCACCCCCTGACAGGCGTCAGTGGCGACCTTGCAATCGTCAATGCGGCTCGCGTCAGTTTCATGGGCGAAAGCAAAGGGCCGGAAAAAGACAAGAAGCTGCTGTTCTATCTGCTGCGCCACCGGCATACCACCCCGTTTGAAATGGTGGAGTTCAAATTTCGCGTGCGTGCCCCGCTCGTGACGTGGTGGCAGTGGGTACGTCACCGCACGTTTAGTATGAATTCACAGTCCGGGCGCTATACCCCGTTTGAAGAAGGCGATTTCTACGTGCCGGACGAATGGCGCAAGCAGGCCGCCAGCAACAAACAGGCCAGCGATGGCGTGGTCGAAAACACCACCAACGACGATCTGACCGCCAAATTGCTCGACCACTATGCGCGGGGATTCGCACTCTACGAAGAATGCCTGCAAGCGGGTGTCGCCAAAGAACAGGCGCGGTTGTTCCTGCCCGGTTTCAGCGTGTACTACACATGGGTACTCAAAGTAGATGCCCACAACCTGATGCACTTCCTCAAGCTGCGTATGGCAGCGGAAGCACAGTATGAAATCCGCGTGTACGCACAGGCCATTTACGACGAGTTCTTCAAACCGGCGCTCCCCTGGACTGCCGAGGCGTTTGAGGAATATGTTCTCAAGCCGCAGGCATAAAAAAGCGCCGCTGATCCGAACCGGAAACAGCGGCGCCTATAGGGTCGGCTACTGCGGGATGATTTCCTGCCCGCGATCAAAGCACATCTGCTGGTTCAACTGGTCTTCGGGGTACACCGTCCAACCGTAGCGCGTATCCTTCTGGAACAGATCGGCGCGGAAGGTGTAGTTGGGTTCCACCGTGTAATCCACGAACAACTCGGTTCCATTGGCGTCAATCAGCCGGATACGATAGCGAGACGCGCCGGTAACGGCTCGCCAGAACACCTGCGGGGCGCTCCCCAGCGGGAATAGCACCGCGCTTCGTTCCCGGTCAACGGTGAACACGCCACAGACTTCCAGCGTGGGCAGCGCCGTGACAGGAGCGACTGGCGGTTGGTTGACAACCGGCTCCGGCGTGGAAGTCATTAAAGGCTGAGCATTCGCTTGTTCGAGAGTCGGTTCCGGCGACGGAGTCCATGTGGGGGGCAACGTGGGTCTGCTCAACGGAACAGGCGTGGGCGGCTGCGTTTGCACAGGAGCCGGTGTAGCCGTCAGCACGGGCGTAGCAGATGGCATTAACGTAGGCAACGCCTGCTGCGGTTGAGCGCAACTCGCCAGCATAAGCGCCAGCACCATTCCAATTCCAAAACGTCGTAAGATCATGTTTCTGATCCTCATTTAGGGTTCCACCGCGATTGAATAACCTTGAATCACCAGAGCAACTACCAGCAGCACCGCAACAATCCCCACCAGCAGATACACCACAGTCGCCCGTCGCGGCGCAGGGGGTTGCCCGACCATTCCCACCAGCAGCACCCACCCGGCAAGATACATCACCACGCCGGCAGCCGTCGAAACCAGTGACGGAATGACTTTGGTGGTCTCGCTGAAAAAGAAGCTCAGGTAAATCCAGTCCACCAGCGGCATAAAAGCCACCGTCACCACCAGCGCCAGCCCCGCCACCAGCGCGATACGCGCCAAACGGGGTAATAATAAAACATTCTGTGTCAGCCGCAAGAAAAGAGAACCCCGCGCTAGACGGTTGCCCCCGGACGGCGGCGGAGTAGACCGGGCTGATAGTTTGGTTTTCGTCGGACGCTTCTTCATTCGGACTTGTCCCGGGGCGTACCCCATTGGAGAACATTGGAAGCCGTCGGTTCGGTGTTCACCATAAACGTCGAGGCACGCTCAAAATAATCCTGCATCGCGCTGCGGGCGGGGTCTGCAATCCCCACCTCGTCTATCGCTTCCAGCATACAACGCAACCAGCGGTCACGCCCATCATTATCAATCGGGAACGGCAAATGGCGCATCCGTAAGCGCGGATGACCGCGTTCTTGAGCATAAAGCGATGGGCCGCCAAAGAGCTGCATCAGAAACAACTGTTGCCAGTGCTTACCCGGCTCCATATCCTCTGGAAACATCGGTCGCAGCACAGGGTCGGCTTCCACGCGGGCGTAGAAAACCTCCACCAACCGCCGGAAAACCGGTTCGCCACCCGCAGCCTCGTACACATTCAGTTCGGCATCAGCCATAAGGCTCTCTCGTTTATCCATAACCGCGATGGGAGTATCATACCGCCGAACGTGTCCCCGCAAAAGCCTACCCGCTTATTGAATCGTTGAGTCCCCGTTGCACAGCAGGCGTGTCTCAACTACACTCGTGCAAGGTAATGCCGCACAATCGGAGTCATCATGCGCCAACGCCTGCGTTTGCGCCCCCAACATCTGTACCTGCTGTACCTGCTCGAAGCAGCCTTGCTAGGCTGGTTCTTTTTCAGCAGCGTCCGCTTCTTGATCGGGATGCTGTACAGCCGTGCGGGTAGCGTTTCCATGACCCTCGCCCTCGATCCGGCACTCATTCTCGCCGGAACACCGGGCATTGTTCAAGCCGCCACGCTGCAATCCGAACTCACCTTTTTGTTCGTCATGCTGCTACTGCCGCTGGTCGCCACGCTTTTTGGGCGCTTCCCGGTAGTCTCGGTGGTCGGGGTTGCGCTGCTCTCGGCAGGGCGCTTGTTCATGCTAGGCAATTCGGCGGTATCCCCCGTCATCGGGGCGGCGCTGGCACTGGGCGGCGGGCTGGTCTATATCACCGCGCTGGTGCGCTGGCGAGCGACAACCCTAGCCTATTTTTTCGTGCTAGGCGCGGCGCTGGATCAAGCAGCGCGGGCGGTGGGCAACACGCTTGACCCCACTTGGTCGAGCAGCTTCGCCAGCCCACAGGCCATACTCTCAATCGCGGCCTTCGCCATAAGCATCGTTGCTATCCTATGGCAATTACGGCGCAAACCGGAACCACTGGCGGAAGGTAGCGTGAACCTCGATCATGGCCTCATGCCATTCTGGGGAGGCGTCGGCTTCGGCGGGCTGCTGTTCCTGCAACTGGCACTCCTCAGCACCCCGAATGCGCTGGCGCATCGTGCGGGCGTTGACTACACGAACTTCGCGCCACTGGTCATGCTCGCCACGCTCCTCCCGCTCATTCCAGCCGTTCGCGCACAGGCTGCCGCGCTGGTCGGGCTGTTTGACCGCAGCGCACGCGGTTGGGCGTGGATGCTCTTAATGGCGTTGCTGATCGTGTTTGGCACGCGCTTTCAAGGGCTGATAGCAGGCGCTGCGCTCGTCTTTGCCCAGTTCTCTGCCAGCCTGTTATGGTGGTGGTTGACACGCCCCCGCACGGGCAAAGAACGCAGCTTCAGCGGATTATGGCTCCTCATTGGCGTCGGATTCTTCGGGCTGCTACTGACCGCCGACAACTTCACCTACGAATATGCTTATGTGCAGGATATGGGTGGCGATCTGGCCTTCCTCAATACCCTCATCCCGCCCTTCCTACGCGGGTTTCGCGGCATGGGGCTAGGCATCCTGCTGCTGAGTGTGTTCCTCGCCGCGCTCCCGATGGTCATGTCACAACGGCGCATCCCGTGGGCGAGCGGGTCGCGCTGGCTGTCCTTTTTCACACTGGTGCTGGTCGCTGCCGGAAGCCTCGGCATCGCCGCCGCTGTCCAGCCCCCCATCATCATCGGGGTACGCAACCCGGACACCCTGCGCTTTGGCTCCTATAACATCCACAGTGGTTTCAATGAGTTTTACCATTTCGATCTGGATGCAATCGCACGTACCATCCAGCAAAGCGGCTCGAATGTCACTTTGTTGCAGCAGGTCGAAACAGGCCGACTGACCAGTTTTAGCGTTGACCAATCGTTGTGGTTAGCACGGCGGTTGGGAATGGATACCCGCTTTTTCGCCACCAACGAAGGGTTACAGGGGTTGGCAGTGCTATCTAATGTGCCGTTCAGAGAGGCGGGCGGAACGCTGCTCGTCAGTCCAGCCAGTCAGGTTGGGCTGCAATGGGTTCAAATTCAGCCGGATGACGCGCCGATCACGCTGTATAACACGCGGCTTGAATACCTGCTCGAAACCAGCAGCGGGCGCTCACTGGACGATCAAGAACAGGATCAACAGCGCCAACTCAACGAGATTTTCACCATACTGGGCACTCGCCATCCAGACGGAAATCTGGGGCGTACCCTTCTCGGCGGCACGTTCAACAACCTGCCCGACTCGGCGCTTGGCGATCAAATGCGGAGCGCCGGCTTTGTAGACCCGTTCGCCGGACTCCCCAATGATCTGACGGCAACCCTCTGGCGTGCGGGCTTACCGCAGGTGCAGTTGGACTACCTGTGGGTCTGGCGGCGAACGCTGGTGCCGGTGGGCGCGAACACCATCAACACCAACGCCTCCGATCACCGTTTGGCGGTCATCGAAGCGATTATTCGCCCTCAGTAACACCCGAAGGCGCGGGAAACGTACCCGAAGCCAGATGACGCAGCGCAGCAAAGGCCGCCGCCTGTGCCGCTGTTTGCTTGCTGCGTCCTTGCCCGCGCCCCGCCACCTGCTCACCAATCAGCACTTGTACCACAAACTCCTTCAAATGATCCGGGCCAGTGGCAGAAACCGTTTCATAACGCGGGGTTAAACCAAAGCTCGCCTGACTCCACTCTTGCAAAGAGCTACGGGCATCTTTGTCACGATCTTCCGCCAACACCTGTTCCAACAGCGACTCGAAACGCGGGTGAATGAAGGCCATGACCGCTTCTAATCCCTGATCCAGATACAACGCGCCAACCAGCGCCTCGAACGCCGCACACAGATTGGTCATCCGTTTGCGCCCGCCGCTGCTCTCCTCGCCGCGTCCCATGTTGAGCATCTGCCCCAGTTGGATGTGCAATGCCAATTCGCCTAGCGAATCCGTGCGCACCAGTGCCGCCCGCAACCGCGTCAGCGACCCTTCCGGCATGTCTGGATAACGACGATACAGCATCTCCCCGGTCAGAAAATTCAGCACGGCATCGCCCAAAAACTCTAACCGTTCATTGTCGCCCACTTCATCTGTGCCATGTTCGTTCGCATACGAACGATGCGTCAAAGCCTGCCGCAACAACTCAGGGTTCCGAAACTGCAATCCGATGCTGGTTTGTACCTGTTGAATATCCATTTTCAAAAGGGCGTAACTCCCACACTCCTGTCAACAAAACGCCTTGAAGATAAGCGATACGTTATGCCCGCCAAATCCGAATGAATTGCTCATCACATGCTCGATTTTCACCTGTCGAGCGGTGTTTGGCACGTAATCGAGATCACATTCGGGATCGGCTTCACGCAGATTGATGGTCGGCGGTGCCACTTGATCGCGGATCGCCAGTACCGAAAACACGGCTTCAAACGCAGCAGTCGCCCCCATGCCATGCCCGGTCATGCTCTTGGTCGAACTCATCGGCACCTGCGAGGCATGTGTGCCAAAAGCGCGTTTCACCGCTTTGGTTTCCATCGCATCGTTCAGCGAAGTCGCCGTCCCATGCGCGTTGATGTAATCAATATCCGTCGGGTTCAAGCCCGAATCCGCCAGCGCACCCAGAATCGCATTGGTCGCGCCAATGCCTTCAGGGTCGGGCGCGGTCACATGGAACGAGTCCGAAGTCACGCCGTACCCCACCACTTCCGCCAGAATGTTTGCACCACGCGCCTTCGCAAATTCGAGTTCTTCCAGAACCACCACCCCCGCACCCTCCCCGAACACCAATCCGGCGCGGTCTTTGGAGAACGGTCGCACCGCAGTATCCGGCGCATCATTTTCGCGGCAGCACGCGCCAACGCGGTCAAAGGCAGCAATGCCAATCGGGATAATCGGCGCATCACCGCAGCCCGCAAATGCCGCCTCAATCCGCCCCCAGCGGATCAAATCAAAAGCATGACCGATGCAATCCGCCCCCGTTGCACAGGCTGAAATCGGAACATACGACGGCCCGCGTGTCCCGTAATCAATGCTGACGATATCGCTGCCGCCATTCACCATCAGCATCGGAATGCCAAAAGGCGTAATGCGCCGGGGGTCGCCGGTATCAAACAGCACTTTAGCCTCGTTGTAATAGCTGCCCACGCCGCCCACCGAAGAACCGATGAGCGTGCCAATCCGGTAACGGTTTCCATCGTCCACCGTGATTCCAGAGTGTTCTACAGCTTGATTGGCTGCCGCGACAATGAATTGCTGATAGCGATCCCGCCGCCGCACTTCTTTCGCAGGCATGTGATCGGCTGCGTTCCAGTTTTTGACTTCAGCGGCGATTTTTACCAGATAGTCTTGGGGATCAAAAAGCGTAATCGGCGCGACGCCGCTTTTGCCCGCTTTAATCGCGCTCCAGCTTTCCTCAACATTGTTCCCCACAGGCGACAGCAGACCCAAACCCGTTACTACCACTCGTCGCATCATACCTACAACTCCCATGTACCATGCACGCTCAACAAGAAAACACTTTTAGCCACAATGGAACGCCCTCTCAGGTGCGATCATCGGGCTTGGGCTGATAATGGCCTTCCACCCACTGCTCACCTGTCGCTCCGAACTCTTTCTTCCACACCGGCACAATCTCTTTCAAGCGGTCAATGCCATAACGCGCCCCCTCAAAACAGCCTTGATCGCGGTGGCCGGAAGAACATGCTATCACAATCGTATTTTCGCCCACCGCCAGCACGCCGGTGCGCTGCACAATCGCAATCCCCTGCACCAGAGGCCAGCGTTCACGAATTTCAGCCGCCACCTGTCGCATTTTTGCCAGCGCCATCGGTGCATACGCCTCATATTCCAGCCGATCTGTCTGCCGATGGGCAGCGCCCTGCGCCGTCTGTCCGCGCACCATC
>CAIPFY010000039.1 GCA_903864435.1 uncultured Chloroflexota bacterium | reverse complement strand
AGCGCCGGGGATGAGGATGACCGTCCCCGCGTTCGGAATCAGGCCGCAGGTGAAGCCGTTCTGCGAGAACGACGGCAGGTTGACGGTGATGCGCGGCTGACCGCTGGCATCACGGAACAGCAGCGTCCCCGCGCCCTGCAAGCACACCTGCACTGCCACGCTCGTTGTCACCGAGCCGTACCCGTCGAAGGTGTACACGTCCGCTGCCAGCGAGAAGGGCTGGGTCACGCCGGCCTGTGCAGGCTCAGTGAGCAGCGAGTAGCACACGTTCAGTCCGTTCGCGTCGTTGGGCAGTGACATCGCCACCTGCGTCGAGGATGTGAACCCCGTCAGGCTGCACAGCGCCGGGGACGGAATAGCGGTTGGTACGGGGTCTGCGGGCGGCACAGCGCCGTACTCGAACGCACCGATGTCGCAGCTTGCGCCCGCAGGTCGGATGAAACCGCGCTGATCGGTGGCGGGGCAGTTTGCCGCCAGCGCCGCATCAATCGCCGGACTGCCGGCCAGCAGCGGGATGGTCTGTGTTGCACCGCCGTTCGCGCCCAGCGTGCCGAGTCCGAGCGAGGCCACTTCTGTTACGCCCGCACCGCAGGTATTGTCATCCGACAGGTTGTAGGCCGCGCCGTTGCTGCTGATTGTTCCATAACAGTTATCATCCTGTGCCCCTTTGCCGATCAGCGTGTTGTTGAGTGTCACCGTTCCACTATAGTTGTGGATGGTGCCTCCGTTGAAACCCAAATTGCCGGAGAAGGTGCTGTTGGTGACAGTCACCATTCCGCTGCCATTGTTGGTGATGGCGCTGCCGTGACCTGCCGAATTGTCGGAGAAGGTGCTGTTGCTGATGCTCACCGCCCCAAAGTTGTAGATGTTGCCATTAGAAGCCGAATTGCCGGAGAGGGTGCTGTTGCTGATGCTCACCGCCCCCATGGTCATGTTGAAGATACTGCTGCCTTCCTTACCTGGTACGCTGTTCCCGGATAACGTACTGTAGGCCAGCACTATGATTCCGTCAGCGTTGTTGAAAATGCCGCCACCTCTTTCGGTAGCTGAATTGCCTGAGATGGTACTGCTGGTGAGCGTTACTGTGCCCGCATTATAGATTCCGCCGCCTGATTGGGTTGAATTGCCAGAGATGGTGCTGTTCGTGACGGTTATTGTCCCGCCCGTGTCGTTGTAGATGCCACCGCCCATGTGCATTGTTGTGTTGCTGGAAAGGGCGCTTTGGGTGAGCGTGACTGTCCCTGTATTGTAGATACCACCACCCGCTCCGCTTGATGAATTGTTGAAAAGGGTGCTGTGGGTGATCGTCGCTACCCCTGCGTTATAGATGCCGCCACCATTTCTGCTACCATAGCGGGCCAAACTGTTGGAGATTGTGCTGTTGATGAGCGTCAATGTCCCCGCGTTGTAGATGCTGCCGCCACCTTTACCACCACTAGAGCCGGTGGTTGAATTGCCGGAGAGCGTGCTGCTGGTGAGCGTCAATGTCCCCGCATTGTAGATGCCGCCGCCGTCCGTTCCGCCGCCGCCATTTAATAGCGGACACCCGCTGTTGCAATTCCCCCCGGTCATGGTGAGGTTGTTGATCGTCACTTTCGCGCCCGTGTCAATTGTGAAGATGCGAATGTCTGCGCCGCCTTGAACCGTCGCGCCGTTGCCGTTGATCGTCAGGTTGGTGATGCTGATGGTCGGCAGGTTGCTGAGTAGTTGTATCGTGCCAGAGGCGGCGATTCTAATCGTATCGCCCGCCACCGCATTTGTGAGCGCAGCACGTAGCGAACCTGCGCCAGAGTCAGCGGTGGTGCTGACAATGCGGGTCGTCGCCGCTTGCACGGGAACAGCCCCCCACGCCAGCAGCAGGCATAGAGCGAAGCACAGCACTGTGTTTGTCCGCAACGTTTTCATCATCATTTTCCTTTACCCGCAGTCACCGTCCAGCATCAAATACCCCGCTGACAGCCACCCCTGCTGGCTGCCGAACACTACCTGCAACCACGCGCCGGAACGGGCTGAGGCGTTGAGCGTGGTCTGGTATGGCACGAGCGTTAGCACCGTGCTGGTTGCATCGGGCGCGGCGCGGAGGTTGAGGATGTGCGTGGTGGTCACGCGGCAGTTACTAAGCGCAGTTGGCGGGATGGCCGCCGCCGGAGCCACAGCGCCGGGGATGAGGATGACCGTCCCCGCGTTCGGAATCAGGCCGCAGGTGAAGCCGTTCTGCGAGAACGACGGCAGGTTGACCGTCGTGCGCGGCTGACCGCTGGCATCACGGAACAGCAGCGTCCCCGCGCCCTGCAAGCACACCTGTACAGGAATGCCCGTCGTGACCGAGCCGTACCTGTCGAAGGTGTACACGTCTGCCGCCAGCGTGAACACCTGTGTCACGCCCGCCTGCGCGGGGTCAGTGATGAGCGAGTAGCACACGTTCAGGCCGTTGTTCCCGTTCGGCAGGTAAATCGCCATTTGCGTCGAGGAAGCGAATCCGGTCAGACTGCACAGTGCCGGGGATGGGACGGATGTGGGCACAACGCTGCTCTGGGACGGTGATACGATGCCCTCAAACGCGCCGATGTCGCAACCCGCGCCGATAGGCCGCGCCACGCCGCGCTGGTCATCGGCGGGGCAGTCCGCTGCCAACGCCGCGTCCACCGCCAGACTGCCGACCAGCAGCGGGATGGTCAGCGTGGGGCCGCCGTTCGCGCCCAGTGTGCCAATGCCGAGTGAAGCGACTTGCGTCACCCCCGCGCCGCACGACGCATCATTCGCCAGATTGTAGGCCGCCCCGTTGCTCAAGAATGTGCCATTACAATTCGCGCCAGCCGCACCTTTGCTGAGCAAGGTATTTTTGAGCGTCACCGTCCCGGAGTCGTTGGAGATGCCGCCGCCAGTGCTGGTAGCCGAGTTGCCAGAGAGGGTGCTGTGGGTGAGCGTCAGCGTCCCAACCAAGTTGAGGATACCGCCGCCGAAGGTAGCCGAATTGCCGGAGAGCGTGCTGTTGGTGAGCGTCCCTGTGCCGCCAGAGTCGTTGAAGATGCCGCCACCGCTGCCGTTGGATGTAGCCGAATTGCCGGAGAGCGTGCTGTGGGTGAGCGTTATTGTCCCGCTGTTGTAGATGCCACCGCCGCCGTTGGTCGCCGAGTTACTGGAGAGGGCGCTGGTGGTGAGCGCCACCGTACCCGTGTTGAAGATGCCACCGCCGCCGTTGGTCGCCGAATTGCGAGAAAGGGTGCTGGTGGTGAGCGTCACCGTCCCACCATTGTTGAGGATGCCGCCGCCGTTGTTGGCTGAATTGCTGGAGAGCGTGTTATTGGCGAGCGTCAGCGTTCCCGTGTTGAAGATGCCGCCGCCACTACCATTGGTAGCCGAATTGCCGGAGAGGGTATTGAGAGTGAGCGTCACCGTCCCATTGTCATTGGTGATGCCGGCGCCGTTCTGCGCGCTGTTCCCGGATAACGTGCTATGGGTGAGCGTTATGATCCCGCCCGTTTCGTTGAAGATGCCGCCGCCGCTGGTGGTTGCCGAATTGCCGGAGAGGGTGCTGGAGGTGATGGTCGCCGTCCCGGAGTTGTAGATAGCGCCGCCGCTATTGAACGTGCCGTTATGGGCGGAATTGTTCAAAAGGGTGCTGTTTGTGGACACCAGCGTACCTCCATTGTAGATTGCGCCGCCATAGTCGGCAGAATTGCCGGACACGGTGCTGCTGGTGAGCGTCACATCCCCGTTGTTGTAGATGGCGCCGCCGCCATCAGTCGTTGCGCTATTACCTGAAACGGTGCTGTGGATGAGTGTGAGCGTCCCACCGTTAAAGATGCCGCCGCCGCCTTGGGCTTTGTTGCTGGAGAGGGTACTACGGGTGAGTGTGAGCGTCCCGTTGTTATAGATGCCGCCGCCGTTGAAGCCTATGGTCGAACACCCGCCGCCACTGCAATCCCCCCCGGTCATGGTGAGGTCGTTGATCGTCACGCTTGCGCCCGTGTCAATCGTGAAGATGCGAATGTCTGCGCCGCCTTGAACCGTCGCGCCGTTGCCGTTGATCGTCAGGTTGGTGATGCTGATGGTCGGCAGGTTGCTCAGCAGTTGAATCGTGCCGGCGGTGGTGAAGGTAATCGTATCGCCCGCCACCGCATTTGTGAGTGCCTGTCGCAGCGAACCCGCGCCGGAGTCGGCGGTGGTGTTGACGGTGAGCGTGGCCGCCCATACAGGGACAGTCCCCCACGCCAGCAGCAAGCACAATAGACATACGCTCAACTTCAGGGTCAGGTGACGGGACATGCTTCGCCTCACTTGTTCGGTGTATCGCCGGGGGTGTGAGTGTGTTGGCGTATCCCTTCCGGGGAGGGTTAGGGACGCGAGCTACGATGCGACCAGCAAACAGTCCAATTTAATCTTTACTAGCGTAACATTTTTCGTGAGATGCGAAAATATAGAAATGATGCCCGTCAGCGGCGCAGGCGGCGGATGAAATCCACGCTTTGCAGGCGGCGTTCCAGCACGAACGTCAGGTAGCCCAGCATCAGCCGTTCGGTTTCGTCGTGCAGCGCGGGGGCGATAGTCAGGCTTCGGACGTGGCTGTACGGGCTGCGCTGCAAATGGCGCAGCAGTTTGAGCGCGTTCAACGAGATCGGGACAGCCGAAGAACCGTCATGTGCCCAACCGGGGCTGACCACGCCGCCTAGCGCCGCGCTGAAGAATTGATCCTGCGGCTGCACTTCGTCGCGGCTGACCACACATTCATTCAGTTCGGGGCGGAAGCCGGTGGCATCCAGCAGGCGCATTTCGTAGTAGCGGATCGCCAGACGCGGCTCGTCGGCGGTATCGCACAATCGGCTGAAGGTGTCGTCCAGCAGGGTGAACAGTTCGGGGTAGTCGGCATCTTCTTCGCCCGTGAAGCGGTCGGCCAGTTCAGCGGCGAAGCTGGCATACGCGCCCCGCGTCAAATCCTCGCGCAGCAGCAGGTAGGGGGCGCTTAGTTCGGCCTGCGACACCACGCCCAGTTCGCGTCCACGATGGATGAGCAGTTCGGTGCGGGTGAACAGTTCCACATGGCCGGTCTGGTGGCTGGTGGGTTTGCGCGCCCCTTTAGCAATGACATCCAGCTTGCCGTGTTCAGGCGTGAGGATAGTCAGGGCGCGGTCAGCCTCGCCAAAATCGCGCCGCTTCAGGATGAGGGCGGCGGTGCGGAAAGCGCGTTCGGGGCGCGGCATCTTAACGCGGCAGATGTTCCGGGCCGAAGCCCATCAGCAGCAGGTCGTTCAGGTGTTGTTCGGCGCGGACGTTGCCCTGCAAATCCGCCATGACCACGCGCAGGTTGGGCGCGAACTCGAACAACATCTGGCGACAGGTGCCGCAGGGCGACCCGCCGTTGGAAGTGACCACCACGATCAGATCAAACTCGCGGCGGCCTTCGCTGACGGCCTTCACCAGCGCGGTGCGTTCGGCGCAGATGGTGGCGGGGTAAGCGGCGTTTTCCACGTTGCAGCCGGTGTACACCGTGCCATCCAGCGCCCGCAGCGCCGCGCCCACCGCGTAGTGGGAATAGGGGATATAAGCGCGTCCGGCCGTTTCAATCGCCAAGCGCAGCAGCGGAGCCAGTTCTGCATCGGTACTCATGGCACACATCCCTTTCCAGCAGCGGTAGATATGACACGGGAGACGCTACGATCCGATCCCCCCCGTGCTATTCATATCCGTAATTATAGCCTGTTCCGCGCTCTGCCGAAAGCGATGCGGTCATCACCCTATTCTCCGCCCTCATTTTCGAATACCGCCCCCGTCTCTGTTATAAAGTTGTCATATCTCTCGTGTACAATGAAAGTGTCCACTACACACACGAGGGATGTGATGCAACAAGTTGACGGCACATTCAGGCCGGTTCCGCCTTTCGATTTCCGAAAGTCCCTCGAATTTATCAACCAGTTCCGTCCGGCGATGGGGCAGCACTCGATGAAAGCCGGGGTGCTGACCAAAGCCCTTCACCATAACGGACAGGTGATTATCTTCCGGGTACATTCCACCGGCACGCTGGAAGCGCCCGAAATGGCCTACAGTCTCTATAGCGAAAACGTGCTGGACGAACCCACTCATGCAGCGGTACGCGGGTCTATCGCCCGTTACCTGAGTCTGGATGATGATCTGCGCCCCTTTTACGCGCTGGCGCAGGCCGATCCCGCCTTCTGGCCGATAGCGCAAGCGCAGTACGGCTACCATCAGGTGCGCTTCCTCACGCCCTTCGAGAGCGTGTGCTGGGCGCTGCTGTCCCAGCGCAACCCGATGACCGCCTCGATTGCCATGAAAGATCGCTTGATGGCGAACTACGGGAACCGGCTGACGATGGACGGCATTGAGTACGCCGCCTTCCCGGACGCGGCTCAACTCGCACAGCTGAACATGGATCAAATGAACGCGATGATCGGCAACCACTGGAAAACCGAATGGCTGCGGGCTGCCGCTACCGCTTTCGCGGCGGTGGATGAGGTGTGGCTGCGCGAGGCTCCGTTTGGAGAGGTGGAAGCGTGGCTGTTGAAGGTCAGCGGAATTGTGGCATGGTCGGCCAGCTTCATCTTGCTGTACGGGTTAGGGCGCATGGAAAAATTGCCATTTGATGAGAAATGGCTGCTGGAAGCGGTGCGGCGGGTGTATGCTCAAGATGGGTTGACCGTCAAGCAGGTGGCGCAGATTGCGCTTCCTTATGGAGAGTATCAAGGGTATTGGGCGCATTATTTGCGCGTGGTCGGTTGATCCGGCAAAGGATACTAAACGATGCGAAACCTGTGGATTGTGAGTGTGCTTTTCCTGTGGCTATTGCCGGGGACGGCGGCGCAGGCGCAAACCGACACCCGCTATTACGATGCCGGTCAGCCGGTGCTGACCGATGTGTGGGTGAACCCCGCCGCAGGCAGCGACTCGGCGGACGGGCTGACCGCGCAAACTGCCCTCGCCACCCTTAGCGAGGCGTGGAATCGCATCCCGCAGAACGAACCGCTGGCACAGACCGGCTACCGCATCCGGCTGATGCCGGGGCGCTACCCGCCGGAAGCCGCCCCCAACTACTGGGAACACCGCTACGGCACTTACCAGCACCCCATCTGGATTGAGGCGGCAGAAGGCGCGGGAACGGTCTTTTTGCCGTCCATCAACCTGTTCGACTCGCGCTTCGTGTACTTCATCAACCTGACGCTGGATGCGGGCGTGGATGCTTTCCATTGCGAACGCTGCGACCATGTGCTGCTGCGCGGGGATACCATCATCGGTGCTGCGCCGGATACCTACGCCGCACAGGAAACCGTCAAAGTCAACCAGTCGCAAAACGTGTTCATCGAGGACAGCGACATCTCCGGCGCGTGGAATGTGGTGGTGGACTTCGTGGCGGTGCAGGGCGGGCATGTGCAAGGCAACCGCATCCACAGCAGCGGCGACTGGTGCATGTACTTCAAAGGCGGCTCGGCCTCGATCCGCGTGGAAGGCAACATCCTGTACGATTGTGGCAACGGCGGCTTCAGCGCCGGACAGGGGACGGGCTTCCAATTCATGCTCCCGCCCTATATTCAGTACGAAGCCTACGACATCACCTTCGTCAACAACATCGTCCATCACACCAACGGCGCAGGTGTGGGTGTGCAGGGCGGCTACAACATTCGCATCGCGTATAACACCTTCTACCATGTGGGCGCGAATAGCCACGTCATCGAGATGACCTTCGGGTCGCGCAGTTGTGACGGGCAACCGGGGGACGAAGGCCGCGAACGCTGCGCCGAGTATGCGGCAGTGGGCGGTTGGGGCAACGAAGCGATTGCGGATGGCGAGAACTACGTCCGCATCCCCAGCCGCCACGTCTACATCTACAACAACCTCATCCTGAACCCGCCGGGGATGCAGAGTCAGTGGCAGCAGATGAACCTGCCCGGCACGTTCGACAACGCCGCCCTCCAGACGGGTGCGCCCAACCCGGTTCAGGTGGATGAGGATTTGCAGATCGTCGGCAACCTGATCTGGAACGGCCCGTCCGAACACCCGTTGGGCGTGGATGCGGGGACGGCCTGCCAACCCGATAACCCCACCTGCAACGAAACCCAGTTACGGGCGAACAACCGCATCAACGCCTTCGCGCCCGCGCTGGTTGACCCCGAAAACGGCAACTTCCGTCCGGCAGATGCGGCGGCGCTGGCGTTCGCAGCCTTCGTGCCACCTTTCAGCAACGATGACCGTCCGGCAGGCTTGCAGCCCCTCTCGGATAATATGTCCGAACTGGAGCGCGATTTCGACGGTCAGCCCCGGCAACCGGGCGGCGCAGTAGGTGCGTTCGGGGGCTAGATGCGGCGCAGGTTCACCCGCAAACGGATGGTTCTCATCCTGACGGTTGCTCTGCTGCTCCTCGCGTTGGGCGGGGCGTTGCTGTTCGCCGCCCGTGCGCCTGCCGATGCACTGACCGCCGCCCGTGTGCGCTGGACGACGGCGGGTTACGTGGATTACCGCATCGTGGTGGCGCTGAACAGCGCGACCTTCACCTGCGAGATGGATTTCGAGGTGCGCGGCGGCACAGTATCGGAGATGCACAGTAGCACCTGTCCGGGCATCGGCGGTGGCAAGCGCATGGCGGAACGCTACACCATCGGGGCGTTGTTCGAGCGCGTCCAATCGCATGTAGGTACACAGCTACCCTGTGGCGCGAACGGCTGCCAGTGTGACGGCATCCTCGGCCTTGAAGTGGCCTATGACCCCGCCCTCGGTTATCCGGTCAGGCTCGACCAACCGCCGCGCCCCGAACTGCGCTTCTTCACGTTCGACTACTGGGGGGCGCTGCTGCGCGGGATACTCACCTGTCCGGCGCAGGCCAGCGACAGCACGCAAATCGAGGTGCGCTCACTCACGCCGTTAAAGCCCCTGAAGCAAGAGTCGGGCGGCATCGAAACACTACCCCGCCCATGAACTTGCTCACAATCCCCGGCCTGCGCTACAGTTCGCTGCGGAGGAAATGAACTCAACCATGCCCGACTTCATCCCCGGACTCGAACTCAGCCGCCGCTTCTACCACGAGGCGGTGCGCCCGATTCTGGATCAGCACACGCCGGGCTTGCCCCATAGCGCCGCCTTGATCGGCAGTGGTTCGGAGGTGCTAGGGTACGACACGCCTATGTCCAGCGATCACCACTGGGGGCCGCGCCTACTGCTGTTCCTGAGCGCCGCCGACCACACCCGCCATGCCGCCGCGCTGGATGCCGCGCTGCGCGATCATCTGCCGACCCTGTTCGCCGGCTACTCCACCCATTTCAGCCCGCCGAACCCCGACGATAACGGGGTGCAACTGCTCGTCCCGCTGGAACACGGCCCGGTCAATCACCGCGTCGAAATCACCACACTAACGGCCTTTTGCGCGTCCGTGCTGGCCTTCGACCCCGCCCGTGACCCTGACCCGCTGGACTGGCTGACCTTCCCAACACAATCGCTGCTGGAACTGACGGCGGGCGCGGTCTATCATGATGAGGTCGGGCTGAACAGCTT
>CAIPFY010000038.1 GCA_903864435.1 uncultured Chloroflexota bacterium | reverse complement strand
CAATCGAGACTGGCAGCAATTTTATCCGTGACTTGAACATGGATGAAATAGAGGCTCCCGAAATCATCTTTGCACTGGAAGAAAGTTTCAATATCAGTATTGGTTCTGACGGGAAGCATCCGGGTGACCTGTTTTTCCGTGTTGCTCGCACCGTCGGCGCTTTGATCGAATATGTTGATCGTGTAGTCGCTGAGCAGTCCTGATCGGGTTCAGTCTCGGACTGCGCGTTGGGAGCTATTTCGCTGCGTGTCCGCCCCCGCTGTGCGGGTGGCAGTGGGGGGACGGCAGCAATAGGTGGTGAGGCGGGACGGGTTACGCCGACTCGGGCAACCCGTCCCGTGTGGGGCTTAATCGCCCGCATCGGCTTCGGACGCAACGGACTTCGGGCTTTGGACGTGGTGCGGCAGCAGCACCAGCACCAGCACCACCGCGCAGAACATGACGATCGCGCCGATGAGCATGGCGTGGGTCATGCCTTCCACGAAGGCGGCGCGGGCGGTTGTCCGCACCTCCTCCGCCAGCGACGCGGCCAGCGGGTTCGCGCTCACGCGGTCAGCCATCATCATCGCGCCCTGAATGCCGCGCTGGATCGCCATGAGCGCCTGTTCGCGCTGCGCGTCGGAAATCAGCGCCGCCGGAAGGGTCTCCAGCATCTTCTGCACATCCACCAGCAGCGGGGCGATGCGGTCAAGGTAAATGCCGTTCAGGACGGTTCCCAGTACGGCGATGCCCAGCGCCCCCCCAAGCTGGCGGGTGGTATCGTTCATCGCCGAGCCAACGCCGGCTTTCTCCAGCGGCACCGACCCCATGACCGAGTTGGTGGCCGGACTGAGCGCCGTGCCAATCCCCAAGCCGATCAGCAGTTCGCCGACCACCACCACCGAGTAGGGCGAGTCGACCTGATAGGTGGAGGCGGCCACCAGCAGCGCCATCCCCGCCAGCGCCGCGCCCAGCGCCACCGTGTACTTCGTCCCTAACCTCTGCGAAACCCGCGCCGACATGCCCGCCGCCGTCATCATCGCCAGCGCCATCGGCAAAATACGCAGCCCGGTATCCAGCGGCGCGTAGCCGAGGACGGACTGAAGGTATTGCGACAGGAAGAAGATCGCCCCCATCAGGCTGAACGAGATCAGGATCAGCGCCAGATTCGCGCCTGTGAAGGACGGGTTGCGGAACAGGTCTAGCGGCAGCATGGCGTGGGTGCTGCGGTTCTCCCACCATGCGAAGGCCGCGAGGAACACCACCGCCGCCGCGAACGACAGCAGCACCTTCGTATCCGTCCAACTGGACATGCCAGCTTCCACGATGGCATAGACCAGCGTGAACAGGCCGATGGCAGACAGAAACACGCCGGGGATGTCCACTTTGGGCGCATCGGGGTCTTTCGATTCAGCGATCAGGAAATAGCCGCCGATCAAGGCCACGACGATGATGGGCAGGTTGACGTAAAAGACCGCGCTCCATTCGTAGTTCTCGATCAGCCAGCCGCCGATGACCGGCCCCAGCCCCACGCCCAGCCCGAACACCGCCGCCCATAGCGCAATCGCCTGCGGGCGCTCTTTGGCGGGGAAGGTGGAACTGATGAGCGAGAGTGTGGCCGGCAGAATGGTCGCGCCTGCAAAACCGAGGAAAGCGCGGGAGAGCAGCAGCGTGGTGGTGGTGGTGGAAAGCGCCGCCGCCAGCGAACCGATGGCGAACAGGACGAGGCCAAGCTGGAGGGCGCGTTTGCGACCATAGCGATCACCCAGCGTCCCCATCGTCAGCAGCAGCGCCGCGAACACGAGGATGTAGGAGTCCACCACCCACTGTAAATCCGACATGCTGGCTTGCAGCGCACCGGCAATTGAGGGCAGCGCCACGTTGAGGATGGTGTTATCCAGCGACACAACCAGCAGCGAAATGCAGATAAAGAGGAAGCCTAGCCAACGCTTCTTGTAGGCGAGGCTTTGGGGTGAGAGGCTGATATCGTTCATAGGTTCTCCTTAAACCGTTGCGGCGCAAAAACTGAGTGAACACTCGTTAAGTGAATGAGCGTTTTTAGGGGGGTGGGAGCGACAGGGCGCGGGCCAGCAAAGCGCCCAGATGAACCTGTTGCCCGTAGGGGGTGGATTTCACGTTGAACGAGTAAAACATCTGGATGTAGCCGATGCTGATGCACATGATGATCCACACCGTCTGCTGCGCCTCGGCTCTATCCGGCACATAGCGTTGAATCATCTCGACGAAGTGGCTGAAGATCATGCTTTGCTTCTCGTAGAAGAAGGCGCGTTCTTCCTCGCCAAAGTTCGGAAATTCCGAAACCGCCCAGCGCAGCACTTCGGCCTGATCGGACATCACATCCAGCAAGCGGCGGCTGTACTGCGCCACCAGCGCATCCAGCGAAGCGGCATCGCGGCATTCCACGATGACGTTGAACAACATGGGGACAAGCACTTCGACCACTTCTTTGAGGATGGCGCGTTTGCCGCTTTTGAAGTGGTAATACAGCGCAGCTTCGGTGCAGCCCACGCCCGCCGCGATGTCGCGCACGGAGGTGGATTCGTAGCCGTTCTTGATGAAAAGCTGGCTGGCGACGCGGATGATTTCGCCGCGTCTGTTGATCTTGTCGGTCATCCAACCTCACTTAACGAGTGTTAACTATAGTGAATTTACACCCATTTTAGCGCCATGTCAAGACATGCGCGGTGCTGACTCCAGTGCGGAAGGCGGGAACTGCCGCACAAGATCGGGTATACTGGTTTCATTTACGCTTGCCGGTTCGGAAGCGTCTATAACGGGCAGTGTTCCCCGCCGTACACCTGAAAGGAAACGGACTGTGTTCAAACTGCATCGCCCGCTGGTGGGCGTCAAAGCGCCGCATTACGTGTTCATCATGTTGATCGCGTTCGGGCTGTCTGTGGCGGGAACACGGGTGTATCTGGAAGCCACCGGCTATCCGCAAATCGGCGATGATACCTTCCATTTCGCTCATGCGCTGTGGGGCGGCCTGCTGCTGTTCGTGGCGGTGCTGCTGCTGCTCATCTACGTCAATCGCTGGATGGTGGATTTGTCGGCAGTGCTGGCCGGCGCTGGTGTGGGGCTGTTCATTGATGAAGTGGGCAAGTTCATCACACAGGCCAACGACTATTTCTTCCCGCTGGCCGCGCCCATCATCTATGTCACGTTTCTGCTCACGCTGCTGGTGTACCTGATCGTCAAACGCCGTCCGCACATTTCGCTGCGCGGGAATATGTATCAGGTGTTGAGCGAACTGGAAGAAGTGCTGGAGGACGATCTTTCGGTGAGCGAACACGCCGCGCTGGTCGCCCGCCTTCAGCCCATCACCTGCCAAACCGAACGCCCCGATCTGGCGGCGCTGGCCGTCCACATCACCGAGTTTTTGCAATCCGATGCGGTCAAAACGGTGCCGGACAGACCCGCCGCCTTCAACCGCTTGCTCAACGCGCTGCGGCAGGTGGAAGATCGCTTCTTCTCGCAAACGCGAACCCGGCGCATCCTGCTGGCGGTGTATGTGGTGAGCGCCTTTTCCACGCTGCTGCTGTTGTTCGTCCTCATCAACGTGGTCACTGGAACCAACGGCGAACTGACCGATATGCTGGAATCCATCCTGCTCACCCAGTCT
>CAIPFY010000037.1 GCA_903864435.1 uncultured Chloroflexota bacterium | reverse complement strand
GCGGTTGCGGTTTGCACCACCGCAGCCGCTTGCAGCGCAATATCCGTCAGCGCCACGATCTGCGAATCCGTCGTGGGAGAAGGAATGGCTGTGAGGGTATGTGTTGCCGTCGGCGTAAAGGTCGGGGTATCGCTCGGTACGACGGCGATAATCGGAATAGCTGTTAGGGTTGCTGTCGGGCTGCTTTGCGCGGCTGGGGGCGTTCCCTGCGGCGCGACCAGCAGCGCCACCAGCACCAGCAGCAGCAACGCAATAACCCCACCCACCCACATTACCGGACGCTTGTAGAACGGTATTTGGGGCTGTGAAGGGTGCGTGCTTGGTTTCGACTGCGATACGGGTCTGCCCGTAATCGTACTCCGGCGCAGTTTGTAGGTGAAGTATTCGGTTGGCATTCCTTCATAACCGACGGCAGCCCGTTCAAAAGCCTGCGCGAACGCTGTTACCGTCGGGAATCGGTTCTCCGGCTTTTTCGCCAGCGCCCGTTCCAATACCAGCGCCACCGATTCGGGAACATCAGCACGGGTGATTTGCGGCGGCGTGGGCATTTCGTTCAGATGCAGGTGCATCAGCGCGTAAGGGGTATCCGCCAAAAACGGCACCCGTCCGGTAATGAGCTGGTAGATCATAACCCCCAGCGCATACTGGTCAGAAGCCGAAGTCAAATTCTCGTTGCGCCACTGTTCGGGCGGCATATACAGTGGTGTTCCCAGTGTGGTTCCGGTTCCCGTCAATGCGGTGGTGGCCTGCACTAGCCGTGCGACACCAAAATCCACCACAAAGGCCGTCCCTTTGTGGTCGAACATGATGTTGCTGGGCTTGATGTCACGGTGGATCACGCCTTGACTGTGGGCATAATCCAACGCACCCGCCAACTGGTTGAGCAAATCGGCAGTTTCTTTGAGCGAGGGAAGTGGGTGATCCGTGTCTGCTCGCTGCTTGATGCGCTCGGAGAGTGACCCGCCCGTGAGCAAACGCATGACGAGATAGCTGATCTGCCCCTGTGTCCCGAAGTCGTAGATCGGGATGATATGGGCATCTTCCAGCGCCGCCGCCGTTTCCGCCTCGCGGAAGAAACGCTCGCGGTAGCCGGACTGCTGCGAAAGGGCTGTGGAAATGACCTTCACCGCCACTTCGCGTTTCAGGCTCTTTTGGTAGGCGCGGTACACCGCCCCCATACCACCCACGCCGAGCAATTCGCGCAGTTCGCATTGTCCAAACGTTTGCCCGATCAGGTTCTCGATGCTCATGGTGGAATCACTTTCAGCAAGTTGAGCTCACTGGACAAGGGAGAGTCAGATTAGACGGTGGATTACTCTGGTTGCTGCATGTCCCCGGATCCCACACACATATCCAGCCTGTTCCGTCTGCATTGCATTGAGATACATTGTCGGAAGGGCAATTGTTGGAACCACATGCCGATTGCCATGTACCCGGAGTGCAGGTGCCTGTATTGCCTACCGCGCCTTGATTTGAAGATTGTTGCGGCATAGAAGTGGGTACAGGTGGAATGTTCGTAATTACCGGGAGAATATACTGGGGATCAGTTAGTTGTGCAACGGACGCGGCAATCCACGCCAACCTGCCATCCGGTAATTGAATCTGATACCAAGCGCCGCGATTGTATTGTCCGATCGCAGCGAAACTCATGTCCTTGAAAGCGGTCTGAAGCACACTGTAGGCCGTTCCGGGTCCCGACCGAATGTTTGCAGAGCGACTGGTGATGACCGCCTCAACAGGTATCGGGGTGCTGGTGACGGCTAACAGCGTGATGGAAAGTATATTCGTAGGGGTTGGCAGGATAGGTGTTTGTGTCGGAATAAGTGTGGAGGACATCACCGGCACAGGGTTCGCAGGCGCGGCGATGACGGCTTGCGTGGGCAAGGGTTCCACCGTTGGCAACTGCTGGAAACTGCTCTGCGCAACCGTCGCGGTCGGGGTGAATGTGACCGACAGTTGCGTGGCTGTTTGTGCTACCGAAGTCGCCCTGTCTTGAGCGGCCTGCAAAGTCACAAGTATGGCCTGTGCGGTGCCGGTGACCTGCTGGTTCTGAATTTGCGCTGCGGATGTTTGCTCAACATGTTGTGCTTCGATTAGCACAGCGGTCAAACTTGCAATCTGTAGGCTCACTGTATCAGGGGTGTTCGGGGCATTCACAGCGACCAGTGTTGGGGCGGGTAACGTTGGCTGAATAAAGTTACTGCTGGAATTATCGCCCCCTGTCGGGATGGTGGAAATAATTGACACTTCAGAGGGAATCGGGCTGCTGGTCAGCAGCACAGCGAGTGTCTCGTGGGGCAAGAGCGCCAGCGCCAGCGCCACGATGAGCAGCACAATGATGCTCCCTGCCACCCACAGCGCGGGTTGGCGGTGTAACGGAACGGGCATGGACGCAGATGGTCGTGATGATGAAATCGGCCTCGCTGTGTTCCCGATTCGTTGAAGTTTTGCGGTGAAATAGCCAGTTGCCGCCCCTTCGCTGCCTGCCACCGCCCGTTGAAAGGCCTGTACGAAAGCAGTAATATTTGAAAACCGTTGTTCCGGGTTTTTCGCCATCGCCCGGTTGAGTACGGTTGCGACCGCTTGAGGAACACCGGCTCGGATATGCTGCGGCGGCGTGGGCATTTCGTTCAGGTGCTTGTGCATCAAACCATAGGGGGTATCGGCGGCAAATGGCACCTGACCGGTCACTAGCTGGTAGGCCATCACCGCCAGCGCATATTGATCGGCTGCCGGGCTGAGGTTCTCGTTGCGCCATTGTTCGGGCGGCATATACAGCGGTGTCCCCAGCGTTGTTCCGGTTCCCGTCAGGACTGTCGTTGCCTGAGCGAGATGCGCCACACCGAAGTCCACAATGAAAGCCGTTCCTTTGTGGTCGAACATGATGTTCGACGGCTTGATGTCGCGGTGAATCACCCCTTGCGAGTGAGCATAATCTAAGGCGCTGGCAAGCTGACCGAGTAAGTGGGCTACCTCGCCCAGAGAAGGGAGTGTGCTGCGCTGTTTGAGATGTTCGGCCAGCGATCCGCCCGTGAGCAAGCGCATGATGAGATAGCTGATCTGCCCCTGTGTCCCGAAGTCGTAGATTGGGATGATATGGGCATCTTCCAGCGCCGCTGCTGTTTCCGCCTCGCGGAAGAAACGCTCGCGGTAGCCGGACTGCTGCGAAAGGGCTGTGGAAATGACCTTCACTGCCACTTCGCGTTTCAGACTCTTTTGGTAGGCACGGTACACCGCCCCCATACCACCCACGCCGAGCAGTTCGCGCAGTTCGCATTGACCGAAGGTTTGCCCGATCAGGTTCTCGATGCTCATGGTTTACCTATTACTATTCAGACTGGTGCGGTGAACTCACCCGGATCGCTGCCAGATACCATCAGAGTACACCTCAAAGCGCCCATCCCGTATTGCTAGAACATGAACGTTTGTGGTCGGGCGATATTCATAGCTGATGGTGACGGCAATCTCATTGAACTTTGCCCAACCGAGCGCATCACGAACGCCCTGATTTTCGTACCACACCTTGCCAAATCCCCGGATGGGCTGAAAAAGTAGGGTTCCCGGCTTCTCGTTTAGGACGGGTTCAGGGTCGCCCAACTGCCATATATCCGCATACGCTTGCCATGTTCCCCGCCCACTGCTGGTTTCTGTGAGAACCCACATTTCACCAACAGGCTGTACCCAGAACATGTAACCATGTTCAAACCCCTGAAAAGCGCCTGTGAACTGGTCAACCGTTTTCTGGTCATCCAAGATAAGGTCGCTGGCATTGCTCACGTCAATCGGTTCCAACCAGTAGCTAGTGCTGTCGGCTTCCACCGTCCAACCGGTTTGTCCGCTGTGATATACCTTCCACCAAGCATAGTCATCCGCACACACCGGCCCATCCACCACCCTGAAAAGGCGACCAGCGGGTATCAGGCCGATCTGTTCACCTGATGTCGTCGGTTGGCTTCGCAGGCGGTTGCCCCGGTCTCCCGGCGTAACCCGCGCATAATGCCCCACCTGCAATTGCGAGGTGAGCGTACCAGAGCAGGTCGGACGCGCTTCCGCCACAGGGGTATTGACGATCGTGGTGGAAGATGCCGACGCGCTGTAAGGTGCAATCCAGTATTGATCGCCCTTACCTTCTGCCGTCCAGCCTGTTACACCTTGATAGCTGACTTCCCACCAAATCAAACCTGCCGACTGACCACATTCGGGGCCACCAATAATGTCAAAGACCCCTCCAGAGGGGATTTCCCCGCGCACTTCGGCGGATTGCGGATGCAACCGGATATGGTTGGGATCCACATCAATCACGGCGGCCTGCATCCCCACATTGAGGCGCGAAGGCGGCGAATTGAGGCAGTCCACCGTGGTCGGTGACAGTACAACAGACTGTGCGGACACAGGCAATGCGATCTGTCCGGGCTTCCATGCCGCGCTCGATTCGCTAGTGGAATCGCTTGTCAACGCCATCGGGTTACTGCCATCGCGGTTCATCACATAGAGATTGACATTCCCATCCCGCCGCGACGAAAAAACGATCTGTGTCCCATCGCTCGACCAATCGGGACTGACATCATCATCGCTGTTATTGTTCGGGTCGCCATCATCATTCAACGTAATCTGTTGCAG
>CAIPFY010000036.1 GCA_903864435.1 uncultured Chloroflexota bacterium | reverse complement strand
CTGCGGGCGGCGCTGCTGCGCTTGCGGGATGACGCGGCGCTGCGCGAACGGCTGGCGGCGGCGGCGGCTGCCGAAGTGCAGGCGCATTACACATGGGCGGCGCGGGCGCGGGCCATCCTCGCGCACGTCGGTTGAGACACCCTCAAACCCATCTCCACCCGCCCGATAACCCAAAAACCGCTTTTCCTGCTCCCCCTGCCATGCTGGCAAAAAATAATTAGCACTTCTCTTACAAAGTAAAATATATTACAATTAGGTTATAAAATGGTTTTTTTAAGGTTAAAATAGCCTATTTTACAGACCCGCTTTTGATGAAAAAACTGGCTTCTCTGTCCACGCATTCTGTACTAGAATTTTGCGCTTCATCAGAATGTTCGACCCATTTTCGTCATCTTTCACAAATGAGGAGCGCAATAGCATGGCAAATGCAGAACAACTCGCAATTCTCAAGGCCGGTATTGACGGCTGGAATATGTGGAGGCAGGCCAACATCTATGCCATGATTGACCTGAGCGGCGCTAACCTGCGCGGCGCCGACCTGACGGGTGCCGATCTGACGGGCGCCGACTTGAGCAGTGCCACTCTGAGCGAGGCTACCCTGACCGGGGCCGACTTGAGCAGTGCTACCCTGAGCGAGGCTACCCTGACCGGGGCTACTCTGAATGGTGCCACCTTGACCGGCGCCATCCTGAACAATACCACTCTGAGCAGTGCCACCCTGAGCAATGCCACGCTGACGAATACTGACCTGAGCGGTGCCAACCTGACCGGGGCTACCCTGACCGCTGCCGACCTGAGCGATGCTCACCTCGGCCTTGCCCACCTGACGAGTGCTAACCTGACCGGGGCTACCCTGACGGGAGTTGACCTGACCGCTGCCCATCTGATCGGAGCCACCCTGACGGGAGCCACCTTGACCGGTGCCGACCTGACGGGGGCCGACTTGAGCCGTGCCGACCTGACGGAGGCTAACTTGAGCCGCGCCGACCTAAGTGGTACCAACCTGACCGGGGCTACCCTGACGGGGGCCGTCCTGACCGGGGCCACTATGGATTAGGCCATCTGGTAATCGCTGCCCGTCCCAGCGATGCAACCCCGCTTGTATCGAACTTTCGTCATCTTTCACAAATGAGGAGCAATGTCATGGCAGACAACGAACAACTCAATCTGCTCAAAGCCAGTATTGACGGCTGGAATATGTGGAGGCAGGCCAACATCTATGCCCTGATTGACCTGATCGGTGCCAACCTGAGAAAAGCTGACCTGAGTGGTGCCAACCTGAGCGGTGCTGACCTGAGCGGTGCTGACCTGAGCGGTGCCGACCTGACCCGCGCCAACCTGACCCGTGCCAACCTGATGCGTGCCACCTTGACCTATGCCGACGTGAGCCGCGCTGATTTGAGCGGTGCCGACCTGACCGATGCCTCGCTGCTCAAGGTCAACCTACGCAGTGCCACCATGACCGGTGCTATATGGTAGCTTCCGCCGCCCGCGCACAGGGGACGGCACGGGTGTGCCTGCCCGCGCTACGTGCGACAGCGCGAACGGTTCCCGGTTGCCCGTCACAGCGGTACGCGGATACGCGAATTGTCGTCATCTTTCATCACGAGCAGAGTCCATCAGGGCAGGCAATGAGCAACACGATCTGCTCAAAGCCCGTGTGAATGGGTGGAATAAAAGGAAAAAGGCCAACCCGATTAAACGAATTGACCTAATCCTTGCCACGCTAAATAGTGCCGACCTGACCGACGCCGACCTGAACGGTGCCGATCTCAATAGGAAAAAATATAGCATACCCATTTGAGCCGTGCAAGCCCAAAATCGCCAATAGGGATGAAGCCATCCAGTAATTGCCGCCACAATCTGCCCATTCATAGATTTCTAACACATTTTTAGCACTCTAAAGCCTCGATTGCCAGAAAACCTCTTGACTCGATCGGGTCAGATGACTACACTTTGAAATGTACTTTTAGCACTCCCATGCTCCAAGTGCTAACGTCACGAGGGTGCGTTACTATGCGGAGTACATCGTTTTTTTGAAGGAGGATTGGAATGTCGTTGAATATGCGTCCACTGGCAGATCGCGTGATTGTCGAACCGGCTGAACAGGAAGAAGTGACCTCAAGCGGTCTGTATATTCCCGAAACCGCGAAGGAAAAGCCGCAGCAGGGCAAGATTCTGGCTGCTGGCGAAGGCCGCCGTGATGAGGATGGCAAGCGCGTGGCGATGGATGTGAAGGTTGGCGACACGGTTCTGTTCGCCAAGTATGCCGGCACGGAAATCAAGCTGGACGGCAAGAAGGTACTCATCATGAAGGAAAGCGACATTCTGGCGATTGTCGGCTAGTCGAATTCTGCGTTTATACAGACGATCACTCTCTGAAACTGCTTAAGAGGAAAGACACACAATGGCGAAACAACTACTGTTCAATGAAGCTGCTCGTCGCAGCCTGAAAATCGGTGTGGACAAACTGGCCGATGCCGTCAGCACCACCCTCGGCCCCAAGGGGCGTAACGTGGCGCTGGACAAGAAGTTCGGTGCGCCCACTGTTACCCATGACGGCGTGACTGTGGCGAAGGAAATCGAACTGGAAGACCCGTTTGAGAATATGGGCGCTCAGCTTCTGAAGGAAGCCGCCACCAAGACCAACGACATCGCTGGCGACGGCACCACCACCGCGACGGTGCTGGCGCAGGCCATCGTCACCGAAGGTCTGAAGAACGTGGCCGCCGGCGCCAACCCCATGCTGCTCAAGCGTGGCATCGAAGCCGCCAGCGATGCAGTCGCTGCCGCTATCAAGAAGATGGCCATCTCGATTGACAGCAAGGCCGAAATCGCGCAGGTCGCCAGCGTCTCGGCGCAGGACAACGAAATCGGCAACCTGATCGCCGAAGTCATGGACAAAGTAGGCCGTGACGGTGTGGTGACGGTTGAGGAAAGCAAGGGTCTCGAATTCGAGACCGAATACGTGGAAGGGATGCAGTTCGATCGTGGCTACATCAGCCCGTACTTCATCACCAGCCCCGAATCGATGGAAGCCTCGATCCAAGACCCGTACATCCTGATCTACGAAAAGAAGATCAGCGCGGCGCAGGACATCGTTCCCATTCTGGAAAAGCTGCTCCAGATTGGCAAGCGTGATCTGATTATCATCGCCGAAGATGTGGACGGCGAAGCTCTGGCGACGCTGGTTCTGAACAAGCTGCGCGGGATGCTGAACGTGCTGGCGGTGAAGGCCCCCGGCTTCGGTGATCGCCGCAAGGCCATGATGAACGACATCGCCATCCTGACCGGCGGTACCGTCATCAGCGAAGAAACCGGCCGCAAGCTGGAAACCACCACCCTGCAAGACCTCGGTCGCGCCGCGAAAGTGGTCAGCACCAAAGAAAACACCGTTGTGGTGGATGGCGCTGGCGCCGAAGGCAACATCAAGGGTCGCATCGAAGAAATTCGCCGCGAAATTGACCTGAGTACCAGCGACTATGACCGCGAGAAACTTCAGGAACGTCTGGCGAAGTTGAGCGGTGGCGTTGCCGTCATCCGCGTGGGCGCAGCCACCGAAACTGAACTGAAGGAAAAGAAACATCGCGTGGAAGACGCTCTGAGCGCGACCCGCGCCGCAGTTGAAGAAGGCATCGTCCCCGGCGGCGGTGTGGCCCTCATCAACGCCGTTGCTTCGCTGGATGGCATCCGCATGAGCAACGAAGACGAAAACACCGGTGTCGCCATCATGCGCAAGGCGCTGGAAACCCCGATGAAGAAGATTTCGGCGAATGCCGGCGTGGATGGTGGTGTCATCATTCAGGAAGTGCGCCGTTTGCAGAAGGCCAAGAAGAACAATCGCATCGGCTACAACGTCCTCAGCAACGAGTACGTGGACATGATCGAAGCGGGTATCCCCGATCCCGCGAAGGTGACTCGTGGCGCCGTCGAAAACGCCGCCTCGATTGCCGCGATGATCCTGACCACTGAGGCGCTCATCACCGACGTGAAGGAAGAATCGAAGGGCGCAGCCGCCCCCCAGATGCCGGAATACTAAACCGGCGACGGTTTGTAGGCACGAGAGGCGCCCCCGCCGGGGGCGCCTCTTTTGATTCCCGCGCCCGCAGTTGCGCTACAATAGAGACAGTCGTAAAGAGGTGAGCCTATGCCCTACTCAATGATTGAACTGGAACTTCCGCCGGAGGTACTTGATCGCGCACAGGCTGTAGCGCGTGCCAGCAACCGTTCTGTCGAAGCGGTGATTGTGGAAAGTTTGGCGCTACTATTCGGCACGCTACCGGATGCGGCAATTGCTCCCCAAGCCTTGAACGCCTACACAGACGCGCAGTTATGGGCGGTTGTGCATCAACATCTCGCATGGCCGCAGGACAGCCGTTTGCGGGAGTTGGTCGAGCGCGGTAAGCAAGGGGCGCTTGCGGATGCAGAACGCGCCGAACTTGACCAACTGGTGGCGCTGGTTGACCGCTATATGCTGCTGCGTTCTCAGGCGCTGCTGTTGCTCAAGCAACGTGGTTATGATGTCGAACAGCGACTTCAACTCGGCGCATAATGACCTATATTCCAGACACCCTCCGCGAGCAAGTTGTCAAACGCGCTCATAGACGTTGTGAATATTGCCAGACACAACAGGCAATCGTCGTTTCAATGGAAATAGACCATATCATGCCTGAATCGGCAGGTGGAAAAACATCTCTCGATAATCTTTGCTTGGCTTGCATTGGCTGTAATACTTACAAGCTCAACTATCAAACAGGAATTAATTCGACAACAGGAGAAGAAGTTATTTTATACTATCCCCGTTTCCAGAGTTGGCATGAACACTTTCGCTGGAGCGAGGATGGTGTGATGTTATACGGCATAACGAATACCGGACGCGCTACCATAGAACGGCTAAAGATAAATCGTGAAGGGATGTTGAGCGCAAGGCGGTTATGGGTTGAGGCCGGATGGCATCCTCCGCATTCCGATTGACAGGCGCTATTCTTCCCACTCCCAATCATCGTCGGATTTGTCTTTCAGCTTAGGCCACAGCGGGCTTTCGAGGTTCAGCCGCGCCGCCTGTGCCACCTGCCCCGCCAACCCGTCCGCATCCGGCACCGCGAACGCCAGCATTTCCGCCCCCATTTTGAAGCGCAGTAGCCCGTCTGCGTCCGGCGCATCCATCCGGCGCTGCGCCACCACGTCCGTCAGTTGATCTAGCGGGAACGTCCGCAGTACCCGCGTTCCATCCCTCTCCAGCAGCACCAGCGCACGCGGCATCAGGTACAGCGTCAGTGGCGCTTCCAACGTCCACACGCCGTACAGGTCTTGCGTGGTCGGTTGCGCCGGAAGCGGCTCGACGTGAATATACGGGCGGCGGCGGCGGTAGGCCGTGACCAGTTCGGGCGGGGTGACGGTTTTCAGCGTCCGCACGAAATCAGCCATCGAACCGTGATAGATGTCCAGTGTGAGCAACCGCCAGCCGTCCGGGGTTTCAAAATGCAACCAGATGACGTTGCGCCCACTGCGGTACTTCTGCGGACGCCCGTACCAGCGCAGTTGTGCCAGCGGCAACCGCAGCAGTTCCGGCAGAGGCGGGCGGGCGTTGTAGATGACCAGCGAGTCGGTCTGCAAGCCCAGCACGACGCGCCGCCAATACAGGGGTTTGTCCACGTTGAGGGTGAGTAGTTCGGCGCGAATGCCGCCCATGCCATCGTGGATGAGCGCCAGCGGTTGGGTGGTCGTCCGCAGGTTGTCCAGCGCGGCCTGATAAGCCTTTGCGCGGCGCGCCGCCCGCAGCGCCACGAGGGTGAACAACGCCAGCGGCAGGCCGATCAGTAGCAGCGGCAGCAGACATTCGCTGAAAAATTCGCTATCCACGAGGGTTACACCCGCCGCAAACGGGCGGTCAGCACCATCGGCATCTGCCAGTAGCGATACAGACGGAGGGGCGCGACCTGCACCGCCTCGTCCTTCGGGAAAGCGGGTTCTTCCAGCCCGTCCAGCAGCAGGCCAGCAACGAAGGCTTCTCCGAACAGGTTGTGCAGCGGACGGTGATAGTAGGTGTGCGGGGTCGGTTCGCCCGGTGCGCCTGCGCCTTTCACGGGGGGAATGTCCAGATAGGCGCTGATCTTGAGCGAGTCAACGGTGATAATGTCGCCGCCGTCATCCCGCATTTCCGCCATCCGCACCGGATTGTTGGAGTTGAAGGCGGGGTGCGCGGTGGCGATCACCATGCGCCCGCCCGGACGCAACAGGCGACAGGCCGCACGGTACAACGGCGCGATCACCGGCATATCCATCAGCGCCATCGTGCAGGTTAGCGCATCAAACTGGCCTTCGCCCAACGCCGCCAGCGCGGACTCGTCGGTTGCGTCCAGTTGCGCGTAGGTGATCGGGTGGCCGGTTGGCTGCGAACGGGCGAGGGCACGTTCCAGCAGCGCGGCGCTAAAATCCACCGCCAGCACTTGTGCCCCCAGTTCAGCCATACGCCGCGCCAGCACGCCGCTGCCACAGCCCACATCCAGCACACGCTCATCGGGGCGCAGCGCCAGCAAGCGTTCCACCGCCGGGGACACCAGCGTGCGATGAAAAAGGTTGCCGTTGTCGCCGTGTAGTTCATCCCAGAAGGCGGCTTTTTGATCCCAGATGGCGCGGCCTTCGTCGTTCAGTCGTCGTTGTTCGTCGTTCATGGTGCAGTTCCCCGCCGTTAGCGCCACTCACCGGGGCGGAAAATCGGGTTGGTGATGGCGCGTAGTGCGCCGTCGGCGGCACGCACTTCAACCACGCTCCAGCGAAACTCATGCGGGTGGCGCACTTCCTCGCCCGTTT
>CAIPFY010000035.1 GCA_903864435.1 uncultured Chloroflexota bacterium | reverse complement strand
CTCGAATCAGCGCCGAACGATTGATATGCGCCCACGTCACATAGACCGGCGCTTCAAAGCTCGTCCCCAACCGCTTGTACGAGTTCACCAGCGGCGCCAGCACCGCGCACATCGCCCGCGCATGAGCCAGTTGTCCCGCCAGAAAATGACGCGCCAGCGGGGATAGGCCATTTTCGTCCGAAAGTTCAGCGAACACATTGGCATCTGTCCGCGAATCATGCAGGCTTTGATGCGTGTGCATTCCTGATCCCGGCAAGCCAGCATCCGGTCGCGGCATGAACGTACAGTGCAGTTGGTGGCGGGTTGCTACTGCTTTCAGCGCCACCCGCGCCGTCAACACCTTGTCCGCCGAAGCCAGCGCATGATCGTATTTGAAATCAATCTCGTGCTGACCGGAACCAATCTCATGATGAGTCGAATCCACTGCGATATTCATACTCGCCAGCGTCGCCACCATCTTGCGACGCATGGACTGGGCGAAATCCATAGACATATCGAAGTAGCTGGCGTTATCCTGCGGGGTCAGCGGCATTCCGGCGCGAAACAGGAAAAATTCCAGTTCCATCCCCGTTTTGTAGTTAAATCCCATCTCCTCGGCCTGCTTGAGCGTGCGAATCAGCACATTGCGCGGGTCGCCAATGAACGGCTCCCCGTTGAGCGTATGCACGTTGCAAATCAGGCGGGCGGTGCGTTCCTCGGCTGCTTCCCACGGCAACACCACAAACGTGTCGAGGTCAGGAATCAGAATCATATCGCTCTCGGCTACACGGGCGAATCCTTCGATAGACGAGCCATCGAAATGTGTGCCGCTGTCAATCACATCTTCCAGTTCGGCGCTAGGCATGGTCACGCTTTTGACCATACCGGTGATGTCGGTGAACCACAGATCAATAAAGCGAATCTGCTGCGCTTCGACTGCCGCCAAAATGGACTCTTTTGTGACCATCTGCCCTCGGTTCGGATTGCTTTTTATGTCAGTATAAATCAAGCCGTTGCGGGTCACATACCGCCGACATGCCTAAAAACAGGGCTGCAATTGTTGTACAAGACCACCAATCATTCCGGCGCAGCCAACACCCCCAGATGCCCTAGCAACGCATCCACGCCTAGCAAATAGCTGCGCCAACCGAAGCCGCAGATTTGCCCCACGCACACCGGAGCCAGCAGCGAACGGTGGCGAAATTCCTCGCGGGCATGGACGTTGGACAGATGCACTTCCACGACGGGCAGGCCAATCCCGCTGATCGCATCCCGCAGCGCGATTGAGGTATGCGTATACGCCCCCGGATTGAAAACCACGCCATCCGCCCAGTTGCGGGCGATGTGCAGAATATCAATCAACGCGCCTTCGTGGTTGGATTGTTCCGCACGCAGTTCAGCCTTGTGCCAGTGGGCGCGGGCCTCCGCCCATGCGTTGACCTGCTCCAGCGTCACGTTCCCGTAGACCGTCGGTTCGCGTGTCCCTAGCAAATTCAGGTTCGGGCCGTGCAGCAGCAAAATTTTCTTCGTCATCGCATCCCCTCCAGAATGGACATCACCGCCGATTTGGGAACATCATGTGCCACGAACGGCTGCCCCACGCCGCGCAGCAGCACGAACCGCGAACGCCCGCCCTGCCACTTCTTATCCGTCGCCATCGCCGCATACAGCCGTTCCGCGTCCAGATCGCCAAAGCGTGTGGGCAGCCCGATTCGCGCCACCGTTTCCTCCACTTGCTGCGCCAGCCCCGCCTCGCAGTGCTGGAGCGCCGCCGAAAGCCGCGCCGCCGCCACCAGCCCCGCCCCCACCGCCGCGCCATGCAACCACGCATAGCCGGACACCTGTTCCACCGCATGAGCGAAAGTATGCCCCAGATTCAGGTGGGCGCGAATATTCTTCTCGAACGGGTCTTGCTGCACCACATCCACCTTGACCTGCACCGCCGCCCGGATCATGGCGGCGCGGTCAACGCCGGGTGCGTCCAGCGCCGCCAGCCCCTCGCTGGCGCTCAACAGGTAGTGCTTGTAGGTTTCCGCCATGCCGCAGCGCCATTCAGCCGGAGGCAGCGTATCCAGCACGTCGGGGTCAATCAGCACACAATCCGGTTGCTTGAACGCGCCCACAAGATTCTTGCCTTCCGGCAAATCCACGCCCACCTTGCCGCCCACGCTGGAATCCACCATCGCCAGCAGCGTCGTCGGAATCTGCACGAAAGCCACGCCGCGCATATAGGTCGCCGCCACGAAACCCACCGTATCGCCCACCACGCCGCCACCTAGCGCGATAATCACGCTGTCGCGGTCAGCGCGAGCAGCCACCAGATCGCGGTACAACTGCGCGACGGTATCCAGCGTCTTGTAGCGTTCGCCATCCGGCATCTGTAGCAGCGCAGCGCCGGAGAGCGCCTCCGCCAGCGCCTGTCCGTACAGGGGCGCTAAAGTGGTATTGGTGATAATGATCGGGCGGCCTTTGGGCAGCAGCGCCGCCACCTGCCGCAATAAGCCGCGCTGAATATGGATGTCGTAATCGCCACCGGGGGCGGTCACGCGGATAGGCTGTTGTTCCATAGGGCGATAATCTCCGTCGCAACGGCTTCTGCCGTCTTACCCGTTGTATCAATCTGACAGGGGATTGCTTCATAGGCCGGACGGCGCTTTTCCAGCAACCCGCGCCAATCGCCGCGCAGCAGCGGACGTTCGGCTTTGTCGGCCTGCAACCGCTGCAACAATATCTCTGGCGTGGCGGACAGGCACACCACCAGCCCGGACGACAGCATCACCTCGCGGTTGCCCTCGTCCACCAGCATCCCGCCGCCCGTCGAGATCACGTACCCCTCCTGCGCGGCTAGGAAGCGGCACATGCGCCGTTCGATATGCCGGAAAGCCGCCTCGCCCTCGTCCGCGAAAATCTGCGGGATAGTCTTGCCCACGCGCTTCTCAATCTCAGCATCGGTATCCAGAAACGGGCGGTTCAACTGCGCCGCCACCAGTTGCCCGGCAGTAGACTTCCCTGTACCCATAAACCCCGTGATGACGATATTGGACTCAGGCTTCATAACCGAACCGCCATTCCACATTGTCCATCGGCAAATCCTGCAAACGGGCGCGGCGCAACGTCTCGAAACGCGGTTGCAATTCGCTCAGGCTGTCGCCGCCTAGCTTTTCGACCAGCGCATCCGCCAGCACCAGCGCCATCATCGCTTCCCCGATGGGGATGGCGCGTGGTAGCGCACAAAAATCGCTGCGTTCATACGTGGTCGTCTCGACCTGCCCCGTCGCCAGATTGACCGACCCCAGTGCCTTCAAAATCGTGGCAATCGGCTTCATCGCCACCCGCGCCACAATCGGATCGCCTGTCGTGATGCCCCCTTCGAGGCCGCCAGCGCGGTTGGTGTGGCGCACCAGCGCCCCATCCTCGCCCAGCAGAATTTCGTCGTGTACCTGCGAACCGGGGCGTGCTGCATTGTCAAAGGCCGAGCCAATCTCCGCGCCCTTCATAGCCTGAATGCTGACCATCGCGCCCACAATCCGCGCATCCAAGCGGCGATCCCAGTGGACATGCGACCCCAAGCCGGGGGGTGCGCCCACCGCCACGATCTCCATCACCCCGCCCAGCGTGTCCTTATCCACTTTGGTCTGGTGAATGGCTTCGTGCATGGCCTCCACACAGTCCGCTACAGGAGCGCGAACATCGTTCTCCTCGGCGGTCTGGAAGCGCGTCTCATACGACAAATCATCCGGCACAACCGCCCGCACATCCCCAATCTGCACCACATACCCGCCCACGCGGATATTGAACGCCGCCAGCAACCGCTTGCACACCGCACCCGCCGCCACCCGCATCGTCGTCTCGCGGGCACTGGCGCGTTCCAGCGCAATCCGCAAATCGCCGTAGCCGTACTTGACCGCGCCCGTCAAATCCGCATGGCCGGGGCGCGGGGTAGACATGGGCGCAATATCTTTCTCGCGCCAGTTCTTATAATCGCGGTTTTCCACCAGCAGCGAAATCGGTGCGCCGGTGGTGTGCCCTTTGACGACCCCCGCCGTAATCCGTACTTCGTCACGCTCGATGTTCATGCGCCCGCCCGACCCGTACCCCTGCTGGCGGCGCGCCAGTTCGCGGTTGATGTCGTCAGCGGTCAGCGGAACACCCGCTGGCATCCCTTCCAGAATGGCCGTGAGCAGCGGCCCATGCGATTCTCCGGCTGTCAGAAAACGAATCATGCCCCATCCCCGTTCTGTTCAAATTCTCACGTCGTCTGCAAAGCGGACTCGGCGGCAGCATACATCACCTCCACCGGCGCATCCTGTCCTGTCCACAATTTGAAGGCCGCCGCGCCCTGCCGCACCAGCATCCCCAACCCGCCAATCACCCGCGCACCGGATTGTTCGGCCTGCCGCATGAAAGTCGTCTGGTGGGGACGGTAGACCATATCGTAGGCCACCGCGCCCGCCGGCCATGCCACCCCTGTAATCCAAGGGGATTCTTCGGTCTTGGGCCACATCCCCACCGATGTAGCATTCACCACCAGCACCGCGCCCTGTTCAGCAGCCTCATCAAGCGTCAGCACGTCCGCGCTGCGGATATTCGCCGAGAGCATCATATCCGCCAGCATGACCTGTGCCTTCTGCGGGGTGCGGTTCACCACCGTCACCTGTGCGCCCGCCCGCGCCAGCCCGTAGACCGCCGCCCGCGCCGCGCCACCCGCCCCCAGTACGATCACCCGCTGCCCCTGCACTTCGACCCCGTGCGCCTTCAAATCGTCCATGAAGCCGATCACATCGGTATTCGTGCCCGAATTGTCGCGGAAGTCAATCGTGTTGACTGCGCCCACCGCACGGGCGCGTTCATCCGGGCGAACGTGGGGCATCACCTTCTCTTTCAGCGGAACGGTCACATTCACACCAATGAACCCGCCCTCGTCGCGCAGCGTTCGTAACCCCTGCCGCACGATGTCCGGCGGGACGGGCGCGAGTTCGTACTGCCAATCGGTCAGTCCGAGCGCCGCGTAAGCCGCGTTGTGCATGGCGGGGCTGATGCTGTGCGTAACCGGCCACCCGATGATGCCCACTTTTTTCATGCGTCGTATCCCTTCAGCCTACTCAAGATCGCGCTGTTGAATATCCATGCCCAGCGCCGCCATTGTGCCCGCGAAGCCGGGGAATGAGTCGCCCGCGCAACGGGCATCAATCACCGTGCTTTGCCCTTCGGTCAGCAGCGCCGCCACCGACAGGCTCATCGAGATACGATGATCGTCATGGCCTTCCGCCACCGTCGCCGTCAGCTTTTGCGGCCCTTTGATGATGAAACCATCCGGCGTTTCGGTGATCTCCGCGCCGAACTTCCGCAGTTCGCCCGCCATCACGCTGATGCGGTCTGTTTCTTTCACACGCAGTTCTTGCGCGTCCCGCACAACGGTTTCGCCCTCGGCCTGCGTCGCCGCCACCATCAAAATCGGGAACTCGTCAATCATCTCGACCACTTTCGCGCCGCCCACCTGCGTCCCCTTCAGAACGCTGTGGCGTGCGCGAATCGTGCCGACGGGTTCGCCGCCTTCCAATCCGGTTTCTGTCACCGTCAAGTCTGCGCCCATCGCGTGCAGCACATCAATCAGGCCGGTGCGCGTGCTGTTCAGGTTGATGCCCGTCAGGGTGATGTCGCTACCCGGAACCAGCAGCGCCGCCACAATCGGGAACGCAGCGGACGAAATATCGCCCGGAACGGTCAGGTTAATCGGCTTCAGCGTTGCGCCCGGTGTCAGCACAATATGGTCGCCCTCGGTGACGATGTTCACGCCCATCGCGCTCAACATGCGCTCGGTGTGGTCACGGGCAGGCCCCGGCTGCACCACCGTCGTCGCACCTTTGGCGAACAGCCCCGCCAGCAGAACCGCGCTCTTGACCTGTGCGCTGGCGACGGGCATATCGTACTGGATACCCTGCATCTGCGCGGGCTGAATCGTCAGCGGGGCGCGGTCATTCGTGCCGCTGATAGCCGCCCCCATCATCTGCAACGGGGTGAGGATGCGCTTCATCGGGCGGCGGCGCAGTTGTTCGCTGCCATCCAGCACGCTAGGGAACGGCTGCCCGCACATAATCCCCGCCAGCAGGCGAATGCCCGTGCCGGCATTCACCAGATTCAGATAGCTCTTGGGCGGCTCAAACGCGCCTCCATGAATCACCAGTTCATTCCGGCTCAAACGCTCCACCCGAATCCCCAGCGCCTGAATGCTCGCCAGTGAAGCCTCGGTATCGCCCGCCGCCAGCCATGCCCGCACATGCGTCGTGCCGACGGCCATCGCCCCGAACATCACCGCCCGGTGCGAGATAGACTTATCGCCCGGAACGGTGCTGCCGCCGCGCAAACCGCTGCCGGGACGAACCACAAAACAATCATTTGCCATTCTTGGCTCCATTCTCGTATTTTTGGATCCATTCCAACCGCGCTTCACGAGCAGGACGCAAGAAGTCCGCCAGTTGTTGATCGTCCCGCGACACCAGCATCGCCTCCAGCATCGCCAGTTGCACGCGGAACAACGCCAACAACGTCGCCACCGCCTGCGTATTCGTGCTCATGATGTCGCTCATCATCTGCACGTCCTGTCCCGCCAAGCGCGACATATCGCGGAAGCCGCCCGCCGCCAATTCCCACACCTGCGGATCGGATTTACCCTGCTTATCCACCGTTGCCACCAGCGCCGCGCTGAGAATGTACGGCAGATGGCTGATGGCCGCCACTAAATGATCGTGGCGCTGCGCCTCCATCTCGAACGGCACGGCTTCCAGCGCCGCCACCAGCGACAGCGCCCGCAGGCGTGTGGCCGGCAGCGTGCGCCGCGTGGGACACAGCACGAAAGGCCGCCCCCGGTACAACGCACCATCGCTGGCCGCCACGCCGCTGACCTCTTTGCCCGTCATCGGGTGGCCGCCGATGGCATGAATACCCACCGGCAATTTGCCCATTGCCTCGCAAATATCGCGTTTCGTGCTGCCAATGTCAATAAGCAGCGTATTCGAGCGCAGATACGAGCCGATGCGCTTTTCCAGCATCGTCTGGATGATACGAACCGGCGCACACAGAATCACCGTGTCGGCCTCGCTCACACCCGCCCGCAGATCGTCGGTGGCATGGTCAACGATGCCCTGCGCCAGCGCATATTCGCGGGACTCCGGGTTGGCTTCCACGCCCGTAATCACCGCCGCGTGGGATCGCAGCGCACGCGCCAGCGACCCCCCCATCAGCCCCAGCCCGACCACCGCCAGATGGCGGCTCTGAAAGCCCGTGCCGCCTGTCATCAGGCTGTCCGTCCTACTGCATTGGCGACGCGCTTCACCTGATCCACCATCGCCTTGAACCGATCCGGTTTCAAGCTCTGGCGACCATCCGACACGGCTTCTTCCGGCTTGGAATGCACTTCCACGATCAAGCCATCTGCGCCAGCCGCCACCGCCGCCCGCGCAATCGACTCGACATATTCCCACAGCCCAACCGCATGGCTGGGGTCAGCCAGCACCGGCAGATGCGTGAGCGCCTTCAGCACCGGAATCGCGTTCACATCGAAGGTATTGCGCGTCGCCCGTTCAAACGTGCGGATGCCGCGCTCGCACAACATCACACGCTTGTTGCCGTTCGACAGCACATATTCCGCCGACATCAGCAAATCCTCAACCGTGCTGCTCATCCCGCGCTTGAGCAGGATGGTGTGTTGCGTCTGCCCGACGGCGTTCAACAGGCTAAAGTTCTGCATGTTACGTGCGCCGATTTGCAGCACATCCGCATACTGGCACACCAGCGGAACCTGCGCGGTGTCCATCACCTCGGTCACGATGGGCAGGCCGGTGCGTTCCCGCGCTTCCGCCAGCCATTGCAACCCCTTCTCACCGAAACCCTGAAAGCTGTAGGGCGAAGTGCGCGGTTTGAACGCGCCGCCACGCAGTGCCGTTGCACCCGCTTCTTTCACCTGTTCCGCCACTTCGATGATCTGTTCGCGGCTTTCCACCGAACACGGCCCCGCGATAATCAGCACCTTGTTCCCGCCCATCTGACTACCGTTCAGCGGAACCAGCGTATCCGCCGGATTGAAATGGCGACTGGCGAGTTTGTACGGCACCGAAACGCGCACCACCCGTTCCACGCCATCCATCGAGCTATAGTTGTCCTCACGCAGCGGCGTGGGGCTTTCGCCCACCACGCCGATGATGGTCTGCTGCTCACCTTCGGTCAGGTGCGGCGCGTAGCCATCCCCGCGCACACGGTTCATCACATCGGTAATCTGCTGTACACCCGCACCGGGCTTCATAATGACGATCATGTTTAGCTCCCCTTATCCTCATCACTTAAAACGATTTTGTTATCCGGGTATAAATCAGGCCGCAGCGCCATCGCCCCGTGCATATACACATGCTGAATGGCATCCATCGGCCTCTCGGTATTCCAGTGAATCAGGATGCGGATGCACATCGGAATACCATTCGGCACATCCACCTCCTGCGCCCCCATCAGCGCCGCCCGGTGCCACCCCAGATCACGCGCAGCCTTCGCTGGAAACGCCGCGTTCAAATCCGGCGTGGTGGTGAAGATGACGCTGGCGACATAATCCTCCTCAATCCCGTTGACCTCGATCACTTTCTGCAACAATTCACGAGTCGCGCTCAGGATGGCCGCAGCCGTATTCTCGTTTACTGTCGTCGCACCACGCACGCCCAAACACAGCATAGTCTCGCTCCCTAGAGTGGCTGAAAAAGACAACAAAAAAGGCGCGGAGCGTTTTGCTCTGCGCCTTCGGTACTTCCGAACTGATAAGGGTCTACGTCGTCAGTCCAGACCCGGCACACAACGCTCTATCCGCCTCTATGGGGCTGCTAAAGTAATAATAATAATACGGGCGGTAGGTTGCGGTGTGCATCACGAGTTTGAAAATCAGTTCCCTATACAATGGCGCAAAGGCTAACACAGTCTTACGCAAGTTGTCAAATTCCTATTCGGCGGTGTTCAAAGCGGCACGTAATTCACCCGCCAGCGCCCCCACCGCCGCCGCGCCATTCGCGCCAGCCCGCACCAGTGCGCTGCCCACAATGAACCCTTCCACGAGGCCGTTCATGCTCCGCGCCTGCTCCGGCGTGCTGATGCCAAAACCCAGCACCAGCGGGCGATCCGTTGCGGCCTTCAGGCGGGCGACAAAGTCCTTCAAATCGCTCGGCAGTTCGGTACGTGCCCCGGTCACGCCGGTCAACGACACCACATAGATGAACCCGGTTGCCCGTTCCCCCACTGCACGGATGCGCTCGGCGCTGCTGGTGGGCGCGAGGAAGAACACCAGCGCCATGTGTTCGGCAGCGCAGGCCGCCACGAAATCCTGCGCTTCTTCCGGCGGCAAATCGGGGATAATCAGGCCGTCGGCTCCGGCGGCTTTCGCGTCCCGCACGAAAGCCTGCACGCCATAAGACAGTAGCGGGTTGATGTAGCCCATCATCATCATCGGCTGATGCACCCCGCGCCCCCGCAGCGTCCGCACCCCTTCGAGGCACTTGCGCACCGTCATGCCCTTTTCCAGCGCCACCTGCGTCGCCGCCTGAATCACGGGGCCATCCGCCAGCGGGTCGCTGAACGGAATCCCGATCTCAAAACCGTCTACACCGGCTCTGGACATGGCCTCAATCGCGTCCAGCGACCCGGCATAGTCGGGATAGCCCACCGGAAAATACGGCAGAAACGCCGCCCGCCCTTCAGCTTTAGCGCGGTCAAACATCCCCCGAATGGCCTCAACACCCATTATTGTCCCCCTGTGGGCAATTGTAATGATCTCGTCCACGCATCCATTCCCGCATCCACAATCTCCTGCGCGATCCGCACCCGATGCGCCCAGCGTCCGGGGTCGGCATCGTACTGCGAGGCCAGCACCCGCTGGCGTTCCGGGCTGGCCGCCGCGCTCTGATGCTGGTCGGGAATCTCCCAGTCCAGCCCATCCACCAGCACCGCATCCACAGGGAATCCGGCGCGGTGCAAAATCACCACCCACTCGGCATCCGTGCCAATCGCCCGCCCCGGCGCGGTATTCGCCATCAAGCAATCCAGTGCGCGGCGGCTAAATCCCTTTGAACCGGCGCTCAAATCGAGCGTTTGACCGAGCAAGCGCGAAAACAAACCGCTGCTGATGGCCTCGGTCTGACGGAGTGCCTGCGGGTGCGTATCCCACGCGGCAGCCGTGCGCCCGATAACAAGACAATCGCTCTGCCTGACCTGTTTGAGCGTTTGCGTCCACTCATCGGGGCGGGTTTCCACCCAGCGCAGCAACCGATCCATATCACAGTAATGCACACAGGTCGCATCTGTCACCGCCGCCAACCGCAACGCCTGATAGCGCCCATGTGCCCAATCGGCGTTGACGTGCGTCTGCACACCCGGCAATTCGCCGATGCGCTCGGCATCTTCCTCCGCCGCATCCGGCGGTAGCGACACGATCAAATGGCGATATGCGGCCAGCAGTTGCGGATACAGGCGTTCAAGACGTGCCGTTTCGCCTCTGGGATGAAAGGTGGTCGCCAGTGTGATTTCGGTGGTCATAGGTTGCGAAAAACTCCCTGAACAGCGCGTCCAGACCGAACGCGAACGGCAGTCGCTCAATGTCAGCGGCGTTCAACCACGCCACCCGTTCCCCTTCGTGCAAACGCACCGCCTCCGCTGGCATATCCAGCAGCCCCGTGAAGGCGTGAACCTGCACCTCAACCTCTTGCCCGCGATAAGCATAGCGATGGTCGAACGTCCGCCAGAACGTCAGCGGCGGGCAAATCTCGATCTCCTCGATCAACTCGCGCTGCATGGCCTGTTCCGGCGACTCCCCCGCTTCCATCGCGCCGCCGAGCGTTGACCAGCAACGCGGGAAGCGCAATCCCGGCTTCGAATCGCGCAGTTGCACCAGCACCTCGCCGCGCCCGTTGTGCAGGAAGGCGCTGACGGTGCGCGGACGGCGGTCACTCATTCAGCTTCAACTCGCGCATGATCGTGTCCAAATCCTTATCGCCTCGCCCCGACAGGTTGACCAGAATGATCGAGTCCTTCGGCATGGTGGGCGCACGTTTGACGGCCTCCACGACGGCGTGGGCGCTCTCCAACGCGGGGATGATGCCTTCGGTCTGCGACAGCGTTTTAACAGCTTCCAGTGCCTCCTCATCCGTCGCCAGTGTGTAGAATGCGCGTTCGGTCTGGCGCAAATAAGCGTGTTCCGGCCCGATAGAGGCGTAATCCAGCCCCGCCGAAACGCTGTGCGTGTTCATAATCTGCCCGTCCGCGTCCTGAAGCACAAACGAGCGCGTCCCGTGCAGCACCCCCGGACGACCTTTCGCGGGGTCGGCAAACCGCGCCGCGTGTTCACCACTCAGCACACCATGACCGCCCGCCTCCACGCCGATCAGTTCCACCGACTCGTCATCCCGGAAGCCATGAAACAGGCCGATGGAGTTGCTGCCGCCGCCCACACAGGCAATCGCCACATCGGGCAAGCGCCCCGCCAGTTCCAGCATTTGCTGTCGCGCTTCGATGCCGATCACGCTCTGGAAATCGCGCACCATCATCGGGTACGGGTGCGGCCCCAACGCCGAACCGAGCAAGTAGAAGGTGCTGCGAACATTCGTCACCCAGTCGCGGATGGCCTCGTTGATCGCATCCTTGAGCGTTTTCGTCCCGCTTTCCACCGGAATCACGTTCGCGCCCATCAGCTTCATGCGGAATACGTTCGGCTGTTGCCGCGCCATATCCACGCTGCCCATATACACATGGCATTCGAGGCCGAGCATGGCGCAGGCGGTGGCGCTGCCCACGCCATGCTGCCCCGCGCCCGTTTCCGCCACAATGCGCCGTTTGCCCATGCGCTGCGCCAGAAGCGCCTGCCCCAGCGCGTTGTTGATCTTGTGTGCGCCCGTGTGCGCCAAATCCTCGCGCTTGAGGAAAATACGCGCCCCGCCCAACTGCTCGCTCAACCGCGCCGCATACGTAACCGGCGTTGGCCGTCCGGTGAAGGTGCGCTGCAAATGCGCCAGCCGCCCCTGAAAATCGGCATCCGCCATCGCCTCGGCATAGGCGGCGGCCAGTTCGTCCAGCGCCGGCATGAGCGTTTCCGGCACATAGCGCCCGCCAAATTCACCGAAATACCCGCGCTCATCCGGCACATTCGTCTTTCCAACTTCGATATACATCGTCATCCCCTGCCCCACCTAGTTCTGTTTTCAACCCATTTTCCCGCTGCGGCGTTCCATCAAAATCACATCCCGCCACACGCCATCCAACTGTCCCACCCGTTCGCGGTAGCCCAGTTCCCGAAACCCGCAGGCCGCGTGTAGGGCGCGACTGGCGGCATTTTCGCGCAAAATACCCGCTTGCAGCGTCCACAACCCCGCCGCCTCAGACTCGTTCACCAGTTGGGTAAGCAGCGCCCGCCCCACCCCTTGCCCGCGTGCCGCCGCCGTGATGTAAATGCTCACTTCCGCCACACCTGCATATACGCAGCGCCCCGATACCGGCGACAGCGCCGCCCATCCGAGCATGTTCCCGCCCTGCCGCGATACCAAACGACAGTCGGCGCGGTGGCCGCTATCCCACTTTTCCCACTCCGGCGCACTGGTTTCAAAAGTGGCGTTGCGGGTGGCGATCCCCTCAAGGTAGATCGCCAGCACCGCGTCCCAATCTTCAGCCATCATCGGTTCGATATGGAAGCTCATTCGCGCCCCTCACACCACCAGATACTTCTCACCGTTCAAACAATGTTTGGCCGTCAGCAGCACTTTCAGCACGTACTGGTCGGGACGCGGCACGAAATCCCCCGCCCGCAGCGTCACCACATCCGCCCCCAAGCCCGCCGCCTCAGCCTGCAAACTGTCGCGTTCGCCCGCCATGAGCGCGATCCCCTCATCAATGGCGAAGGCCACCAGCCCGGCCACTTCTTCGCGTTGATAGTCGAAGCGGCTGAGGGTGCAGTCCGTCACATAGAAGAACACATCGCTAAATTCGCGGTCAATCTTGCTGGAATAGCGGGCGGTGTGAATCTTCAGCCCCACCGGGATAAGCTGCTCGAACGACACCGGAATCCCCAGTTCTTCTTCCACCTCGCGCACCCCGTCGCGGATAGATTCCCCCGCATGATAGTGACCTGCCGCACTCACATCGAAGCGGTTGGGGAAGGTGTCTTTTTCGGCGGCGCGGCGCTGCACTACGATGCGCGGTTGCCCCTGTGCATCCCGCCCAATCACCCAACAGTGGAATACCCGATGCCAGTCCCCATCGCGGTGAACGGCCTCGCGTTCTTTCACACCGACGTGAACCAGATTGTCGTCGTAAATATCCAGCATTTCGGTCATAGCAAGATCACGCCTTTGGCGGCGCGGATGAACGACTTCACCTTCTCCGCGTCCTTGCGTCCCGGTTGCCCATCCATTTCGACACCGCTGGCAACATCCACCCCCCACGGGCGTGCGGCTTTAATGTGCTTCGCCACATTCTGCGGGGTCAATCCGCCAGCCAGCATCAAACGCGGCACATCATCCTTCACTGTCCGCGCAATATCGAGGCTGGCCTGTTCGCCCGTCCCCCCGTACAACTGCGGGTTGTAGGCATCCAGCAGCAGCGACGGGAAGCGTTCGTTGGCGGGGAAATACGGTTGAAAATACATCACATCATCCAACGCCTGCGCCAGCGATTGCGGGCGAATCGCCTTGTAGCCCGCGCCGCGCAGTTCACGCAGCACCTCGTCGGATTCGTCACCGTGCAGTTGCGCCCCGTCCAGCCCCACCTGCTCTAGAACAGACTGTATCGTGCCTACATTCTCGTTCACAAACAGGCCGATTAGCAGCGGGCAGGCCGCGCCCAACCGCGCCCGCAGCGCATCACAGAGGGTCGCCGCGTCACCCACAGGCAGCGCACGGGGACTTTTCCGGTAGAAATTGAAGCCGAGCAAATCCGCCCCGGCAGCGGTTGCCATCAGCGCATCTTCCAACGTCCGAATGCCGCAAATCTTCACATGAACCACAAGAGACATGTCATTACTCCCGTGCCAAACGGGGTTGGCTGCTAAAATCGCGCACCCGTCCGGTCAGTTCTATTCCAGCTTTCACCAGCCCCTCACCCACCAGCACCGCATGAGCGCCCAACTCGCCCATCCGCCGCACATCCTCGGCGCTGCGAATGGCGCTCTCGGCCACCAGCGTCACCTCCGGCGGCACCAACCGCGCCACCCGCGCCGTCGTACCCAAATCCTCGTGGAAGGTTCGCAGATCACGGTTGTTCACGCCGATCAGCCGCGCCCCGGCCTTAAGAGCGCGTTCGAGTTCTTGCTCATGATGTACCTCGACCAGCGCCGCCATGCCTAACTCGTGAATAAGCGCCTGCAAATCGCGGATTTGCGCATCTTCCAGCGCCATCACGATGAGCAGCACTGCGTCGGCCTGTGATGCACGCGCCTCGTAAATTTGATGCTCCGCGATGATGAAATCCTTACGCAGCACCGGCACCGGCACCGCCTCGCGCACTTGCTGCATATCCGCCAAGCGCCCCTGAAAGAAGGGCGTATCGGTCAGCACGGAGATAGCCGAAGCGCCGTTCTGCGCGTAAGTCGTCCCGATGGCTACCGGGTCGAAATGCTCGACCAGTACCCCTTTGCTAGGCGAAGCCTTTTTCACTTCTGCGATCAGCGCCACATGATCGCCCCGGCGTAACGCAGCGGCGAAGTCACGGGCGGGCGGGGCATGACGCGCCCGGTACTCGGTCTGCGCGAGGAATGCCCGATCTTCACGCAGATCGTGTAAATCCAACACCTTCTGCGCCAGAATTCGATCCAGAATGGTATCCGTCGCTACGAAATGAGTCATTCGGCCTCCACTTCTGCTGCCGGTTATGCCGGGGTGCTGGTCAAACGGCGACTGACATCTACCAGCATATCCAGTTTCGCCAGCGCACGCCCGCTATCAATAGACTCCGTTGCCAGACGAATGCCATCATTCAGATTGGCCGCCAGCCCCGCCGCAATCAGCGCGGCGCCCGCATTGAGCAACACCACATCCCGCCGCGCATCTTGAATTTCACCATTCAGCACGCCCCGCAGAATACGGGCATTGGTTGGCGCGTCATCGCCCAGCAGTTCGCTGATGGCCGCACCCCGGAAGCCGAATTCACGCGGGTCAATCTCATCCGTCCGCACCGTACCGGCTTCGTAACGGCTGATGCGGTTGGGGCCGGTGGTCGTCAGTTCGTCCAACCCACCGTAGCCGCTGACCACCAGCGCGGAAATAGACCCCAGTTTGCCTAGCACATGCGCCAGCATATCGGTCAGGTCGGCGGCGAACACGCCCATCAACTGCCGTTTCGCGCCCGCCGGATTCGTGAGAGGGCCAAGAATGTTGAAGATCGTGCGTACCGCCATCTGCTTGCGCGGGCCAATCGCATACTTCATCGCCGGATGCAGTTTGGCAGCGAACAGGAAACCGATGCCGACATCATCAATACACTGCCCCACCTGTTCCGGCGTCAGGTCAAGATTCACACCCAGTTCCGCCAGCACATCGGCGCTGCCACATTTGCTGCTGGAAGCGCGGTTGCCGTGCTTGGCGACTTTCGCGCCAGCGCCCGCCGCCACAAATGCCACCGTCGTGCTGATGTTGAACGTCCCGGACTTGTCGCCGCCTGTGCCGCAAGTATCCAGCAGTTCATCCCCGCCCGACGAGGGGACATTGTGCGCGTTAGAGCGCATGGCGCGGGCGCTGCCCGTGATCTCGTCTGCCGTTTCACCCTTCATGCGCAGCGCCATCAGGTAGGCGGCAATCTGTGCGTCCGTCGCCGTTCCCGTCATAATCTGGTTCATCACGGCTTCGGCCTCATCGTCCTGCAAATGACCGAAGCGGCTGGTGATGTCAATTGCGCGAACAATATCCATCGTCATATCCCCTTATAATCCGTTAAACCCGTTCCCCAACGCGCACGTCCAGAAAGTTCTTCAGGATTCGCGGCCCGTAGCCGGTCAGGATGCTTTCGGGATGAAACTGCACCCCGTACACCGGAAACTCTCGGTGGCGCAATCCCATAATTTCGCCCTCGTGGGTGGAAGCCGTCACCATCAAACAGTCCGGCAAGCTCTCTTGTTCCACGATCAGGCTGTGATAGCGGGTAGCCTCGAACGGGCTAGGAACGCCTTCAAACATAGCATCCCCCGTGTGCAGAATCGGGCTGGTCTTGCCGTGCATCAAGCGCGGCGCACGCTTCACCACGCCACCATACACCTGCCCGATGCACTGATGACCGAGGCACACGCCGAGGATAGGTGTGTGTGAGCCAAACTCGCGCAGCACATCCAGCGAAATACCGCTGTCGTCCGGGTCGCCGGGGCCGGGGGAGATCAGGATGTGGCTGGGGTTCATGGCGCGAATCGCCTCCAGCGTGGTCTGATCGTTGCGGATCACTTCCAGATGAGCGCCCATCTCGCCCATCTCCTGCACGATGTTGTAGGTGAAGCTATCGTAGTTATCAATCACCAAGATCATGTGGTTTTTTCCTCAAAATCAGGTACGGTTTTGGATTCCAAACCTTCCAGATGCAGTACATCATCCAGCGCGACCACTTTCCACACATCATTCTCGCGGACAATCGTCGTCACCGACGAATTGCTGACCGGAACCTGTGCGGATACGCCCCCCGGCACAATGTCCGAGAGCAGAATCTTGATAGCCGAGGTATGCGAGATCACGCCGATGGTTTCGCCCTTATCCTGCGCCAGAATGTCCTCGAAGGCCGCCCGCATCCGCAGGCGTACATCCTGCCGCGACTCGCCGCCCGGAACCGGATAGTTCTCAGGATCAGTCATCAGGCGGTTATAGTCCTCGGCATACCACAACTGCATTTCACCCGGCTTCAACCCCTGCCACACGCCGATGTTGCGTTCGCGCAGTCGTGCGTCCGGTATCGGGGCAAAACCCAACTTCTCGGAGAGAATCCCCGCCGTTTCCACCGCACGGCGCAAATCGCTGCTGTACAGGGCGCTCATGCCGATGTTCCGCACAAAATTCGCCAACCGTCCGGCCTGAAGGCGGCCATGTGCGTTCAGCGGAATGGCGACCCACCCCTGCCAGCGCAGATCACGGTTCCAATCGGTTTCACCGGGACGAATAAAGACCAACCGTTTGACAGTCATCATGCCTCCACAACCTGTAAGCAGGTGCTAAACGAAACCCTGCTCCGCATATTGTATCGCAAGGGCTACGGCGCGGGCTTTGTTGATCGTCTCCTCATACTCGCGCCCCGGATCGCTATCCGCCACAATCCCCGCGCCGGACTGAATGCTGATGGTATTCCCGCGCATCAACACCGAGCGAATGGTGATGCAGGTATCCATCGAGCCGTCGAAACTGAAATAGCCCACCGCGCCGCCATACGTCCCGCGCCGCGTGCCTTCCAGTTCTTCGATGATCTCCATCGCCCGCACTTTAGGCGCACCACTGAGCGTCCCTGCCGGGAAGGTCGCCCGCAGCAGGTCGAAAGCGTCCATGCCCGCCCGCAGTTTGCCCTGCACCTGACTGACAATGTGCATCACATGGGAGTAACGCTCCACGTACATCATGCGCGGCACTTTCACGGTGCCATAGTCGCACACGCGCCCCAGATCATTGCGCCCCAAATCCACCAGCATGACATGCTCGGCGCGTTCTTTCGGGTCAGCCAGCAGTTCCTCCGCCAGCGACTTATCCTCAGCCTCGTCCGCGCCGCGTGGACGTGTTCCCGCAATCGGGCGCACTGTGGCGATGCCATCTTCCAACCGCACCATCATTTCAGGGGACGCTCCGATCAGGTTCAAGTCGGGGCCAAAATTCAGCAGGAACATATAGGGCGAGGGATTGAGCATTCGCAAAGCGCGATAGATGCTCAAAGGTGCGGCACTCGTCTGACGGCTGAACCGCTGTGACAGCACGATCTGAAAAGCATCCCCCGCCGCAACATACTCTTTCGCATCCCGTACCATCTGTTCATAGCGTTCGCGGCTCAGGTTGGAGTGCATCTCGGCATCAGCGTTCGGATCAGCGGGAGCGTTCGCATGCGGCGGGGGTACGGCGGCCTGCCGCAGCGCGGAGGCAATCGCCTCGATGCGTGCCGCCGCGTCATCATAAGCCGCGTCAGGATCACCTTCATTATGCGCATTCGCCAGAATGGTGAGTTGATGCTTGGCATGGTCGAAAATCACCAGCGTATCCGGCAGCAGGAAAGCCGCGTCCGGCACGCCCAGTTCATCGGTGGAGGTATCCGGCAGGCGTTCAAACGAGCGCACCGCATCGTAGCTCAGAAAACCCACCGCGCCGCCAATGAAGCGCGGCAGGCCATCCACCACCACCGGATGCACCCGCCCGAACTCGGCTTTGACCGCCATCAGCGGGTCTTCGCCGTCTGCTAGGGGTCGGGTGCTGGTCACACCATGCACGGTGCGAGTCACCTGCCCGCCCTTCACGAGGATAACACCTTTGGGATTCACACCGAGGAATGAGTAGCGCCCGATCTGTTCGCCCCCTTCCACGCTTTCCAGCAAGAAAGAGGTCGCGCTGCCCTGCGCCAGTTTGAGATAGACCGAAACGGGCGTTTCGAGGTCGGCGGGCAACCGGCGATAAACCGGGACGAGATCGCCCTGCGCGAACAGGGCGCGGGCTTGTTCGCGGGTGGGAGTGAGCATCTCACGGACGGCAGTCTTAAAGAGTACCATGTCCACGTCTCCTTCGATGGCAATAAAAAACCCCATCATCGTTCAAGGACGAGACGGGGTTCCCGTGGTGCCACCTTGGTTAAGCCAGTTGTGAACATGGCTTCACTCGAACGGGTACAGCCGGAGCGATACCCTGCGCTGTGGTAACGGTGCGCTTCCGGCGTGGGCTACTGTTTGAGGTTCGCCCGCGCAACTCCCCGACCCATTCCACATCCTCGCGTGTACCGCCTTCACAGCAACCGGCGGCTCTCTGAACACCGATGGGGTGTGTACTTTTTCGGATCAACGTTATTGCATATTCGACTGTGCAACAGAATAACCACAATCATTCCGACTGTCAAGCAATTCTACTATAATCATATAGACTGCCTCACAGGAAGAATCAACATGAAGACCCGTTTTCGCCTTTTGTTGCGCCACACACTCATCGCTGCCTGCATCACAGTGATGGTCATCAACACACTACCTACACAAGCACAAGAACCCCTTACAAGCATAGCCGAGCAATTGGCCGCGCTGGATGGTGCGCCCTGCCCCGACAGCACCTTCACCTGCGTCACGCTGGCGATGCCGCTGGATCATTTCAATCCGTCAGACGGGCGCATTCAGCAGGTGACGTTCGGCATACTGCCCGCAACCGGCACCTCGAAAGGGCTGTTCGTCACGGCGACCGGTGGCCCCGGCACGTCCGGCCTCGCTGCTGCCGATTCGTACATAGCGGCCTTCGACCCTTCGATCACCGAGCATTTCGACATCGTGTTCTTCGACCAGCGCGGCGCGGCCCTATCCGGCAATCTTCAGTGCGCCACCGCCGCCGCTGCCTATTACCAGACCGATGCGACGAGCGATGAGGCCCTCGTCAGCGCCGCCCGCACCTTCGCACAGGATTGCATTACCGAAATGGGCATTGAACCTGCCCTACTGCCTTTCTACGGCACCGCGCAGGCCGCCGCCGATCTCGAAACCTTCCGCACCGCCCTCGGCAGTCCGGTCATCTGGCTGTACGGCGAAAGCTACGGCACGCAGTTGGCGCAAACCTATGCCGCTGCCTACCCCGCTGGCCTGCGCGGACTCATCCTCGATAGCGCGGTAGATTTGACACTCTCCGGCACAGACTATCTCGCGGAGCAGGCGCAGGCTTTTGGTAATGTCCTCCAAATGACGCTGCAAGCCTGCGAAGATGATGCCGCTTGTGCCGCTGCCTTCCCGGACTCCGACCCCGCCGCCTTTTACGACGATCTGACCGCCGAACTGAGTGCCGCCCCCGCGCCGCTATTCTTCCCCACGACGTCCGGTAAGGTGCAGCGCACCTTCACCCACAGCGATCTGGAAACCGTCGTGATAGACAACCTGTACACCGAAGGCGGGCGGATGCGCCTCCAGCGCGGGTTAGCCGCCGCCGCACGGGGCGATTTGGCCGTGCTGGCGCGGATGGCCTACAGCGCCTACGGCCTGAACGCCGAAACGCTGATCGCCACCCCTGACCCGACCTATTCCGACGGCCTGTATTACGCCGTCGAGTGTAACGACTACCACGATTTCAGCGGCACACCGGACGAACGTGCCGCTGCTTACCTGCGTGCTGGTGCGGAACACGCCGGACAACCCTTGTTCGCCGCCATCTTCTACGGCGACCTACCCTGCGCCTTCTGGCCTACGTCTGCGCCGCCGGAACGCCCGCAACCGCTGACCGCCCCCGGCATCCCCACGCTGGTGCTAGGCGCAACGGCTGACCCTGCCACGCCGGTTGAAAACGGACAGCGCATCGTGCAGCGACTAGATAACGGTTATCTCATGACCACCGAGGGCGGCGCACATGTCATCTTCGGGCGGGGCGACGAATGCCCGGACTTGCCTGTAACCGATTTTCTGGTGAACGATGTACTCCCCGCCGAACCTGAAACCCGCTGCGAGGGGGTGGTCGCCCGTGCCTATGTTCCGCTGTCTCCGCAGTCGGCGGCAGCGTTCACCACACCGCTAGAGGCGTTGAACGCAGCCTATGATGATCTGTTCTACCTGCCCGACTATGTGGCGTGGGACGGCACCACGCTAGAGTTGGTCGGTTGCCCGTATGGGGGTTCAGTAGCGTTCGCGCCTTCTGCCGCAGGGGAACAATTCCGTTTGAGCCAGTGCGCGTTCAGCGAGGGATTCATCCTGACCGGCAGCGGCAGCACCGACTACACCAGCGGCGATTTCACGCTGGATGTGGTCATCGGCGGCCTACACGAGGGGCGGTTGGCGTATGTGCAAGATGCGGACGGAAACAACCGTATCAGCGGAATTTTCGGCGGCGAAAGCCTCACTTTATCTGGCTAGGTTGTCCGGCATAGATTATAATAAATAAAACAGAAGTTCTACCCATTGAGAAAGGCTGACCGCGTGTTAACCAACCGCGATATTGCTGATCGCTTTGAAAAAATCGCCGTGATGCTGGAAATCAAAGGCGAGATCATTCACCGCGTCCTCTCCTATCGTCGCGCTGGTGAAAGCATCCGCGAACTCCCCCGCGACCTGCGTGCGATTGCTGCCGAAGGCGGTTTGACCGACCTGCCCAACATCGGGGACACGCTGGCTGCCAAGATCACCGAACTGCTGGAAACGGGCAAACTGGAATTTTACGAACGGTTGTCTGCCGAAATCCCGCCCGGTCTGGTGGATATTGTGGCGATCAACGGTGTCGGCCCCAAAAAGGCGCGGCTGTTCTGGAAGGAACTGGGAATCGTCACCATCGAGGGGTTGGAAGCCGCCGCCCGTGCGGGCAAGCTGCGCGATCTCGAAAAGATGGGCGAAAAAAGCGAGAAAAAGATCATCGAGGCGATTGAGGCGCTCTCCCGCCGCACCGGACGCACCCCACTAGGGAAAGCGTTACCCGCCGCGCAAGCCATCCTGCAACGGCTGCTGGCGGTGCCGGGGGCGCTGGAAGGGGCGATTGGCGGCAGCATCCGGCGCGGGCGTCCCACCATCGGGGATGTGGATATCCTGATCGCCAGCGACCACGCCGCGCCCATCATGGACGCGCTGGTTTCGATGGAGAATGTAGCGCGGGTACTGGGACATGGGCCGACCAAAAGTTCGGTTGAACTGCTCAGTGGCTTGCAGGTGGATGTGCGCGTGCTGGAAAAAGCGCGTTGGGGGACGGCGCTGTGCTACTTCACCGGTAGTCAGGCGCACAACGTCCGGCTACGCAATCTGGCGCTGAAACGCGGATTCAGCCTGAACGAACACGCCTTCAGTCCGGTGGACGAAAACGGCAGCATCGTTGAAGATGCGCCCAAAACCCTGTGTGCCACCGAAGAAGAAGTCTACGCGCTGCTCGGCCTGCCCTTCATCCCGCCCGAACTGCGCGAGGATGCGGGCGAAATCGAGGCGGCGCAGGCCAGCAAGCTCCCCGCGCTCATCACCATGAATGACCTGCGCGGCGATCTGCACATGCACACCACATGGAGCGATGGCACCTTGAGCGTGCGCGAGATGGCGGAGGCCGCCTACGCACGCGGACGCGAGTACATCGTCATCACCGACCATTCGCGCAGTCTGGGGATTGGCAACGGCCTCTCCATCGAACGGTTGCTGGAGCAGCAGGAAGAAGTGCGCCGCGTGGATGCCGAGATGAAGGGGCGCATCCGCGTGTTTCATGGCACCGAGATGGATATGAACGCCGATGGCAGCCTCGATTATCCCGACGAAGTGCTGGAAAAGCTGGATTTCGTGGTGGCCTCGCTGCACGTTAGCCTGCGCCAAGACCGCACCACCATCACCCGCCGCGTGTTGAACGCGCTACAAAACCCGCATGTAGACCTGATCGGTCATCCCACCGCGCAGTACATCCCGGATCGTGAACCGGCTGATCTGGATATGGACGCGATCTTTGAAGCCGCTAAAGTCTCCGGCACGGCGCTCGAAATCAACTCCAATCCGCGTCGCCTCGATCTGGAAGCGCCGTATGCGCGGCGGGCGGTGGAGATGGGCATTCCGATTGCCATTGACAGTGACGCACACGCGCCAGAACAAATGGACTTGCTGCCGTATGGCATCCTGACGGCGCGGCGCGGTTGGGTGGAAGCGCGTTCGGTCATCAACACATGGCCTGTCGAACAATTTATGGCATGGACACGCGCACGGGGCAGATAACCATGAGCAACCGACCACCGACCGAAAACAGCCTCTTGCCCGTTAAAGATTCACGTTTGCAACCCCCCGACCAGTGGCCACAACCGCGGCGCAATAACCCGTTTCACCTGCCGATCTGGGCAATGCTGCTCACGCTGATGATGGTCTGCGGCATGGTGGCCTGCGTGGTGGTGGCGGTGCTGGCGCTGGGCGGCAACACCCCATCGGAAGCGCCACCGCGCTTCGTCATCGTCACCGCCGCAGCCAGCCTGACACCGATCATCACCCTGCCCCCGCTGGCGGTCACACCGGTTCTGCCGCCGCTGCAAGCCGCCGACTCCGTACCTGTGCTGGCAGGGCCGACGCTGCCGCCCATCATCTTCACCGCCACGCCCACCACCCCGCCGCGCATCGGCGTGGGCAGCATGATTGAAGTGGTGGGAACGGATGGCATCCGCATCCGCGATTCGGCGGGGACGGATAACGCCGCAAACATCGTCCTCACGATTGCCAACCCCGGCGAACGCTTCACCGTGATCGAAGGGCCGCTGACCGCCAACGGGCTGACGTGGTGGCGCATCCAGAACGCGGACGCAACCGTGATCGGTTGGGCAGCCGAAAGCGATGGCGTACAAACACTGCTGCAAGTGATCGCCCCATAAGGAGCGCAACCCTGATGAACGAGTTTGCCACCCGCGCCCATAAGCTCCGCGCCCAACTGAACGCGCACAGTTACCGCTACTATGTGCTGAACGCGCCCACTATCAGCGACGGCGAATATGATCTGCTGTACCGGGAACTGGTGATGCTGGAAAGCGAACACCCGGAACTGGTCACGCCCGATTCGCCCACCCAGCGTTCCGGCAGCGACCTCTCCGGCGACTTCGCCAAAATCCCACACCCCGCGCCCATCCTCAGCCTCTCTAACTGCTTCAGCGAGAGCGACCTGACCGCGTGGGAAGAACGCAACCTGAAGCTGCTGTCCGCCGACACAACCTTAACCTACACGCTCGAACCCAAGCTGGACGGGCTAACCATCGTCCTGACCTACGAGAACGGTCTGCTGACACAGGCGGCCACACGCGGCAACGGCGATGTGGGCGACGATGTGACCGCCAACGTCCGCACCATCCGCTCCGTCCCGCTGCGGATTCCCGTGCATCCCGACGGGCCGCCCGCGCCGGAAAAGCTGGTCGTGCGTGGCGAAGTGCTGTTCCACAAGCGGGATTTCGCCGCCCTGAACCAGAAACAGGCGGCGGACGGGCTGCCACTGTATGTGAACGCCCGCAACACCGCTTCCGGGACGCTCAAGCAAAAGGACTCGCGCATCACTGCCACCCGCACCCTGACCGCCTATATCTACGCGGTGGTGCAGGCTGTGGGAATCAGTTTGGATCGTCAGTGGGATTGGTTGAACTATTTGCGGGATATGGGATTTCTTATCCCACCGCATGTGGGTTTATATCCCACTTTATCCGACGTTATCCAGCAGTTACCCACATGGGAATCCCGCAAACCCACACTGGATTTTGAAATTGACGGCGTGGTACTGAAGATCAACGATTTGAAGATCGCCGCTGAACTGGGTTTTGCGGGAAAAGACCCGCGTGGTGCGACGGCCTACAAATTCCCCGCCGAGGAAATGACCACCCAACTGACCGGAATCACCGTCAACATCGGGCGCACGGGCAAAGTCACGCCCACTGCCCAGCTTGAACCGGTGTTCATCGGCGGCGTAACGGTGGTCAGCGCCAGCCTGCACAACTACGATCAGGTGGCGCGGCTGGATATTCGCATGGGTGATCGGGTGATTATCAAACGCTCTGGCGAAGTCATCCCGTATGTCATCGGCCCGGTGACGGCGGCGCGGGACGGCAGCGAAACGCCCATCCTCCCGCCCGAAACCTGCCCCTACTGCCAGACTCCCATCAGCAAACCGGCAGGCATGGTGGATTACATCTGCCCGAACCGCGTTTGCCCGGAGCGCGTGTTTCGCAGCATCGAGTTCTTCGTCTCCAAAAGCGCGATGGACATCGAAGGCATGGGGCCGCAAACCGTCAAAACGCTGATCGAAAAAGGCTTCATCCGCGACGAGGCCGACCTATTCTCCCTTCAGCGCGAACCGCTGCTGGAACTGGAAGGCTTTGCCGCGAAAAAAGTGGATAACCTGCTGGCCTCGATTGAAGCTGCGCGTCAGCGCCCGCTAGGGCAGTTAATCAGCTCGTTGGGGATTGATGGCGTGGGCGGCGTGGTGGCGAATTTGCTGGCGGAAGCGTTCGTTTCGATGGACGGCCTGATGAGCGCCAGCGCCGAAGCAATGGACGATCTGGAAGGCATCGGCACGGTTCTGGCGCAGAATGTGGTAGACTGGTTCGCCGACCCTGACCACCGCGCCCTGCTGGAAAAGATGCGCGCCGCCGGGGTGAATATGCAGAACACGCCCCGCGAGGCAGCGGGCGACTCGCTGACCGGGCTGACGTTCGTCCTCACTGGAACGCTGCCCACGCTCACCCGTGAAGCCGCCGAAAACCTGATTCAGTCGCACGGAGGCAAAGTCACCGGCAGCGTGAGCAAAAAGACCAGCTATGTCCTCATGGGGGATTCCCCCGGCAGCAAAGCCGAAAAAGCGCGTCAGCTTGGCGTCCCCATCCTGAGCGAACCTGAATTCCTGAATATGATTGGCAGCGCCAGCAGCGCGGCTGATCCCACCCAACCTACCCTATTCTGAGAGCGAGCGCAGTATGTCTGAACCTGTCATTATCATCAAGCAAGGCCGCGAAAAACCCATCATCCAGCGTCATCCATGGGTCTTTTCAGGCGCGATTGAGCGCATAGAAGGCGACCCCGCACCGGGCGCAATCATCACCGTGCGCGACTCGCGGGGGCAATTCCTCGCACGCGGCTACTGGAATGTCCGTTCCCAAATACAGGTGCGGATGCTGACATGGGTAGATGAAACGATTGATGCAGCGTGGTGGCGCGCCCGCCTCCGTGCTGCGGCTACGCGCCGCGATTTGCGCCTCGCAGCGGGGCGGTTGGTGAACGCCGAGAACGATTTCCTGCCCGGTCTGATCGCAGACTACTATGGCGAGTACATCGTGTTGCAGGCGCTCACGCTGCATATTGACCAGCACAAGACGGCGCTGGCAGCACAGTTAGCCGAAACGCTCATCGCCCTCGGACGGCCTGTGCGCGGGGTATACGAGCGCAGTGATGTGGATGTGCGCGGCAAAGAAGGCTTAAAAGCGCAATCCGGCGTGCTGTGGGGCGAAGAACCGCCGCCGCTGATCGAATTTGAGCGCGACGGCTTGCGGCGGTTGGTGGATGTACGGCACGGGCATAAAACCGGCTACTACCTCGACCAGATGACCAACCATGCGCTGCTGTGGCGGCTGTCGGCTGACCTACCGGCTCAAAGCCGCATCCTGAACACCTTCTGCTACACGGGCGCGTTCGGGCTGGGCGCGGCGGGGCAGCGCATCAATGTGGATGCCTCGCGGGATGCGCTGGCGCTGGCGGAGCAAACCCACACACTCAACGGCAAGGATGCAGGCGCAGAGTTCGTGCAAGCCGATGTGTTCGACTATTTGCGCGAACAGGCCACAGCGGGCGAACGCTTTGATGCGATTGTGCTAGACCCGCCCAAGTTCGCGCATAATGCCGGACAGGTGGATAGTGCGGCACGGGGCTACAAAGACATCAACCTGAACGCCTTCCGCTGCCTGAAACCCGGCGGTTGGCTGCTCACCTTCTCCTGTTCCGGCGCGATCACCACCGACCTGTTCCAGAAGATCGTATTCGGGGCGCTGGCGGATACCGATCGGCAGGGACAAATCGTGGCGCACCTCGACGCCGCCCCCGACCATCCTATCGCGCTCACCTTCCCCGAAGGCAGCTACCTCAAGGGGCTGTTGGTTCGGGTGGTATAAACGACGGGTTTTCGGCAGTCATCTGAAGTTCGATCAGCTTCTTGATCTTGCTGCGCGTCTCCACCCAGCTGATCGGACTGAGTCCCATCTTGTCGCGGATAAAGTCTTCTTCTTGGCCCGCCCGCATGTCGCGCACCGCGCATGTCCAGCGTAGCATCTCGAAGGAGACTTTGACCGCCAACGCTGCGCCCTCCCCCACATCCGAGAGGACGTACTCCAGATTGCGGGCTGTGCAGTTAAACAACGTATCCTGCGGGTGATACTGCACCAGATACGCATCCAGCAGCGGCAGCCAATCCGTGTCAAGTTCGATGATGCGCTCTTTGAACACATTGCGAACCTTGTGCTTGACCGTCAACACGGGCAAGCGCGGATTCGAGCGATCAATATCTCGCGGGTGCAGCCCCATCGCCTCGCTCTTTTTGATGCCCGTATCGAGGATCAGCTTGAACAGCATTTCGGGGCGCGTGTCGGTCTCCTCGCCGCGCCGCAACTGGCGTGCCGCGTATAATGCCGCCATCACCTCGTCGGGCGTGAGCGCCGTTGCCAGCGGTGCGGGGCCAGATCGTTGCAAAATCGGCTTGGCGGGGTCATAGGGAATTACCCCGGCGGAGTGCAGCCATTTGAAAAACACTTTGAGCGTCGTCACCCGCCGCGCATACGATTTACGACTGCATGGCACACCGCGCCCATGCTCCAGCCATTCCAAGAATTCGTTCAAATCGGTGGTGGTCAAATCGCCCAGCGCCGTTTCGCCCCCCGCCTGATCGGAGAGCAGTTGCAGATCGCTGGTGAAGGCGTTCACGGTATGCTGCGATTTGCCCTCGCCAACTAGATACTGCTGAAACAGCGCGAAGGTGTAGCGCAGTTCGCTCTGCGGGCTCAAGTCGCTGACGGATTGAGGCTGATTGGCGAATAGTGGTAATTGTCGAGGAGTCATGCGTTACCTGCCTTGCACGGATACTGGCGAAAAGCATAGACCCTTTGTTCGAGGCTGTCAATTCAGCGCCGCGCCGTCCACACCTCATCTGCATATTCGGCTTCGAGCGCCTGTGCGCGGGCACGTTCGGCGGCGGTGTACTCCGAAGGCTGCAACGCCACCAATAGCGCCTGCTCAAACCCCGCGCAGACGGTCTGCGCCGCAGCATCCCACGACACCGCCTGACCAAGTGCCTCCGCCAGCGTCAGCGCCCGCTGGTGTACCATCTGGCGGGATGCTTCGCGTTCGGCTTCGCTATCATAGGCCAGCCCATCGCAGATTCGGGCGAGGTCGCCCGTCAGGGGCAGCGAACCATGCTGCAACAGGCCACCGGAGCGCCGCACCTGTGCGCTGCCGACCAGTTTGCGCCCGCCGACGGTAATCTCGTAATGTGAAGGCACTTCAAAGCAGACCGGCCCTTCGGGGTGGGTATCATCGGTCTGCTTGGGTTCGGCGCGGGGAGCAGCACCCAGCCTATCCAGCGCCGCCATCAGCGCCGCGCTCAATCGCCGGTAGCTTTCGACCACGCTGCCCGCCGCGAGGGGATGATCGGCAGGTAGCGCCACGCTATACGTCAGCTCATCGGTGTGCAGAATGGCACGGCCTCCGGTGGGACGACGCACAATCCCCCAGCCCAGCGCCGTCAGCCGTCCGCGATCGGCATCGCTGACACGCTGTCCGTAGCCCAACGACAGGCAAGGCGGCGACCACGCATACAGGCGCAGCACCGGCACAGATAATCCCGCCCCGACAGACTCCAGCAGCGCCACATCAGCAGCCATGTTGCGTGCGCCCGCCGATGGGCAATCATAGATCAAGCGCCATTGACGCTGTTGCACAGTCACCCTATACTCGAACTTATGACAGAGCAATCAACTCGACATACTGGAGGTTCCATGCCGGAAACGTGGTCGCCGGATGACCCTCAAACGCTGGTAAACGGACGGCCTGTTTACGGAGGCCAAGACGACGACACGCGCCGACCCACCGCCACCGCCCTGCTCAACCAGACGCCGCTGCGTCCTTCAATCTATTATACCGGGACAATCCCGCCGCCGCCGCAGATGCGTGAAACCGCTGCCCGTGAACGGGTTCGCAAACGGCGCAGTCGCAACCGGGGCGGAGAATGGGCGTGGGTGGTCATCGCACTGGCACTCCTGAGCGTGGTGGTAGTGTTCAGCATGAGCGCCTTCATTCTGCTCCGCGCCAGCAGCGCCCCGTCCGAAACGCTCGCCACCGCTGCGGCTGTCCTGCCGACCCCGGTGGATGTGAATACCGGATTGGGCGGCGTGGGCACGGCGGAAGGCGGCGCACAGCGGTTCACCCTAAACGATGGTCGCAGCATTTTGCTCAGTGCGTGGGACGGTTCATCACGTTTCACGGTGCTGGTGGTGGGTTTGGATCGCCGTCCGGGTGAAACCGGATTGGCTTACCGCACCGATACGATGATGCTGGTCAGCCTAGACCCCGCCACGCTGAGTCTGGGCATCCTGAGCATCCCCCGCGACCTGTATGTGGAAGTGCCGGGTTACAGCGAACTTCAGCGCGTGAACTCCGCGATGGTGCTAGGCGAACTTCAGCAACCGGGATACGGGCCGGAACTGATGAAACAAACGGTTCAGTACAATCTCGGCATCCGCGTACATGATTACGTGGCGGTGGACTTCAACACGTTCATCTCGATTGTGGATTCGGTCGGCGGCGTGGATATGGACATCCCTTACACCATCAACGACCCGCAGTACCCCGACATGAATTACGGCTATGACCCGTTCTACATTCAGGCCGGCTTTCAACATCTGGACGGCCTCACGGCGTTGAAATATGCCCGTACCCGACACGGGGATAGCGACTTTGGTCGCGCCGAACGCCAGCAGGCCGTGTTGTACGCCATCCGTGACCGTGTGTTAAACCTGAATATGCTCCCACAAATGATTGTGCAAGCGCCGACCATCTGGAACGCGGTCAGTCAGGGCGTAAGCACCGGGCTGACACTCGATCAGATTTTGCAGTTGGTGTGGTACATGAAAGACATTCCGGGCGGAAACATCCGCACGGGCGTGATTGACGAAAGCTATGCCGTCAATTACACCACCTCTCGCGGTGCATCGGTACTCATTCCAGACCGCGCTCGCCTCGGCGGACTCATGGTCGAAGTGTTCGGCGCGAATTACTCGCAATAGCCTCACAACAAAAAAACAGCGCCGACTTCTTGTTATGAAGTCGGCGCTGTTGATTCTTAAAAAACCCCGCTATGTCGTGTAACGCCATGTTTTTGAACCTGCTTTCGCAGGTGGGGATCGGACTGGGCAGCGAGGTCTTGGCTAAAGCCTATCACCAAACAGCCAGACGTGTGACCCCCGAATTTTGGGTGTTGGCTCAAACGCATTGCGCGCCATCACGGGCACAGCAGGTTGGTGTAGTTATAGCAGAGCAAACCCGCCGTGTAAAGCCTGAACGCGAACGGACAGATTAACATTTAGTCCGCTTTTTAACCTGTTATTATCATCAACTGCGATACAATTCCTGCTAGTGGCTTCGCTTTATCATAAGAAAGGGACATCATGAACACTTTACTGAAATCCGCTGTCGCCGAAGCGTTGGGAACGTTCATCCTCGTGTTCGTCGGCGGTTTCGCAGTCGCCTCCAATCAGGGTGTAGTGGTGGCGGCGCTGGCGCACGGGCTGATTCTGGCAGCCATCATCTACATGCTGGGGCATATCTCCGGCGCACACGTCAATCCGGCGGTCACGATGGGGCTGCTGGTGGGCGGCAAAATTAACGTGACCAAAGCGGTCTACTACTGGGTGGCGCAATTGGTCGGCGCGATTGTGGCGGCGATTCTGCTGAATGTGATCTCGCCGGATGCCGCCAAAGCGGGACAAACTATCGGCTCATTGACGGCGGGCAGCGTGGGACAAGCCGCCATCTTCGAGGCCATCCTCACCTTCTTCCTCGTCAGCACGGTGTATCAGGCGGCGGTCTATGGCAAGGCTGGCAACCTCGCAGGCGTCGCCATCGGCTTCACGCTGGCGGGTTCGATCCTCGCAGGCGGCACGTATACCGGCGCGTCCCTCAACCCGGCACGCACCCTCGGCCCGGCGCTGATCGCAGGCGACCTGAGCTATGCCATCCCGTATGTCGTCGCCATCCTGATCGGCGGCGCGGTGGCTGGCCTGCTGCACAGTCGCTTCTTCACGTCGGAATAACGCCGGACACCCCGAATCAAAAAGCCGCCCGCAGGATACACGCTACGGGCGGCTTCATTCAGGCGGTCAAACGGGCGCGTTAGCTACCCTTTTCCTCGTCTTCAATATCTTCCTCAACCACCGAGATATGCACTTCGGCTAACTGCTTGGCGGCGGCGGGCGACGGCGCATTCACCATGATGTCCGCGCCGGTCTGCGTCTTGGGGAAGGCGATCACTTCGCGGATATTCGGTTCGCCCGCGAACAGCATCACCAAGCGATCCAGCCCCCACGCGATACCGCCATGCGGCGGCACGCCATAGGTAAACGCTTCCAGCAAGTGACCAAACATCTTGCGGGCATGTTCCAAATCCTGCCCGATTAGCTTGAGGATGCGCTCCTGCAAATCAGCCTTATGGATACGGATGCTGCCACCGGCCACTTCATAACCGTTGCAGGCCAGATCGTACTGCTGACCGCGCATACGCCCCGGATCGCTATCCATGTACTGAATGTCGTCCCAGACGGGCGCGGTGAACAGATGATGCGAGGGATCCCAACGCTTCTCGTCCTCGTTCCATTCCACCAGCGGGAAATCATACACCCAGCAGAAGGCCAGAATGTTCGGGTCGCCCAGATTCATCTGTGCGGCCAGCGTGCGGCGCAAAATATCGGTCACGGCATACACCACTTTGCGCGTGTCGGAGATGAACAGCAGCAGGTCGCCGGGTTGTGCGCCCGTGCGCTGGATCAATTCCATCTTCTGCTCCACCGTGAAATACTTGGCGGCGGGGCCTTTCACTTCTTCGGCCTCGTTTTCGGGCAGCGCGATATATGCCAAACCCTTCGCACCAGCGCCCCGCGCCAGCGTTTCGAGGTCGGCGGCCTGCTTGCGGAGCAACGTGCCACTCACTTTGGCTGCACCCGGCACGCGCATCACCTTCACCGGCTTACCTTCAGCCACGTTGGAAACGAGCACCGGGAAAGCGCACTTGCCGCCTAGATCGCTAATGTCAATCGCTTCCAAGCCGTAGCGCAGGTCAGGCTTGTCCGAACCGTAGGATTCCATCGCTTCGCGGAAGGTCAGGCGCTTGAACGGCTTGAACAACAACTGCTTGCCCGAAACCTTCTCAACCAGATCGGTCATCAGGGCTTCGATCAAGCTCATCACATCTTCGCGCTCGACAAAGCTCATTTCGAGGTCAAGCTGCGTGAATTCCGGCTGACGTTCGCCACGCAGGTCTTCATCACGGAAGCAGCGGGCGATCTGGAAATAACGTTCGTAGCCCGAAACCATCAACAGTTGCTTGAACTGCTGCGGGCTTTGCGCCAGCGCGTAGAACTTGCCGGCATGATAGCGACTGGGAACCAGAAATTCGCGTGCGCCTTCCGGGGTGGTCTTGAACAGAATCGGTGTTTCGATCTCGATAAAACGCTGCGCATCCAGATAGTCGCGGATGAATTTCATCGTCCGGTGGCGCAGGATGATATTCTGCTGCATACGCGGGCGGCGCAGGTCGAGGTAGCGGTATTCCATGCGCCGCACTTCCTCGATTTTTTCTTCCTTGTGAATGTAAAACGGCGGCGTCTTGGAAGCGTTCAACTGGCTAATTTTATCCGCAACCACTTCCACCAAACCCGTTTCCAGTTCCGGGTTATCCGTGCCTTCGGGACGGCGGCGCACCAGCCCCGTCACCTGAAGCACAAACTCGCTGCGCGAATCGCTGGCGATCTGATGGGCATCCGGGTTGCTGGCCTGATCTATCACCACCTGCGTCACGCCCCAACGGTCACGCAGGTCAATAAAGATCAACCCGCCCTGATCGCGGCGACGGTTGACCCAACCTGCCAAAGTCACAGTCTGTCCAGCGTTCTCTAAACGCAGTTCACCGCAGGTATGAGTCTTCAACATAACGTGGCTGCTCCTGACAAAAACATTGTGAAAATAGTTGTCGGATGTGGTCACATGAGAAAAACCTGACCGATCACGACTTCGAGTGTTGCAAAGGATAGCACGACCAATGGGAGAAACAAATAGTGGCCTTGTAGTGACAAACAAAAGCGGCGCTCATCACGCCGCCCTTAGCTACTGATTGTACGCGAAACAGCAAATTAATTCGCGCTCAAGACACCGCCCGCCAACTGCCGATCTATCCAGCGGGCGATAAACGGGTAGCGATAATCGCGTTTGTTAAAGGTTTCGACAACCGCAATCGTCCCGAAAACCAGCGCCACCAGCGGGGTGAAGAAAATCGTCAGTGCCAGCACAATCCCCACGATACCCCACAGCGGCACCAGCACAATCCCCGCCAGCACGAACACCGCCAGCAGCGATACAATCATCCCGATCAGCCACGCCGTTCCGCCCACCACCGCCAGCGCCAGCACGCCCACCGTAGCGATCAGTTGCAACACGAAGGCCTGCATACTGTGGAACACGATGTAATCCGACTTCTTGCGGAACATGAAGTAGATCACCAGCGGCACAAACACGCTCAACGGCACCGAGAAGCCGCCCGTCGCAAACCCGCTGAGCAGCGTCACCCAGATGCTGCCATGCGCAATCGCTGACCACAGCTTTTCCTCGTCGCTGATGTTCATAGTGCTGTAACTGCGCGGTGTCGCCCGCATCCGGCGCGGCTCTTGATAACGCACCTCATACTCGCGCACCACATCATTCCCGCTTGCCGGTTCGGGCGCGGCAGCACGTTCCGGTGGCGCAGGCGGTGTGTTGGCCGTCAAACGGGATACGCGCTCAGAGTCATCCGTCGGGCGGGTGCTGTGGTCGGTCATGGTGAAACTGCCCTCGTGCAACATGGTCAATTCGTCAGTGTTCTACTGTATCCTTTATACGCACTACCGTTCAAGAAGTTGCGTCTTACGATACTGATTTCTCCACCAATCGAGTTGTGCAAGGCGCTGATCGAAGCAACCCGCGCTCAGGTACACTCTTGGCTATGCGCGTAGTGTGACGGTATACTCCGCGCACTATGTTCACAAACGACTTCACCCTCACCAAACGTCATCTCGGCGGGCTGCTGCTCGTCATCGGCGGGTTGGCCTTCACAGCCATCCTCAGCATTGATCTGCTGGACGCAGGCCGCGAAGGGGGCATCGGCCCCGCGCAGCAAATCGCGCTCATCAGCAGCGCCCTCGTCGCCCTGCTCGGCCTCACGCTTATTCCATTAGGTTCACGCCCTGCATGAACACTGCCGCACACGCCCCCACCCCCCGCTGGCTGACCGCCCTGCACCGCCTGTTGATGGCATCAGCCCTGCTGTTGCTCATGTTCCATCTAGCGGTATACATCGGCTATGCCGTCAATTTGATGCGCTTCCCATTTGACTACGATCAGGGCGAAGGTTTTGAGCTGGTGGATACCATGCTGTTCAGTCAGGGACAGTGGCCTTACCGCGATACCGAAGCCTTCCCGTTTTATTCCAGCAACTACCCGCCGCTGTTCCACATCGTCGCCGCGCCTTTCGTGTGGGTGTTCGGGGCGGCCTACTGGTACGGGCGGTTGCTCGGCTTTTTGGGGACGCTGGTCACAGCCAGCGCCATCGCCTACGCCGTCTACCGCGAAGGGCGCAACCGCCCCATCGCGCTCATAGCAGGGCTGGCGTTTCTGGCCTCCAACACGGTCTATCACATCGGCCCGTTGTTCCGCCAGCACGCCAGTATGGTCATGTTCGAGACGCTGGCGGTGGTACTGCTGGCAAACGCCAACGAAATCACTGACCGTAAGCAACGCCGCCGCCGTCTGGCGCTGGGGTTTGGGTTCATCCTTGCTGCTGGCTATACGAAGCAGCTTGCGCTGATTACCGCTGTGGCCGCCGGCATCTTCCTGTTCATCCGGCAACCGCGCCGCGCCCTCGTGTGGGGAATCGGCGCGGGTATCGTGGGTGCAGCCATCTTCGGTTGGATGACGCTGGCAACGGGCGGCGAATGGTGGCGGCAAGCCATCCTCGCCAACGTGAACGAACTGCGAATCGTTCAGACGGTGGCGCTATTCAATCAGTGGTTCGGCCTCCATGGTTTCCTGATCGTGCCTGCCGTGCTGCTGGCAATCTACGAACTCTATTTTGACCGCCTTTCGATCTATACCCTGTGGTTCGTATTCGCGGTCATCGTGAATGGCGCGGCCTCCGGCACATGGGGCGGCGGCGATAGCTACTTCACCACCGCCATCGCCGCGCTGTGCATCCTCAGCGGCATTTTCGCCTCGCGCACCTTGCGCGGCGGCTGGCACTTCCCCGCTAACTACCTGACGCGCTGGCTGATTAACCCGCTGCGCCGCGCTGCCCCCCTGCTCGCTCAGGCCGCGCTGGTGATCGTGCCGCTGCTGTATCTGGGCTACGGGCGGGCCGTGCTGCACATGCCCACCGATGGCGAAATCTTTGGCGCACTATCGCAGGCGCTCGGCCTACATCCGAACGCGCTCAACGGCTTCTATGACTCAGCACGCACCGCCGATGGGCAATACGCGACAGGCTACGCCAACATCGGACACTGGACAACCGAAGCTGACATCGAGGCCGGCTGGAAAATCAGTAACCTCATTCGCGCCAGCGACCAACCTGCAATCAGCGAAGACGCCGGATTCAGCCTGATGGCGGGGCGGCCTGCCATTACCAACCCCACGCAATTGCTCAATCTCGATAAAAAGGGGTTATACAAAGGGGATGAACTGGTCAGGATGATCGAGGCGCGGGAGTTTGGCCTGATCGTGCTGCGAGCGCAGTTCTATCCCGACCGCGTGCTGCAAGCCATCAGCCGCCGCTATGACCAGTTCGACACAGTAACCATGAACGGGTTTAACTACCTGCTGCTGCACCCCAAGCCGGAATAAAAATCCCCGCCATGCGCGGCGGGGATAATCTTCTCTAGCAACTGAACCGCAAAACATTCCTTAAGGCGAAATGCCCGCGTAGGGGTTCCATGCGCGGTTGACCGTCGTCACCTGCGTGCGGCACACTTCCGCGCCCCCGGCCAACGCGGTCACATACCACGAGAAGCGCATGCGCCCGCCAATGCCGTTAAAGCTCACATCGCCATAAACCGAGTAAATCCCCCCGGCAGTATCGAACGAGGCCACGCGCCGTCCCCGATCATCCACCACAATCACCTGATAGATTTCGATTCCGGCAGGCGAACGCGGCAAATCCCAGTAGAATGTCGTCGCGCCGTCCGGCAGGCCATCCAACGGTGAGGTCGCCCGGAAGCCGGTGCAGTCCAGCGCCCCCGCTACGGACGGCGTGGGATAAACCGTTGTGGCGGGATACGTGGTAGCGGGATACGTGGTGACGGGAACTACTGCGCTGCTGGCAGACGGAGACACCCCGGCGGGACACGGGATGACTAGCACCTGTCCGGCATAGATGCGGCTGACATCGGTGATGCCGTTGGCAGCAGCGACATCATACATATTCACGCCGTAGCGCAGCGCAATGCGGAACAAATTCTGACCGTAAAGTACGGTATGGGTCACGCCGCACTCAGCTCGTGCCACCTGTGGAGCCACAAACCAGAGTGCCGAAACCAGTATAAGAATGGGCAGCAACAAGCGAATTAAACGTTGGGCGTGCATCACAGTCTCCTCCATGCAGATCACTTTACCGGAAACTATTTCGATAAAGATTATCATACTGCCATTTTGAGACTACTATCGTTAGATAATACAAACACAACAATAATCCGGCTTCTCCATTTCCATGCAGAAGCCGGAACGACCCACATTTCGTGACGGGGAATCGCAGAACGGATTAACGCTCGCGGAAGCCGAAGGGGTTACTACGAGACGATTTCTTCGGTGATTTGCCGTTGTTGCCGACCAACCCGATCGGTCGGCGGTCACGCAAGAAGTCATTGCCGGAGTTGATCTGCCGCAGCAAACTCTCCACCGATTCCTGCAAAAATTCCAGCGTGACTTCGGTGCGGTTCTCATGCGCCGCCAGCATACGGGCATGGAGCGCAGCCTCGCGCACAAATGCCCCCGGCTGGCTAATCAACTGTGGAAGCACCGCCAAATGCTCATCACGCCACTGGTCGGACATATAGTGCCGAAGCATCTGTTCGGCATGGAGTTCATCCTGTATCGTCGGGATGACGAAAATGCGATCCAGCCGACCGGGGCGCTTGGCGATACGCTCATCAATCACTTCCGGGTAATTGGTGGTCGCCAGCAGCAGCGCCCCTTCCGGGTTATTGGGCGATTCGACGCCATCCAGCACATTCAGCACCCGCGCTTTATCATCCCCCTGTAAGTAGGCGTCAATCTCCTCCACAATCAGCAGCACCGGATACCGCGCCGCTGTCACCGCTTGCAGCGCCCGCTGAATCTTCTCGAAGGAAGCCCCGTCCCGGTCAGAACCGGAGACATAGACCACGATGCGCCCATGACTGATCGCCAGTTTTGCCATCGCCGCACAGAGCATTGTTTTGCCGGTTCCGGGCAACCCTGCCAGCAACAGCTTACGAAAAGGCGCTAACTTTAGCTGGCGGTAGATGCCAACGCCTTTAGTAAAAAAGGCGTCCATATCGTCCGCCAGATCGTTTTTCAAGCTCTCCGGCAGGATCACATCTTCCCATTCCACAGTCGGGTCAAAAAAGGCGTCCGTCCCGCCAATGATGTACACATCGCGGCGGCGCTTGATGCGCGGACGCACAGCACGGGCACACATCAGCTCAAAGGCGGCCCATGTATCCAGTTTGCCCTCTGGAACGATGGCAATAGCTGTCAAATCCTGCAAATCGTCGTCAAAATAGGAGCAGGCGTAGATCACTTCAAACGGATCGTCGCCTTCGGAGGAAAAGCGGAAAACATACGCGCCGGCGCTGGCCGTCAGCATCATTTTCTTCCCGCGTGAACCGTAATCACTGATCGGTACAATCACCGGGCAGTCAATCGGAAGCGCACCGTCATAACGCGCCTTGCCGCGCAATTTACGGCCTGCGTGCATCTGCTGCTGCGCGATCTTATTGCTGCATTCAGTGGAAGCCCAGATTGTGATGGTCGCTTGCCCCGGCCAGCGGGACTCCCATGTTTCGCGTGCCCACTGAACCAACCGTTCATACTGCATAGCGTTATCGAGTCCTCCACCGATCCAACAACGACGAGAGAAAATAATTACAACACGGACAAAATGGGGAAAATAACAGCAGACGAGGTATTTGGAACAGAATGGGGTGATTATAGAGGGTTTTCCACAATCCGAAAGGGTACTTGCCGAAACCCGAAATCAGCGTAACAATCAGCACATTCTAATTAATCAATTGACGACTCCAAGAGGAATTTTTCTCGATGACAACCGCCTATATTACGCATCCGCGCTATACCGAACATCATCTTGCCGGGCATCCAGAACATGCTGGACGCATCCGCGCCATCTGGAAACTTCTGGACGATACCGGACTGAGCGCCCGAATGCACCGGCACCAACCGGAAATGGTGAGCGAAGACCACATCCTCACGGTGCATTCCAGCGCCCTGCTGGAAACGATGCACTGGATGGAGGACACGCAGCAAGACAACATCTATCTGGACAACAGCACCTACGCCAACCATACCTCATATGCGATTGCACGACTAGCCGCTGGCGGCGTGCTGATGGCGACTGACGAGGTGTTGAGCGGGCGGGCAGACAATGCGTTAGCGGTGGTGCGCCCCCCCGGACACCACGCCATGCGCGATCACGCGATGGGCTTCTGCATCCTCGGCAACGTTCCCATCGCAGTCCGACATGCACAAAAACACTACGGAATGAAGCGGGTGATGGTCATAGATTATGATGTGCATCATGGCAACGGCACCGAAGCCATGTTCTACGAAGACCCGGATGTGCTGTTCATCTCCACCCATCAGTATCCGTTTTACCCCGGCACCGGCGATTTAACCGACATCGGAAATGGTGAAGCCAGAGGCACAACCCTCAATATCCCTTTGAGCGCCGGGCACAGTGACGAGAGTTTTGCGGCGATTTACGAGCAGGTGGTGTGGCCTGCGGCGCGGCGTTTCCAACCAGAGGTAATCTTCGTTTCGGCGGGGTTCGACTCGCACTGGACTGACCCGCTGGCAAGTATGCGCCTCAGCCTGACCGGCTATGCCCACCTCACCCGCGAACTGATCCGCATGGCTGCCGAGCTTTGCGGCGGCAAAATCATATTCGCGCTGGAAGGCGGCTACCATCTGGATGCGCTCAGCTACGGCATAGCCAACATCGCCCATGCGCTGCTGGGCGATGATACCGTACTCGATCCACTGGGGAAGGCACCGACGATCAGCATCAAACAGGATGTCAAGCCGCTGATCTCACGGTTGCGGCACATCCACAACATCAGCTAAAGGGTTGGCGGGGGGGGGGTGCTTCCCATTCCCCCCGCCCATATCCATTTTCTGAACCCGATCCGTCTTGGTATAACGGGCGAGAATCGCCAGCACAACCCAGATAATGACGGTGCCGCCCAGCGCCAAAAACCATGCACCCGCGCCGACCGCCATGCCAACCGCAGCCGTTGCCCAGATGCTCGCCGCTGTGGTGAGATGGTGCGGTTGCCCGCTGCGCGTGATGATCGTCCCCGCGCCCAGAAACCCGATGCCGGTCACAATCTGCGCGGCCACCCGCCCCGGGTCAGCTGGTGAAAAGGCGTAGATCGAAAGCTGCGTAAACAAGCACGACCCCAACCCCACCAGCATGTGCGTTCGCAATCCGGCAGGCTGACCGCGATCTTCGCGGTTCATGCCAATCACCATGCTCAAAAACGCAGCATACAGCAGCAAAAAAAACATCTCGACTTGAAGCTGAAGTGACATGATGATGCCCGCCACGAATTAGCGGTTGCGCCCGTATTTCTCGTGACTGGATACCCAATCCAGCGACGAGATAGCCGCGCCGAGCGACAATTCACCCGCCAGCACCACACCGGCAATAATCTCCGCCAGCTTATTTACCTTTTCGCGCCCGTAGCAACCTAGCACTTCGAGACATTCGCGCTGCGTGGGCAAGCCGGTGCCGCCGCCATAGGTCGCCACGATCAACGACGGAATGGTGATCGAGGTGTACAAATCACCTTCGGGCGTAATCTCGGTGTAGAGAATCCCCGCAGAGGACTCCGCGACATTCGCCACATCTTGCCCGGTGGCGATAAACAGGGCGGTGATGGCATTGGGTGAATGGGCGCCGTTGTTGTTCGCGCCGGACATAAACGCACCCACGTTGGAAACCGCCGAATGATAGTGCAAATTCTCCGGCGTAACGCGCATCTGCTGGAGCAGCACGTCGCGCTTGATGATCGCTTCGGCGGTGACACGCTTGCCGCGTGTACGCATGATGTTCACCTGCGAGGCTTTCTTGTCGGTGGCGAAATTCGATTCGAGGTAAAAATGCTTGATCGGGCTGCCCTCGTAGTGATCGAGAATCCAGCTGCACGCGCTAAACGTGGCACGCCCGACCATGTTCTGACCGGCTGCATCGCCCGTCGAATAATTGAAGCGCAGGAACACGAACTTGTTTGAGAGGTACGGGTCAATATATTGCAACCGCGCCACGCTGGAGGTGGATTCGGCCTCCTCGCGGATTTTGCCTATGTTGGCTTCAATCCACTTCAGGAAATCGCGGCCTCCCCGCGCATCCTCAAACACGAACACGGGCGCACGCTGCATGGCATCCCCCACGACGGTACATTTCACGCCGCCGCTAAGGTTAATCACTTTGATGCCGCGATTGTAGGAAGCCACCAGCGTCCCTTCGGATGTCGCCAGCGGGATGATGAACTCGCCCTGCGCATGTTCACCACGCACCTGAATCGGCCCTGCAAACCCGATTGGAATTTGCGCCACGCCGGTAAAATGTTCGCAGTTCCCTTTGGTCAAATGCGGGTCGAACGAATAGGCCTTCAGATGTGTGAGCTTCACATCCGCGAACTTTTCCACGAACTGCTGACGTTCCTCAATGGCCTGCGGTGAGTAATCATCCTCGGCATCACGCGGCAAGCGCACCAGATGGTCATCCGATTCGCTGATCGAATCTTCCACCGAAAGCGTCAGTTCGCCAAACGGAGACGCTACAAAGGCGATTTCAATCGGGTGCTTGCCATAGCCCATGTGCATCCCCGTCACCCGCACAGTCAGCACCTTCCGCAGCGGAAAGTCAATCGGGGACTCGGGCGAAATCTGCTCTGCGGCACGCGAACTACCGTCATCCAGTTCAACATGCACAGAGGACATAGCCACCTCGCGCCCATTCAATCGCAGCGCACTCAAGCGCACCACAGAGGCATCGCTCAAGCGATTCTTGATTGAGAACTGAAGGCCATTATCGGCATTCTTCAGGCTGCCAAAGGTGTAAAGTTGTTTCAGAATCAGGCTGGGAATGACCACTGGAAGGGTACTCATGAGCAATAAACCTTTCTCAAAACCTTATTATCAACAGTGTAAACAATCCTTCACGAATGGGCAACAAAACAGGGCGCTTCAACCCGCGCCCTGCGTCCGAACACTATTGTGACCGCCCGTTAGACCGCTTTCTCAATCCCACTCTTGAGCATCTGAAGTTGTACTTGATGCGCCCGCAGCGCCGATTCTTGAGCCGCGTATCGTTTCGCCAGCACATCGAGGCGGCTGTAGATAGGCGTCAGCACCTGCTGTCCGTACTGCGTCAGGCGGGTGCGCTCTTTCTGCGTCAGGCCATCCAGCGCCTTATGGTAGGACTGCTGCAACTCATCAATCCGCAGGTTCAAATCCTTCTTCGTGTCGCGAATCACGCGGCGCAGGTAACGCACGGCGAAGAACCCGCCACCCAGAATCAGCGGCGCACCCACGATGAACGCAGGTAACGCCAACGGTGCGGCGGTACTGATGACCGGCCCGGCAGGAAGAAGCGCCAGAATGACCAGCACGACTCCACTCAGCGCCGCCAGTGACGAGGTGGTGAATCCCGCACCGTTCTTCTCGAAGATGTCCTGCATCTCGGTCACGATTTGACCGCTGGAATAACTCTTGAGTTCGCTTTCCGCGATTTTGATGGCCTCTTGCAACGCCTCGCGCTGTTCGGCATATACGCCCGCATCCAGCGCGGTCACTTCCTGATCCAGCAAGTCGCGCAACTGGTTCAGGCGTTCGACGACGCTGCGCCAGTACAAGCGGCTGCTATCCACCACCGCGTTGATGTAGCCGTTGGTCGCCTCGCCCACATCGCGCAGCGCCCGCCCGATTACCACTTCCTGAAACTCGGCTTGCAGGACTTCCGGTTTGGCAGTACGCCCCACCTTCCGCACCGAAAGGTTCTGGTCAATGAACGCCATGCCACGCTGCCGCATCCCATCGAACACCGTATCCAATTCAGCACGGGCGGCCTTCATCTGCGATTGCAGTCCCAATGACTGCTGCTCCAGTTCGCGCTGCACTTCCTTCACCTTCGTGGTGTCGGCTGTCACCAGCGAAGCGTTCTTCTGAACGGTGGCATGGCAATCGTTCAGCAAGCGTTCCGCCATCGCCAGTTGCGCCACCAGTTTCTGCTTGGCGGGCGGCGTTTCAGCGAACACGCCGCGCAAATGGGCGCGTAAGCCTTCCATCCCGCCCGGATCGCCAATGATTGGGCTGCCCGATTTAATGGCGTTGAGCGCCTCTTTCGCCGACACCATAAACAGCAGCGGACGCATGTTTAGCATCTCGTCCACCTGCGTTTCGATGAAGCGGCGCACCTCGGTCTGTTCTGCCGGTTGCAGCAGGTCAATCTGGTTGACGACCAGCAGCACCTTCTTGCCGTAATTCTTCGCCAATTCAAGGTACAAACGCTCGGTTTCGGCGAAGGCGCGTTTGGCAGATACGACAAAAATCACCAGATCACTGCGATGCAGGAAGGCTTTGGCGGTCTTTTCGTGCTTCTGAAACACTGACCCCACTCCGGGGGTGTCCACCAGCGCCACGCCGGAAGCGCCCGTGT
>CAIPFY010000034.1 GCA_903864435.1 uncultured Chloroflexota bacterium | reverse complement strand
TTCGACGCTGCTGTCTACCTGATTGGCGTCATCCGTCGAGCGATCAATCACCGAAGTGAAGGTGATCGGCGCGGTGATGACCGGATTGACGGTCACGGACACGATGCCGCTGACGCAGGCGTTGGCGCTATCGCACACCTGATAAGCGAACGAGTCGCTGCCGGTGTAGCCCGCGTTGGGCGTGTAGGTGAGCGTGCCGTTGTTGTTGTTGACCACGCTACCGAACGCGCCCTGAGAGATGGCCTTGATGTGCAGCGCGTTGCCGTCTGGATCGCTGTCATTCACCAGCACATTGACCGTGACCGGCGTGTTCTGGAATGTGACGATTGCTTCCGGCGTGACGATTGGCGCACGGTTGGCGGGCGGGGCGCTGGTCGAGTAGGTGATGACGATGCGCGGCGCGAAGTCCGGGTTGTTCTCGTAGCTGGCGAGGAACTTCCGACCCCACTGGCCGCCCAGCCCCTTCAGCAGCAGCGCGAGATTGCTACCGGCATTCCAGCCGCCGCGATTGACGATTTCCTGTACGACGGGCGTGATGTCGCCGAGGCTATACCACTGACCGGCTTCCCACAGAGCGTTGGTATCGCTGTGCAGGACGGCGGCGGTCAGGCTGCGGGCAGACGGGCGGGCGCTCTCGTCGAACAGGGCGCTATTATCCGCCGAATCCCCCGCCAGATTAAAGGCCACGTTGATCCATTGGCGGAAGGCGCTGTAGACTTCCAACCGCGCCGACTCGATTGTCGCGCCTTGCGGCAGGGTGATTCCGGTGAAGCGCAGGCCGAGGTAGGACTGCGCGACGCTGCCGCCGTTGCCCGCCCAGATGAGCGTGCTGTCCGGCACGAACGTCCCCGCCACTTCGTTCACATCATCATCGCCCGCCGTGACCGGGAAGGTCAGGGTGAAGGGGCCGTTGTTGGCGGCGCTGATCGTCACCGGCGCGGTGGCACAGGCGTTTGCCGGATCGCATACGGTGTAGCTGAAGCTGTCACCCGCGAAGGCTGCACCCGGCGTGTAGGTCACGCTGCCGCTGCCGTTGTCGCTAACGATGCCGTTCGCGCCCTGCGTGAAGCTGACCGTTAGCGCGGCGTTTTCGGGATCGTTCGCCGCCGCCAGCAGGTTGATGACCACCGGCACACCGGAGGCGGTGCTGACGGTGATCGGCTGCGCGGTGGGCGGTTGGTTGGGCGAAACCACCGGATTCACGGTGATCGCCTGCGGATAGTCGGTGAAACCGCCGTCCTTGTCCTTAATCCGTCCGATAGCGGTGAAGCTACCTGCTGCCGGATAGGTGCAGTTGAAGGTCGCCGAGGTCGAGTCCACCAGCACGAAGTTCGGGGCGGCGGGTTGGCCGCTGGTCGTGCAAGCATACGAGTAGGTGAAACCTGCGGTCACATCATCAGTACCGGGGTCAACCGGACTGCTGAAGGTGAGCGCCACCGCCTGCCCCTCATTGATCGAGGTTGGCGCGGCGGCGAACGTAGCTGTCGGCGCGACGTTGTTGATGGTCAGCGCGAAGGTCTTGACCGTGCTGCCGCCCTTGCCATCGCTGGCGGTGAGCGTCACATCCACTGGCAGCGGCAGGCTGTCGGCGGGGGTGTATGCCCACGACCATGTGCCATCCGTCACCACCACCGTCCCCAGAGTGGTTTCGAGCGTCACCGGATCATTGTTGAAATCGCTGATCGTGCCGCTGTTGCTGGCGGCGCTACCCTCGTTCACGCTAACGCTGGCGGCGTTGACCGTCAAAGTGGGCGCGACGTTCGTATTGTCATCTGCCAGCGTGGTGAAGGCGACTTCGGCACTGAGGTCGCTGGTCAGGCCGCTATCCACCGCCACGCTGTTCGCTGCCACGCCGGGGGCGCTGGTGGTGGTCGTCACCACGCAGGCATAGGCCGTATTCGGGTTGAGCGTTCCGGTGGGGATTTCGAGGCCGGAGGCGTCCTTGCCTTCGACTGACTGCGTAAGCACGTTATACGGGCCGCCCGGTTGCAGGCCGCACAGCACGGTATAGCGCCCGCCGCCGCCCTGATAGGCAATCGGCCTCCACGCCACCCGCGCCCCTGTCGCCGTCGGGGTGACGGTGATACCGGCAGGCGCGACGGTTTGCGTACTCGCCCAGTCGGGGTTGTTCGCATTCAGGAAGGCCAGCACCGCCTCATTGGATGTGTACAGCGCGTTGTAGCCCAGATCGAGGCTGCTCAACTGCGTCAGATTGGTGATGCTGGCAGGCACTTCACCGCGCAGCTTATTGTTCGCCAGCAAGAGCGCGTTCAGCCCGTTCAGGTCGCCCAGATTCGCGGGTAACACGCCGTTCAGGTTATTGGCGGACAGCAGCAGGCTGGCAACCGAACCGTTCAGGCAGGATACGCCGAACCATGAGCAAACATCAAAGGTGTCTGTCCAGTTGTTGCGGTTCGTCCAGTTCGCGCCGCCTGTGCCGCCGTAGATTGAGGTCAGCGCCGAGGCTTCGATTTCCGACGCGCCGCCGGGGATGCCGTCCACGCTGATGTTGAGCGTAAACACGATCTTGGAGTCTTGCGGGATGCCGCCGTTGCCATAGACCACATAGTAGTAGTCGAAGTTGTCCTCGATCACGCCGGACACCTGTGACGAGTCGGTGGGCGAACCGGGCGGGCGCTGGCTGCCATTGTTCGGATCAGCGGGTAAACTGCTGCCCCCGTCGTTGTTGTCGTTGCAGCCCACGAACTGAAGTTCCGGTGGCGGGTTGTTCGGATCGGCATCCAGCGGGAAGCCGGTTCCTTCCGGCACTTTGTACAGCACCACAATGGTATCGAAGTCCGACCCATCGGTGTCCCCGAACTGGATGGAGCGCCCGAACTGGATCGAACGTCCGAACTGGATCGAACGTCCGAACTGGATCGAGCGTCCTTCGTAGACCGCGGCCTGCCCGAACTGGATGGAGCGCCCGAACTGGATCGAACGTCCGAACTGGATCGAGCGTCCATCGGCGCAGGTCACTTCGGGATCGCCCTCAATCGGGTTCGGTTCGGTGGTGTCCAGCGCGGTCACGATCAGCGCGGGGATGGCTTCCGGTTCGCTGACCTGCTGCGGCGCAGTGAACAGGTTGACGATGGTGATAGCCGGGCTGAACGGACTTTCGTAGCCGACCGGGAAGCCCTTGTTGGCGTTGACCGGCAGAACGGTGCGAATGCCGCAGTAGTAGGGCTGCGTGTTATCAATGTTGGGGATGGTGACGCGATCAGCCAAACGGTTGCTGGTCTTGAAGAACCGGTTGTAGTTATCCGGCGACGGGCCGCAGCCCACTTCGTAGTAACTATCCGTCCCATCAGATGCAAAGCCTTGCGGCGACCACGACAGCGTGACCTTATCCTTCTCGGCAATCGCAATCTGGAAATTGGCCGGCGTGGTGATCTGGGTCACACTCCAAGTCGGGTCTTTCTGATCCATGAACGCGATCAGCGCGGTGTCGTTGGCATCCCATGTCAGTTGATTCAAGTCCACATTCAACCCGACTCCGTCGGTCAGATTGGTCAGACTGGTCAGATCATTAGGGATGTTCCCACTCAGGAAATTACGATCCAAACCCAACTGAATGAGATTAGAAAGCTGTCCGAATTCCGGCGGAATGCTGCCTGTCAAGCGATTGTTGCCGAAGCTGGCATACGTCAGGCCGGGCAACTGCGCGAGTTCCACCGGTATGCTGCCGGTGAACTGGTTGCTGCCTAAGTTCAGATAGAACAGATTCGGTTGCACGTCGCCGCCCATCGTGGGCAGCGGCCCGCTGAGCTGATTGCCCACCACCACAAAGTAGGAAAGCTGTTCCAGCGTGCCGATGGATGCCGGCACCGGCCCGGTCAGGCCGTCGTTGTTCAGGTACAGGTAGGTCAGGGATACGGCATTTCCCAGTTCCGACGGGATTGGCCCACTGAGCTTGTTGAAGCTCAGGTCGAGGATGGTGAGATTGGGCAGATTCCCTAACTCTGGCGGAATGGCTCCGGTGAGCTTATTTTCACTCAAATCGAGGCGGGTCAATCCGTTCAGAGTCCCCAACTGAGGCGGGATGCTGCCGGTGAACTGGTTGTAACCTAGCATTAACTGAGCAAGCAACGGCGGCGGTGAGGCGGTCAGAAGTGTCCCGATATCACCGCTGAAGTTATTGTAGCGGAGGTCTAACTCCTCTAAGTTGGGCAGCGTGCCAATACTGGGGAACGTCCCGGTGAGTTCGTTTCTGTCCATGCGGATTTTCGTGAGCGAAGTGTAATCGCCCAAGCGAGCAGGGACAGAACCACTTAGACTAGTCCCGGATAGAATCAATTCTTTCAGAACAGGAATACCCTCATCTGTCTGCTGGAACAGGGCATCCGGGATGCTGTTATCCAAAGAATTTACTTGGAGATCCAAGAATTGCAAGCTGAGCAGCTTACCCAACTGCGGCGGGATGCTGCCCTTCAAATGATTGAAACCCAAGTTCAAGCTGGTCACAGCTTGTAGCGTGGTGCTGCCAAAGCCCGTCCCTTGCACAATCGGGCCGCAAACCACGCCGAACCATGTGCAGGGGAAAGCGCGGTTGAACACGTTGTAGCTCAGACCGACCACCGGTGCGCTGTCAGCGGGGTTGGTATGCAGATCGAACAGTGCGCCAGTGGTGCGGTTGAAACGGCGTATCACGCCATCCTCGCCGCCCCCGGCCACTTCCACACCGTCCGGGCTGATCGCCACCGACAGCGTGGGAAGGGTCTGATCGGGATCGGTGTATTGCTGGTAGACAACGCCATCTGTGACATTCCACAGGATCATATTGAAATCGGGCGCACCTGCGCTACTGAGCAGATATAAGCCCGTCGCGTCGAACTTGAGGTCATTGATCTGCGCCAGATGACCGGTGAAGGTCTGAATGAGCGAGATTGACGCGAGCGTGGGAACAGGAGACGGCGTAAAAGTCGGTGTAAAGGTCGGAGATGGTGTTGCAGTTGGCCCCGGTGTTGCGGTTGGTGCAATTGTAGGTGTAAGCGTAGGGAAAGGTGTAGACGGAGATGTTGGCGTTGCCGTTGGAACGAGCGAGACTGGAATAAGCACGGATGACGGAACCGAGTACAGATGGATCACGCCATTATTCGTACCCACAGCAAGCTGGTAATTGGGGGCAAAGAAACCGGGCCGCCAGCGCACTTGCGCGGGAGCATCTTCCGAGAGGAACACGCCAGAGACATACGCCCCATCACTCACGCGCCAGATGCGGACGGCGGTGGAATTGGCATG
>CAIPFY010000033.1 GCA_903864435.1 uncultured Chloroflexota bacterium | reverse complement strand
GATGCGGGCGAAGCCCAGATCGTGCATGGCATCCACCTGCTGCTTGGCAACCGCAAAACCGGGGTCATACAGCTTGTGGTAGCCCAGTTGAAGCACCTTATCCGACTGAGCCGCCCGCGCCGCAATCGCCTCGGTTTCGCGAACGTTCCACGCCAGCGGCTTCTCCACGAAGATGTGCTTGCCGGCTTCCAGCACCGCCATTGTGCTGTCGAAATGCGAACCGTTGTGGCAGATCACCACCGCGTCCAGATCGTCGCGGTGCAGCAGATCGCGCCATTCCGTGTAACGGGCGGGGATACGGTAATGATCGCCAACTGCATCCAGTGTGGGCTGATGCACATCCGACAGCGCCACCAGTTCAAACTTTTCCGGTTCATCCACCAGATAGGGAATGTGCATCACCTGTGCAATCGCGCCGCAGCCGATCACCCCTACGCGCAAAATATCACCCATGTTGACCACCGTTCTTTAGGAGTCAAATTGAAATAACGAACAACCGCCATCCAGCACGAGCAGAGAGCCGGTCATATATTCGGTGGCTGGCCCCGCCAGATACACCACCGCCTGCGCGATTTCGACGGGCGTACCGGGGTCGCCTAGCGGGATGACCTTCGCCACCCGCGCCGCGTACTGCGGTTCTTCGCGCAGTTGGCGGCCAGCCAGCCCAGCCCGCACGATGCCGGGGGCGACGGCGTTCACACGGATACCGTGTACCGCCAGTTCCCGCGCCATCTGCTTCATCAGCATATTCACACCGGCTTTGCTGGCGGTGTAGGCGGTAATCTCCGGCCATGGGATTTCGGAAACCCAGCTACTGGTGAAGATGATGCGCCCTTTCGTGCCCGCCGCCACCATCTGCCGCGCCGAAGCCTGCCCGACGTTAAACGAGCCGGTCAGGTTCACATCCAGATGGCGCTGCCAGTTCTCCTGTGTGATTTGCAGGAAGGGCGCGGCATCCACAATGCCGGCGTTGGCGCAAACGATATCCACACCGCCCCATGCCGCCACCAGCGCCGCCAGCCCCGCATCCACCGCCGCCCGGTCACGGATGTCCACCTGCTGATACATCACGCGCCCGCCCGCCGCCTGTACGCGCTCGATCCGCGCCTGCGCGTCCGCCTCTGGCAGGATGTCCCACAGAGAAACCGCCGCCCCTTCACGGGCGAGGTGCAACGCCATCTCGTTGCCCAGATCGCCCGCTCCGCCCGTGACGAAGGCCACTTTTCCCGCTAAACTCATGATCGAAAACTCCTGAAATAAAGCATCTATTCATCACTCAGCGGTATTATATGTCGCGGGTCTAAAAAGGGACAACAAATTATGACACCTGTCACCGGTAGCCATTTCATCGCAGGAGAGCCTAGCCAGCAGGCCGCGCCCACCTTCGCCAGCCTGAACCCGCGCACCCGTGCGCAGGGCGAAATCTGTTTTGCGGATGCCACCGCCGAAGAAATCCACCACGCAGTAAGCGCCGCCGCCGAAGCCTTCGAGCAGACGCGGCACTATTCAGCGGCGCGGCTGGCGGACTTTCTGGACGCGGCGGCGCAGGCCATCCTCGATCTGGGCGACGAGTTGCTCCAGACTGCCGACAGCGAAACCGCCCTCGGCCTGCCGCGCCTGACGGGTGAACGTGGGCGCACCACCGGACAGTTGCAAGCCTTCGCCCGCCTGCTGCGCGAGGGTAGCTACGTGAGCGTAATCATTGACACCGCGCAACCGGATCGCCAGCCTGCGCCGCGCCCGGACATCCGCCGGATGCTGCTGCCAATTGGCCCGGTGGCGGTGTTCGCAGCCAGCAATTTCCCGTTCGCCTTCTCGGTGGCGGGTGGCGATACCGCCTCGGCATGGGCGGCGGGCTGTCCGGTAGTGGTCAAAGCACACCCCGGTCATCCGGCTACGTCCGAACTGGTCGCCACTGCGCTCAACCGCGCCATCGAAGCGACGGGCTTTCCCAACGGCTGGTTCTCGCTGCTGCACGGGACGAGCATCGAAGTC
>CAIPFY010000032.1 GCA_903864435.1 uncultured Chloroflexota bacterium | reverse complement strand
TCACCGGAGACAACCGTCGTCCGGCGCAAGGTCAAGATCAACAAGGTCAAGCTGAACGTGTACCTCGACCTGCTGTTGACGGGCATGTTCGTGGTGGAGATGGAAGAACACTTCACCGGACTGGCGCTGCACGAACTGCTCGGCCTGACGTTCGCCGTCGCCTTCCTGCTGCACATCATCCTGCACTGGGACTGGGTGGTGAGCATCACCCGCACCTTCTTCAAGAAGCTGCTGCACGAGTCGCGGCTGAACTACGTGCTGAACGTGGCGCTGTTCGCAGATATGGCCTTCGTCACCATCAGCGGCATCCTGATCTCGCGGACAATCGGCTGGAACCTGTCGCTGGCGCAGGATTTCCGCCAGACGCTGCAAACGCTGCACATGGTCGGCTCCGAACTGGTGCTCATCATCGTGGCGCTGCATGTGGCGCTGCACTGGAAGTGGATCATGACCAACGGCGCACGCTATCTGTTCGGCTGGCTGCCCAAGACCTCGAAATAAGCCTGAGTGAATCAAGGAGAACACCCTCATGACCCCGACTCGTAAAAATCCGGCACGCGGCGGACTGCGCGGCTTCCTCATCCTGACGATCATCGTCGTCCTCAGCGGGGCGCTGCTCTGGTCGCAGGGCGACCTCATCAGCCCGGTGCAGAGTACGAACATGCTCTTGAGCCTCTCGTCCGGCGAGGCAGGCTTTGCGATGGCGGGCGAAGGGCGGCAGATGCCCCCCGCCAGCGCCAGCACCACGACTACAGCGGATACCACTGTAGCCGTGACGACGACCACCACCACCAGCACGGGCAGCATGACGCTGGATGAGTTCACCGCAGCCCTGAGCGCCGCCGGTGTGGATGTGGAAGCCGTTGCCGCCACGATGAGCGCGGAAGGCCGCAGTCTGGATAACCTGCTGGCGGTGGTGAACAGCGGGCGCACCACTGTCGCCGAACTGGCGACACGCTTGCAGGCCAGCGCCAGCGGGCAGACCACCAGCGTCAGCACGACGACAACCACTAGCAGCACCGTCGGGCAGCCGCCCATCGGCGAACGTGATGAGAGCAACGGCTTGCTGAACTTCCAGTGGAACGCACTGGGCAGCGTGGCCTACAACCTGTGGTTCATCCTCGTCACCACCATCCTTGTCATCCTCGCGGGTCGCCCCGTCGGGTGGCTGGTCAACCGGATGAACAACCGCACGACCAGAACCAGCGCCGCGTAACCCGATCTACTGTAATCGTTTGTACCGACTGTATACCAAAGGGAGAGAATCGCATGAAGACGTGGAATCGCAAGAACTGGAAACTGAACGCACTGAGCGCCTCGATGCTCGTTGCCACCGCCGCTGCGGGATACACCAGCGTCACCGCCGCCAACAGTAGCGCGTCGCAGACCACCGCAGCCTCCGCCACGACCGGACAGACCACCACCGCATCGGATCGCGGACATGGTGGGCGCGGGCAGCCTCCGGGGGGAACGCTTCCCGGTGGGCAAGCGGGACGGGGTGGCGACAACCACCTGCAAGGGCTGAGTACCAACCCGCCAACCGTCGAACTGGCTCCGGCGCAGTCCAGCGCGGATGCCACTCAGTCCACCGACAAGGCGGCAGGCGCGGCCTACTACGATGGGCAGTATTACGGCGATGCCGTGAGCGCCGGACGCTGGGGGACGATGCAGGTGGTGGCGGTCATCGAAGATGGCAAGCTGGTGGATGTGCAGATTGCGGATTACCCGCGCAGCACCTACGAGTCCGACATCATCACCCGCAACGCGCTGCCCACGCTCATCAGCGAGGCGGTACAGGCGCAGGACTCGAACGTGAACATCGTGTCCCGCGCCACCGATAGCAGCCGCGCCTTCATCCAGTCGTTGAACTCGGCGCTGCTGGATGCCGCCATCGGGATGGATCTATGAAACAGACTCGCTGGCTGATGGGGATGCCCATCACCGTCGAGATCGTGGACGCCTCGGCAACTGCCGGGGCGTTCGACGAGGTGTACGGTTACTTCAACTACGTAGATCAGATCTTCAGCCCGTTCAAGGAAACCAGCGAAGTGTCGCGCATCAACCGGGGTGAACTGAGCTTCACCGAAGCCTGCGCGGACATGCAGATCATCCTCGAACTGGCGGAACAGACCAAGCACGATACGAACGGCTACTTCGATGTGTGGCACAACGGCAAATTCAACCCGTCCGGCGTGGTGAAAGGCTGGGCGATTGATGAAGCGGCGGCGCTGCTGTACATGAACGGCTTTCGTAACTTCTTTGTGGACGCGGGCGGTGATGTGCAGGTGCAGGGCAAGAACGAGCGCGGGCAGGCGTGGACGGTGGGCATCTGCAACCCGTTCGACCTGAGCCAGATCGTCAAGACGGTGACGCTGGATGATCGCGGGATTGCCACCTCTGGCAGCTACATGCGCGGGGCGCACATCTACAACCCGCACCACAACGACGATCCGCTGGATGATGTGGTGAGTATTACTGTAATTGGCCCGGATGTATTGGAAGCGGATCGGTTCGCCACTACCGCGTTTGCGATGGGACGCATGGGCGTGTACTTCATCGAATCGCTACCCGGCTTTGAGGCGTACCAGATTGATCGGCGCGGGCAGGCCACCATGACCAGCAGCTTCCGCGCCTACGTCAGCGACCCCGTGCGGGAAACCGCCTAACGCCCCTCATTTCACAGAGCGCCGAAGGACACCCCTCCGGCGCTCTGATTGCGTGGGGGGAGGTACTTGACGGGTAGGTTTCGTGGCGGGAGAACCCCAACGCACAGGCCAATCGGACACGCTCATCACAACGCACGCTCCAAAGGGGGCGGGAACAGTCGCCCTACGTGTGCGGGTCGAGCCAGTCGCGCAGCCCTTCGCTGAGCAGGTTGCAGGCCAGAATCACGATCAGGATGGACAGGCCGGGGAAGGTCGCCAGCCACCACTGGTAGAACTTGGTGCGCCCTAAGGCGATCATCGAACCCCACTCGGC
>CAIPFY010000031.1 GCA_903864435.1 uncultured Chloroflexota bacterium | reverse complement strand
TTGTATTCTGGCCCGTCAAAGGCCACCCGCGTGCAGGTGTAGCGCACACGGCCTGCATCGGCAGACTGCTCTGCACAGCGCACGCTATCGAGGAAACCACTGATTGCGAATGCGGAGCGAGGCCGGATGAGCATACACGCACAGCTTGTCGCCAGCATCATCACGAGGGCGAACACAAGCATCAAGCGCGGGCGACGCTTGCCGCGCATCAGGCGCAGGTAAACCGGAATCCACGCGAAGAACAGCAGCAGGTAGAGCCAAACGGTATACTCAAAATTGGGCGGCGCAAGCCATAGCGGGGCGTAAATGTTCGCCACAAATCCGCCAACCAGCACCAGCAGGACGATGAAATCATCACGATGTTGGGACATCATTACACATCCCGAATCCACTCAAAATCCGATGACCGCCGGAATACACACTCTCTGCTGAAATTGGTATTATACAACCTCGCTTGAATGACCTAGCGACAAGGAGCGTGCATGACCGACAAAATCAAGGTGGGCGTTTACGGTGGTTCCGGCTATGCCGGACAGGATGCCGTTGAAATCCTCGCCCATCACCCGAATGTTGAACTGGTGTTTGCCACATCCAGCACCTATGCCGGCGACCCCGTTCCGTTCACCTCGCTACGCTACATCCCCCACGCCGAGGCCGATCTCAGCACCGTGCAGGCCGTGTTCTTGGCGCTACCGCATCTGGCCTCCGCGCCAGTGGCCGCCCGCGCCCGCGCTGCCGGAGTGAAATGCGTGGATTTGTCGGCAGATTTGCGCCTCGATACGCCGGAACGCTTCGCCAAATGGTACGCGCATGAGCATCCGCACCCCGAACTGCTGCCCGTCCCCTACGGCTTGCCGGAGTTCAACCGCGACCAGATCAAAGGCGCTGACCTGATCGCCGCGCCCGGTTGCTACCCCACCACCACCCTGCTCGGCCTGTACCCGCTGCTCAAGAACGGCTGGCTACTGCCGGGTTCGCCCATCATCGTGGATGCCAAGTCGGGTGTCAGCGGCGCGGGGCGCGAACCCAAGCCGAACACGCATTTCGTGGAAGTGTACGGCAACTTCTCGCCCTACAATCCGGGGCGCGTCCATCGGCATGTGGGCGAGATTGAGCAGGAAATCTTCAAGCTCGACCCGCAGGCCGGCTTGTTGATCTTCACGCCGCACCTGCTGCCAGTGGATCGCGGCCTGATGTCCAGCATTTACGTCACGCTCAAAGACAACTACCGCAGCGCCGATGCGCAGGCGCTCTATCAAGACACCTACCATGACGAACCGCTGGTGAAGGTGCTGCCACCCAAGCAGCAGGCCACACTCAAGCACGTCGTCAAGACCAACCGCGCCGCCATCAGCCTGACCCCCGTCAGTGATCGTTACCTGCACATCACCAGCGTGACCGACAACCTGCGTAAAGGCGCATCCGGTCAGGCGGTGCAGTGCTTTAACCTGATGATGGGACTGCCCGAAACGACGGGGCTGCTGTGAGTCCTCTGTTAGCGACGGTCTGCTTCGGCCTGCTGGCCTCGGCCTCGTGGGGGGCGGGGGACTTCAGCGGCGCGATGGCGACCAAACGCATTGGCGCGGTGAGCGTGGTGGCGCTATCGCACCTGCTCGGTCTGGCGCTCATGCCGCTGATCGCGCTGCTGGTGAGCGAACCCCTGCCGGAAGTGGGCGATTTGCTGCTAGGGGCGCTGGCCGGCCTGTGCGGGACGGTGGGGCTGGTGGCGCTCTACCGCGCCCTCTCCAGCGGGCGCATGGGGATTGCCGCGCCGGTGGCCTCGGTCATCAGCGCGGGATTGCCGCTGCTGCTCAGTCTAGCGCTCGGTCATGTGCCGGGGACGTTTCAGGCCATCGGGTTCGTGTGCGGCCTCGCCAGCGTGTGGCTGATCGGGCGCACGGTGGATATGACGAATGACCGTAGCGGGCTGGGGTTGGCGGTGATCGCTGGCGTGGGTTTCGCCGCCTTCTTCATCTGCCTTGACCGCCTTCAGTCCACCGCCGTCTTTTGGCCGCTGACGGCTGCCCGCGCCGCCTCCACCGCCGTGATGCTAGGCACGGCACTGTATTCCGGTCGCCCGCTGCGGGTGCAAGATCGGCGCGTCATGCTGGCTGTCGTCGGCGCGGGTGTGCTGGATGTACTAGGCAACGTGGCCTTCGTGCTGGCAACGCAGAATGGCGAGTTAGGCGTGGCGGCGGTGGTCTCCGCGCTGTATCCCGCCATGACGGTGCTGCTGGCGCGATTCTTCCTGCGTGAACATGTCACCCGCCCGCAGGCGGTGGGCATCGGGCTGGCGCTGGCGGCTGTCGCCCTGATCTCGATGGGATAGGCGGTGAGTCCACTACTGGCAACCGTGTTTTTCGGGCTGATGGCCTCGGCCTCATGGGGAATCGGGGATTTCACGGGCGGGATGGCCTCGAAACGGTTGGGCGCGATTAGCGTGGTGGCGGTTTCCCATCTGACCGGGCTGCTCTTGTTGCCGCTGATCGCCCTCCTTCTGCATGAACCGCTGCCCGCCCTGCGTGATGTGCTGGTGGGCGCAGTCGCCGGATTATGCGGCACAACCGGGCTGGTGGCGCTGTACCGCGCTCTGTCCAGCGGACGCATGGGAATCGCCGCGCCGGTGTCCTCGGTCGTCAGCGCCGCGCTGCCGTTGCTGTTCAGCCTGACTCTCGGTGATGTGCCGGGGGTGTTTCAGGCCATCGGGTTTGTGTGCGGCCTCGCCAGCGTGTGGCTGGTGGGACAGGAAGCGGGCGCAACCCGCGAACATTCCGGTTTGGGCATGGCGATCATCGCAGGTATAGGTTTTTCCGGCTTTCTAATCGGCCTCGACCAGATCGAGTCTACCGCCATTTTCTGGCCGCTGACCGCCGCCCGTACCACGTCCACCATTATGATCGTGGCGATTGTCCTGCTATCGCGCCGTTCGCTGCGGGCGGATACGCCAATCACGCTGCTGGCGATGCTCACCTCCGGCGTTCTGGATGTGGTGGCAGATGTGGCCTTCATCATTGCCACCCGGAATGGCGATTTAGGCGTGGCGTCGGTGTTATCGGCGCTGTATCCGGCGGTGACAATCCTGCTGGCGTGGACATTCCTGCGCGAACATATCACCCGCTGGCAGGGGGTCGGCATTTCGCTGGCGCTGGTGGCGGTGGCACTGATTTCGATAGGCTAAACAAGGGGACAAGTATGAACGAACCGCTGGTGGTCAAAGTAAGCGGGCATGAACTGGATGACGCGGCCTTTCTCGTCGCGTTCGCCGCCGCGTTGAAGGCACTGGCCGTTCCGGTGGTGGTGGTGCATGGCGGCGGCGCAGAAATTTCCGCGCTCCAAAAGAACTTCGGCATCGAACCGCGCTATCTGGACGGCGTGCGCATCACCGACGCGGACTCGCTGCGCGTGGTCGAAATGGTGCTG
>CAIPFY010000030.1 GCA_903864435.1 uncultured Chloroflexota bacterium | reverse complement strand
TCTAATGGCGGCCCGACACAGACCCTATCACCTTTGGAAGGCAGTCCGGCGATTGATGCAGGCAATAATGCGGTTTGTGCTGCCTCTCCGGTGAGCAATATTGATCAAAGGGAATATCCCCGTCCTTTCAACGCATATGGTGATGCGACGGTGGCCTGTGATATAGGAGCAGTTGAATGGTATCCGCCCACAGATATTGTGGTCGAAGCACCGGGTTCAGTGAATATCGCAGACGGTGGCACCTATAATCTGGGTACCACGCAACAGGGTATTCCGATCGCCCGAACCATTACGGTGCGAAACACAGGAAGCCCGAACCTGACCATTTCGACCAATCCCCCCACCATCACGGGTGATTTCATTGCGGGGAATCTGGGGTCTGTATCCCTCGCGCCGGGGGCTTCCACCACGTTCAGCCTGACCTGTTCGGCTACAACCACCGGGAATCCGGTCAGCGGCACCGTGTCCTTTGCCAACAATGACAGCGATGAAAACCCGTTCAATTTCACCGTGACCTGTGTCGTCACCGAAACGCCGGCCAATGCCGCACCCCTGCTGAACTACGACCCCGATGGCACGCCCACGCTGTCATGGAGCATGGTCAGTGGGGCTACCGAATATGAAGTGCAAGTGGATGGCAGCCCTACGTTCACGCTGCCACTCACGCATTCGGCGATCGTTCCAGCCAATACGCTGTTCGTCACCACCCCTACCTTGCCCGCCGGACTGTACTATTGGCGCGTCCATGCTCATCAATCCAATGGGACATGGGGGAATTGGAGCATCGTCCAAAGTTTTGTGGTGGCAGCCCCTTGACGGGCGCGGTTTCCGTTGTCTAAGGACTGACGAAAAATTCCACCGCTGTCCGCCTGCGTAGGCTCGTTTTGTGATACAATTCACACATACACGCTTGTAATGGGGTGCATCCGAAGGGGGTTCACCCGCCGGAGATGAGCCGATGAAACGCACTGCCGCGCTATTCGCCTTGCTGGTGCTATCGCTGGTTGCCCTGTTCCCCTTCCGCCGCCGCTTGCTGGCGCTGCTGCTGCGCTTGCCGCCCCCCCGTTACACCGTTCGCGTTCACACCGGGTTGCGCATTCCCATGCGCGACGGGATGAGCCTCGCCGCTGACCATTACGCGCCCGAAAGCGCGGACTCGCTGCCCACGCTGCTCATTCGTTCCCCGTATGGGCGCGGTGTGCGGGCGGGCGCGTTCGGGGCGCTGCTGGCGGTTTATGCCCACCTGTTCGCGGAGCGCGGTTATCATGTGCTGGTGCAGGACACGCGGGGGTGCTTTGACTCCGATGGTCAGTTCAGCCCGTATTTCAACGAACAGACGGACGGACTCGCCACGCTCGACTGGCTGAAAGCGCAGACATGGCACCGGGGGCCAGTCGGCACATGGGGGCCGAGTTATCTGGGGATTGTCCAGTGGGCGATGGCCGCCCATACGCCGGATATACAGGCGCTTGTTCCCATCGTCACCACCGCCAACCTGCACGATGTCCTCTATCCAGATGGCGCTCTCGATCTGGGGCTGGCGTTGCGCTGGCCGGTGATCTTCCAGCAGCTTGACCGCACCCGCAGCCATCCTTACCTCAGCCTACCGCTGCAAGCCTTCCACATGGAGCGCGGCACGTCACGCGGTTTCCGGCAGACGGCGCTGGCAGATGCCGATCGCGCCGCGTTGGGGCAGCCAGTCGAGTTCTATCAGGAATGGTTGCGCCACACGGATTCGGATGATGCGCTCTGGCAGCAAGTACACGACGAAATCCAGTTGACTACCGTTCAGCGCCCGATTCACCTCATCGGCGGCTGGTACGACTTTTTCCTACGCGCCCAACTACGAGACTACGCGGCGCTGCGGGCTGCCGGTCGTCAACCCTATTTGACCATCGGCCCGTGGCACCACTTCAACGGAATGCTTTCGCCCACTGGCCTGCGCGAAGGGCTGATATGGTTCGAGGCGCAGTTGAAAGGCTACACCGCCCGCTTGCGGACTAAGCCGGTACGCATTTTCGTGTTGGGAACGCGGCAGTGGCGCGAGTATGACTCGTGGCCGCCGTCCGCGCAGACCACGCCCTACTACCTGCACAGCGATGGACGGCTGGATGCGCTTCAGCCGGGGAACGCCGATCCGCCCGACTGCTACGCCTATGATCCGGCGAACCCCACGCCCGCGTTGGGCGGGAACCAGTTTAGCCCATGGGCAGGGGCGAAGGACAACCAGCGCCTTGAAGCCCGCGCCGATGTGTTGAGCTTCACCACCCCGCCGTTGGGCGAGGCGTTGGAGGTGATCGGCGCGGTGCGAACGGTGCTGTACGTGCGGTCGTCGCGGGCGTACACCGATTTCTTTGCGCGGTTGTGTGATGTGCATCCCGATGGGCGCTCGTTCAACATCTGCGATGGGCTGTTCCGCATCACACCGGATAAGGCCGAGTTGCAGTTGGACGGGACTTTGAAAATCGAAGTGGATATGTGGGCGACAGCCTGCCGTTTCAAAGCGGGACACCGGTTGCGCTTGCAGGTTTCCAGCGGCGCACACCCGCGTTGGGCGCGCAATCCGGGGTGCGCGGATTCTTTCGCGCCGGATGCGCTTTATCCGGCGGCACAAACGCTGTACCACGATGCCGAGCATCCTTCGGCGCTGCTGCTGCCGGTGGCGGTGCGCTAACACGGTTTCAGGCGCGTTCGGCGGTTTTGCCGAGCAGCGACCAAACAATGCCGCGTTTGGGCGCGAAGCAGAAGGCCAGCAAGAACAGGCTGGTCGCGGTGAGGACGATGGCGGCGCTAGGTGCGACATGCAAATGCCACGCCATATACAGCCCGATGAGGCCACTGAGCGCCCCTAGCAACGCGCCGCCTACTATCAACGCGCTCAACCGCTGCGTGAAGAAGCGGGCGGTGGCTGTCGGCGTGACCAGCAGCGCCGCCACCAGTGCCACGCCCACCACCTGTACCCCGATCACAATGGTGATCGCCAGCAGCACCAGCAGCACGAGGCGTAGCGCCTCCGCTGGCAGGTGCAGCGTGCGTGCCAGCGTGGGGTCGAAGCTGACCACCAGAAACTCTTTGTAGAATAGGAAAATCACCAGCAGCACCCCGATGCCGGCCACCCCGATCAGCAGCACATCATCGTTACCCACCGCCAGAATGTTGCCGATCAACACATGGCTGAGGTCTACGGCGAAATTGCGGGCGCTGGAAATGATGCCAATGCCTAACGCCAGCATCCCCGCGAACACAATGCCGATGGCGGTATCCTCGCGTACCCGCGCCCCCCGCGTCAGAAAGCCGACGCCCAGCGCCGACAGCACCCCGGCGATCAGGCCGCCGACCATCAACGGCTGATTGCCCGCCGCCAACTGCCCGTTCTGCTGCATCAGGAAGGCCACCGCCACCCCCGGCAAAATGCTGTGCGCCAGCGCATCGCCCAGAAAGGCCATGCCGCGTGTGACCACATACGCGCCCATCACGCCGCACACGATGCCGATCAGGATGGCCGCCAGAATCGCTCGCTGCATAAAGGGGTACTGCAAAGGCGCGGCGATTAACTGGCACACAAGATCAGCGCAGGCAACATCCATCGTGGTTCATCCCCGGTTACGTATTGAAACCTTGTCTCAATCTTAGCGGTTCGTGGCGGTGGGTTCAAGTCGGGGTTGTGCCACCGGACGCTGCCAATTGGTCTTGTCCGCAGGTGGTTACAAGGGCAAGGATCAGCTACACTTCGCGCCGTTCATACTCTCCAAAATAAAAGGGATATTTCATGGATTGGCTCACAATTCTCATCGGTTTGCTCGGTGGCGTGGCAGTTGGCACACAGACTCCTATTATCAACCAGATCAGCCAGCGCATCGGCGTGGCAACGGGCAGCATTATTGTGCATATCAGCGGCGCGCTCGTGTCGGTGCTGCTGCTGATTGTGCGGGGCGGCGAGGCGCTGCAAGACTGGCGCACGCTGCCGTGGTGGATGTACGGGGTGGGTGGTTTCGGCGTGCTGCTGTTCCTCACCATCAACTACACCATTCCACGCATCGGCGCAGCGGCGGCGATTGCGCTGGTGATCGCCGGTCAGCTGATGACCGGACTCGTCATTGACCAGCTTGGGCTGTTCGGCGCGGTGCCCCGTTCGATTGATCTGGGGCGGTTGGCGGGGCTGGCGCTGCTGCTGGCCGGCGGCTATCTCATCGCCCGCTAGGACGGCACAGGTCTACCCCGTAGGAACATTCCGCCCTCCACAAGTGGACACCCCGAAGGGCGGCTAGCGGGTCGCAACCCTGTATGGCCTTTATTGCAGCACGGGTGTTTGGGCGCGGTTGACCGCCGAATCGATTGGATGCGTGCCGGGGGGCTTGACAGACTTTCATTTTCGCATACAATGCAATCTAAATGAACACTGTTCACAACGATAGGCGCATTCACCATGTCCTCCGACTCCAGTTCTACCCGCACAACCCGACTGCGCCAGCGATCTCAAGATCGGCGCGAGAACGAGCGCAAAGAACTGCACCGGCTCATTCTGGATGCCGCCGCTGAACTGTTCGCACAGGGCGGGTATGAAGGCTTTTCGCTGCGGCGGGTGGCGGAGCATATCGGCTATTCACCGGGCGCAATCTATCGCTACTTCGATGACAAGGACGATCTGCTGTTCAACGTGGCGGACGAGGGCTTTAAGCGGTTTCAATCCGCACAACGCGCCGCCGCCCTGTCCAGCGATGATCTGGCGCACAGCATGCGGGCGATGGCCGCCGCCTATGTCGCGTTCGGCAGGGAGTATCCCAACCACTACCGCCTGATGTTCATGGAACGCCCCGACCTGCTGTTCCAGTCGCATCAGGATCAGGCGGTGGAATGGCTGAACGCCCTTTCGGAGTATCAGGTGATCTTCGCGGCAGCCGTGCAAGCGGGCGTGCTGCGGCAGGGCGATTCGGCAGCGATGAGCGATACATGGTGGGCGATGTTGCACGGGATTGTGGCGTTGAGCATCACCATGAATTTCCTGTTTGACGAAGCGCGTACTGAACACTTGCTCCAGACCGCGCTGGAAATGTTCTTTCGTGCTTACGGGAGCAATGCCCTCTAGCGTTCCTCTTTTTTTGTGCAATCGTGAACAGTGTTCACAATGATTGATACGTTTACTATTGGGGGGATTTCCCCCTATCACAGGAGTGTTCTCATGACCGCAGCCCAACCCCGTATTCTCGTCATCGGCGCAACCGGCCTGCTCGGTGCGCCCGTCGTCCGGCATCTGCTGCAAGCGGGCTGGGCGGTGCGGGCGCTCGTCCGCCGCCCGGAAAGCGCCCGGCAGCGTTTGGACGCAGCGGTGGAAGTGATTCAAGGGGATGTGACCGACGAGGCGAGTGTGGCTCGCGCCCTTCAGGGCTGCCAAGCGGTGCATATTTCGCTGCAAGGCAGCAACCGCGCCGAATTTGAGCAGGTCGAACACCGGGGGACGGCCACCGTCGCCCGTCTGGCGGCGGCGCAGGGCGTGGCGCGGTTGACCCATCTTTCCGGCGCGCTCGTCTCCGCCCGCACCACCCACGTCCCGCAGGAACGCGCCAAATGGGAAGCCGAAACCGCCATCGAACGCTCCGGCGTGCCGTATACCATCTTCAAGCCAACCTTCTTCATGGAAAGCCTGCCGTTGAACATTCAAGGGACGCGGGCAACGGTGATGGGGCCGTCCACGCGCAAGTTCCGCTTCGTGGCGGCAAACGACTACGCCGCGCTGGTGGTGAAGGCGCTCCAGACTCCGGCGACGATCAATCAACGGCTGGAAGTGTACGGCCCGCAGGCGCTGACCCTGCGCGAGGCCACCGCACAGGTGGCACGGGCGCTAAATCCCGCCATCCAAATCTCGCAGACGCCGTTCCTGATGATGAAGATTCTCAACCGGTTGTTCATGTCCGGCAAACTGACGCACATCATCGAGCTGATGGCGCTGACGGAAGCGATGGGCGAAACCGGCAACCCGGAACTGACCACGCGCCTGCTCGGAACGCCCTCCACCACGCTCGATCAGTGGTGCGCGGCGCTCCCCCGCGCCTAATCTCGCTTGTGAACCCGATTACGAAAGGTGAATCCTGATGATTTTGAGACAGCGGCACATAGTAGACACCCACAAATTCCTGACGCTATTCGTCGTCCTCGCGCTGATGGCCGCCTATAACCAGTGGTCGAATACGACGGCGTGGGTTTATCTGGCGCTGCATGGCACGTATGGCCTGATCTGGTTGATTAAAAGCCAGACCTTCCCAGATAAACGATGGGAAGCGCCTGTCCGTCCGGCATGGGCTGCCGGACTGTTTGGCACGCTGGCGCTGTACTGGATCGCGCCGCTGCTCCTCATGGCGAACGACATCCACGCGCCCAACGTTTATCTGTGCGGGTGTATCGCCCTGTACACGCTGGGCATCTTCCTGCACTACACCGCCGACATGCAAAAGCACATGGTGATGCAACTGCGCCCCGGCACGCTACTTCAAGAAGGGTTGTGGGCGAAGGTGCGAAACCCGAATTACCTCGGTGAACTGCTGATCTATGTGGGTTACGGGCTGCTGGCGATGCACCCGTTGCCCATCGCCATCATCGTGCTGATCGTGCTGGTGATCTGGGTGCCGAACATGCGGCAGAAGGACAAATCCCTCGCCCGTTATGCCGATTACGCCGCCTACAAGCGCCAATCGAAATGGCTCATCCCACTCGTGATTTGAACGACCTCACCCCTCAGTCCCCTCTCCGTAGTGCGGAGTACCGCTGGAGAGGGGAAGAGTCCCCTATCCCCCTGCCCCTTACCCCATACATGGGGCAAGGGGGAAGGCGGAAATGTTTCCCTACCAACTACCCTGTCAACCCGCCGACCAGCGTGGCGGCCATCGAACCCAGTATCAGGAAGCAGGAAGCCGCGCCCGCGTCCACATGCCCGCGTGAACGCTCCCCTAAGCGGCTGGCGCGCCCGATCTTCGCCACCATGTCGAGCGTCGCATCGCGCCCGGCTTCCGCCGCCATCGCCATGCGCTTGAGCGCCTCCGCGAACGGCACGCCTTCCGCCAGCGCCGCCGCGTACTGTGCCTGCGCCGGAATCAGCGTGTCCAGCAGCGTCTTATCGCCCGCCGCCGCGCCGCCCAAGTCCTGCACCCCGTCCAGTCCGGCGCGGAGCATCGCCCCGAAGGTGGCCGCGTCAATGTCGGCCTTGCCCCGGCAGGCCGCCGCCATGTCGAGGAAGAAAGTGCCGTACAACGGCCCCATCGCCCCGCCAATTTCGCCGAGCAGCGTATTGCCGAGGGTATCCAGCACGCCGGACACATCAGCGTCGGCATTCAGGCGTTGCAGCGCCATGCCGAAACCCTTGCTCATGTTCACACCATGATCGCCATCGCCCACCGCGCCGTCCAACTCGCTCAGATAGGCGGCGTTGCGCTGGATGGTCGCTACCAGATCGCGCAGGATATTCGCCCCTTGTGCGCCCGGATAAAGGCTCATACGTTCCCCCGCTTCGGCAGTTGCTTCAGCCCCATGCTATCGGCTTCCATATCCACCAGTGCTTTCAGTTCGTCGTCCACCTTCATCAGCGTCAGCGTTGCGCCCATCATCTCCAACGAGGTGAAGTAGTTGCCCACATACGGGCGGTAGACGCGCAGGCCAGCGGCAGCCAGCAGCGCCTCAATGCGATTGTAGAGGATATACAGTTCCATAACGGGAGTCGCGCCGAGGCCGGAAACCAGCGCCACCACCTCATCGCCGCTGTTGAACGGCAAATCCGGCAGCACAATGTCCACCATCAGGCGGGCGATTTCATCGGCGGGTTTCAGGTCGGTGACTTCGATGCCCGGTTCGCCATGATGCCCGATGCCCACTTCCATCTTGCCGGCTTCAATCGTGAAATTCGGTTTGCCCACCGCCGGAATGGTGCAGGGCGTGAGTCCAACACCCACGCTGCGGGTGTGGTCAATCGCCTTCTGCGCCACGCGAATCACTTCGTCCAGCGGTGCGCCCTGCGCGGCCTTCGCCCCGCCCACCTTCCACATCAGCACCTCGCCCGCCACGCCGCGCCGTTTGCCGCGCTCATCGGGCGGCGCGGACGGCACATCATCATTGGCGACCACCACTTCTACGCGGATGCCGTCTTTTTCCGCCATGCGCCGCGCCAGCTTGACGTTCAGGTTATCGCCTGCGTAGTTCCCGTACAGACAGGCCACACCCGCGCCGCTGTCCGCCGCTTTGAACGCATCGTAAAAAGCCTGTGCCGAAGGGGAAGTGAACACTTCGCCCACCGCCACCGCGTCCACCAGATTGTGACCGAGATAGCCCACGAAAGCCGGCTTGTGACCGGAGCCGCCGCCCGTGACCACGCCCACCTTGCCGGCCATCGGCGCAGCGGCATACTTCAGCACACGCGGGTTGGGAGTTGGCGCGATCAGGTCGGGATGCGCTTTCACGAACCCCTGCAACATCTCCTCGACCACCTGACCGGGATCATTCACGAAACGCTGCATGATATGTCCTTCTGCTATCGCCCATTCTGCGCTTGATTGTAGCGCGAACTGCGACGCAACGACGACTCGCGGCAGGGCTTTCGCTGCGGAACTGTGCCAATCGCGTTACAATCGCGCTTACCGTGAAGGGGGAACATGCGATGGACAACGCAGTGCAGGTCGCAGGTCTAGTCAAGCGGTACGGCAAGCTAGAAGCTCTGAAGAATATCCACCTGCGCATTGCGCCCGGTGAGATTTTCGGGCTGGTGGGCGCAAACGGCGCGGGTAAAAGCACGCTGATTCAAATCCTCGTGGGGGCGCTGCGCTACGATCAGGGGCAGGTGTCCGTGCTAGGCTTCGAGCCGCTGAAGCAGGCGCGGTTGCTGCGGCGCGATCTGGGCTATATGCCGCAGTCGCCCGCCCTCTACGAAGACCTCTCCTCCCGCGAGAATATCCGCTTTTTCGGACGCGCCCACCGCCTGCCCGATCTGGAAAAGCGCCTCGATGAAGTGCTGGACTTCATGCAACTCCGTGACCGTCAGAATGAGCCGGTTCACACCTTCTCCGGCGGAATGAAACAGCGCGTGTCGCTGGCCTGTACGCTGATTCACCGCCCCAAGCTGCTCCTGCTGGACGAGGCCACCGCTGGCGTTGACCCCAAACTGCGCGAGGCATTCTGGGCGCATTTCCACGAACTGGCGGCGCAGGGCGTGACCATCCTGTTCAGCACGCACCAGATGGACGAAGCCCTGCACTGTTCGCGGGTGGCGGTCATGCGGCAGGGCGTGGTGCTGGCCTGCGATACGCCGCGTAACCTACTCATGCGCGGGCGGGCGCAGGTCAAAATCTGGCGCGGGGATACCGTGCTGGACGAACGGCTGGACGACTATCCCCGCACACTACCGCTGCTGCTCCAGCAGCACGGGCTTGATCCGGCGGTCAGCCGCATCGAAGTGATCGAGGAGACGCTGGAAGATGTGGTGTTGAACCTGATTAACGCCGGGGAGGACAGCCATGTTTGACCAGATGCTGGCGGTGGCGTGGCGCGTTTTGCGCCAGCTTGCGCGGGATCGGCGCTTCTTAGGCTTATCGCTGTTCGTTCCGCTGCTCATCACTTACATGCTGTACGTGTTTTTCGAGGGCGTAAAGAACCCGTTCGTCAAACCGCGTGAGTTCATCCTGCCGATGGGCGCGTTCATGGTGCATTTCATCACCTACCTGCTGTGTACGATTGTGCTGGTGCGCGAACGCACCGCCCACACGCTGGCGCGGATGTTCGTAAACGGCTACACGCGGGGGAGCGTGATCGGCGGGTATATGCTGTCCTATTCGCTGCTGGCGACGCTGCAAACGCTAATCGTGCTGGTGGCGCTGTACGGGCTGTTCAAGCTGGATTACGACTGGCAAACGCTGCTGGCAATCTACGGTGTGACGTGGCTGCTGGCGGTCATCAGCATCGCGCTGGGCATTCTCGTCTCCAACTTCGCCCGCAACGAAGGCCAGATTTTCCCCTTCGTGCCACTGGTCACGCTGCCTTCGCTCTTCTTTTCCGGCTTGATCGTCCCCGTGAGCAGCCTGCCGCAGTGGATGGGGGCGCTGGCCTATATCGCGCCGCTGTATTACGCCACCGAAGCCATTCGCGGCCTGACCGGACAAAAGGGTGATGTCAGCCAGTGGGCGGGGCTGCTGATTTACGGCGCGATTGTGTTCGTGCTGGCGACCTTCACCCTGCGCGAACAGGAATAGCGCCCGCTACCGCCGCTGCGCCAAACGAAAACGGGCTGGCACGCCGGCCAGCCCCTACGAAGGCGAAAATTCGGGGTTGTAGGGGACGGCCTGCGTGCCGTCCCGTTATTGTTTCTTTTTCTGCCCCCACCCCTCACGGCAGATGTTCGCCGCCGTTGACGTGCAGCACCGTGCCGGTGATGTAGTCCTCGGCGGCTAAGTAAGCCACCGCCCGCGCCACATCTTCCGCGCTGCCCGTGCGCCGCAGCGGGGCAACCTGCCCTTCGCGTTCCCAGTCCGCCGCCGCCATACGCTCCGGCTTGAGGATCGGCCCCGGCAACACCGCGTTGGCGCGAATATCCGGCGCGAGGCTGACCGCGCTCACCTGCGTCAGCATCCACAGCCCCGATTTGCTGATGCCGTGATGCGGGTACTCCGGCCATGCGCTGATCGCGCCTCTGTCGAGGATGTTGATAATCACGCCGCCGGACGGGGTGTTCTGGCGCATCAGCGGCGCGGTCAGTTGGGTGCAGCGAAAAGGCGCGGTCAGGTTGATCGCCAGCGTCTCGTTCCAGTCCTCCAACGAAAGCGTGAGCAGGTTGCGCCGCTGAAAGTTGGAGGCGCTGTTGACGAGGATGTGCAACCGCCCGAAATGCGCCCGCAGCGCATCGAACAGCGCATCAATCGCCACCGGTTGGCTCAGATCGGCCTGCACTGCATGCGCCTCCACGCCTAACGCCTGTAGCTCGCGCACGGTTTCGGCAGCCGCCGCTGCCGCGCCGCCATAATGCACCAGAATATGAACACCGTGTCGCGCCAGTTCCAGCGCGATGGCTTTGCCCACGCGGTGTGCCGCGCCCGTCACCAGCGCCACCTGCCCGTGCAAATCGGTTTTCATCAGCGCCGCCTTTTTTGAACACTTGACCAGAGCGAGAAATAAAACAGGGCGCACCTATGGCACGCCCGTGTTGGATGATCGGCTGCCCCCTGTATGCCCCTTCGCCCTGACGCGCAGCGGAAGGAGACGGGGGTTGAGGGTCTATCTAGTACGCGAAAGTCGGGACGATGGTCAAAAACCATGTGGTGATGAGTACCATCACCACCGGAATAATCAGCGCCGCCGCGAAAATCCGGCTGTCCTTGTTCAAGTGCATGTAGAACCACACCACCAGCGCCGCTTTGCCGATGCTGAGGATGAGCATCAGCGGGACGGTCAGGCCGCCACGCGGAATAATCTCCGCCAGCGCCAGTTCAAACAGCGTGACGATACCAAGGATGATGAACACACCGGTATAGACTGGCAGCGGGAACTCGCGCCCAAACAGCTTGAAGTTGTCGTTGTGGTCGTGTCCACTGTCGTGCGATTCGGCGTTATGCTTTTCGTCGCTCATCTTATCCCCTGCTTAAACCAAGTAAATAACGGTGAACAGCACGATCCAGACCACATCTACGAAGTGCCAGTACAGACCGAACACTTCTACGCCAGCATAATTCTTGGCGCTATAGTTGCCACGCTTGGCATTCCACGCCACGAACAGCGCCCACAGCACGCCGACGATGACGTGCGCCCCGTGAAAGCCGGTGGGGGCGTAGAAGCGCATCCCGAAGCCGTCCAGTTCGTTGCCCTGATTGAACAGCGCGATACCGTTGTGCGACAGTTCGGTGTATTCCACATATTGCAAGGCCACGAACACGATGCCCAGCACCGCAGTCGCCATGATCCAGCGGATCAAGCCCTGACGGTTATCGCGCTGAATTTCGCGCAGCCCCATCACCATGCACCAGCTGCTGGTCAGCAGCAGGAACGTGTTGATCGTCACCAACCAGATACCCGGCCATTCGCGGATGATCTCATGCACCTGTTCGACCACCTTCGACCCGTCCGGGCCGACGCGGAAGACCACATACACCGAGATGATGGTGGCGAAAATCACGACTTCGGAAGCCAGCAACAGCCACATCGCCAGCTTCAGGTTGTTGCTGCGCTCGGCGAAATGGTCATGCCCATGTCCGTGTGCGGCTTCGGCGGCCACTGGCGCTTTTTCGAGGCTCATATCAGTCATCTTCAGAGTCTCCTATTTCTGACCGAGGAAGCTCGGCAAGCCGTTGCGCAGGACATTCGCCAGCCAACCCGCGCCATGCGGGATCAGGTACAGCCAATTCACAGCGGCAAAACGCTGCCACATCGCATTCGGGATAATCCCTTTCAAGAAATCCACCGGCATGATGAGGCCGATGCTCAACAGGCTCATGATGAGCAGGAACATCATCTGCCACACATCCGCACGGGTCAGGCTGACGGTGTACACCAGCACGCCGGCGGTGACGAGGCTGAGGATGCCCAGCATCGCCAGTTGCCATGTCTTTTCGGGCAGCATCCCTTTGAGCAGGTTAAAGACCAGCGCCACCAGCGACGCGCCGATGAGCGCGAACATCACGGCGGGCATGTTCGTCAGCGCCAGATTCGGCACCAGCACCGGCAGCGCGAAACCGGCCACCAGAAGCAGCGCCCAGTACCATTTGCGGTACACAATCAGCATGAGCAGCGGCGGCAGCAGGAACAGCGGCACTACCAGCGCCATCGGGATGACGCGGCTAGGGATGACCAGCGGCAGCGAGAGCAGGCTGACCACGATCAAGGTGAAGATCAAGCCGCGCCACGGCACGCTGGTTCCATCCGGGTTGACCTTGCCGCGCTGCAAGTAGCCAAACAGCCACGCCAACATACCCGCCACGATGAACAGCGAGAACAGCGTGAACGCGGTGAAGGCCACCAGCACCACGAGCTGGCTGATCTGCACAGCGGCCAGTTGTTCGCTCATGGGCGGCAGCAGGTCGAGTCCGGTGGCGGTGAAGATAAATTCCTGTATCGGAACGTACACCTTCCCCAGTTCCACAAAGCCAATCGCAGACGGGTTGCCATCATCTTGATGCACGCTGCGAATGGTGGGGCCAGTGGGCAGGAAGGCAAACACGGCAATCGTCACAATGCCGATGATGAGCCAGAAAGAGATCACCCAGATCGAACCGCCTAGCAGCGTGGCGGGTTTTTCGGGTTCTTCATGATGGTCAGCGGCATGATCGCCGTGAACATTCATGCGGGGATCAAACGCGCCCATCCCCCACACAAAGGTGAAGGCCGACAGGAACGCGCCCAACACCATTGTGGGGCCAACAAATTCGTAAGGGGCGGCGGGATTCGGGTCGAGGCCCTGCGCCAAGCGGATGACGATGGCGATCAGTGCGCCTGCGATGAAGCCCACGATTCCCAGCGGGACGGCGCGAGCGAGGCCTGGTTGCATAACAAATTCCTCCGAAAAACAGCCTTCTGGTTGCACCCCTCAGATACGCCCAGAAGGTTGAGACTACCCCTATTTTGCCTCACGAACGCCGCTTCATCAAGCGACGCTCACGGGTTTAGACCACGTACAGCACGATGAAGAACAATAGCCACGCGACGGTGACAAAATGCCACAGCCCCGCGCCGCCTTCCACCGGCCAGAAGTTGATCCGGTTATACACCCCGTTCAACCCGCCGCGATACACCCGCCACAGATAGTAAGCGATGGCGAGGGCATGAACAACATGGAAACCCACCATCAACCGGAACACATTGCTATACTGACCGCTGACCGGAACGAATGCCCATTCGGCGCCCATTCCTAGCACAAACAGCGCCCCTAGCCCGATCACGTAGCGCCAGTATTTCAGGAACGCCGCCGCGTCATCGGCTTTGATGGCCTTCACAGCGCGGCGGGCGAATAAACTGCTCACGATCAAGGCCACTGTCATCGCACTGGGCAGGATCGGCGTGAGTTTTTCCACCCCCGGCGGCGGCCATTCCCCGGACTGCGAACGAAGTTGCATATTGACGAAAATCAAGCAGATGAAGGCCATGATCCACGAAATCTGAAAGATCAACAGCCCGGTGCGCTTATTCCGCAGCGCCTGAATCTCAGCCCGCGTCATCCCTTGTTCCAGTAAATTCTGCTTCGTCGTCATAACCGTTACAACTCAACCCGGCTCATCTATGCACAATCGCAACAGCAGGGGCGCGAATGCTTGCGCCCCTGCGAACTCAACGCCGATCAGACCTTAGTCCCCGCTAGGCTGTACCGCTTTCGGGCGCGGAACAGGCTGTTCTGCCACACCGAAACGGCGGTCAATCTCATCCAGATATTCATTCGCGCCCGGTGCGCCATACCCATACGGGTCATGGAACGGAACCGGATCGTTAATGAAGTTGGTGGCCGGGGGCGGCGAGGTGGTCGCCCATTCCAGCGTCAGCGCACGCCAGGGGTTCGCGCCGGCAATCTTGCCGCGCATCAGGCTGTGGATCATGTTGTAGAGCAGAATGAAGGTGGAGATGCCTAGCACAAAAGCCGAGAAGCTGATGACGCTATTCACCGACTGAAATTCGGGCAGATAAACCGCCACGCGGCGCGGCATTCCCAACATCCCGGCGAAGTTCATCGGGAAGAAGGTGAAGAAGAAGCTGAGATAGGTCAGCGCGAAATGCCACTTTGCCAGTGTTTCGTTCATCATGCGGCCAGTGATCTTCGGCCACCAGTGGTAGATGCCCGCGTAGATGGCGAACACGCTGCCGCCGAACAGCACGAAATGGAAATGGCTGACCACGAAGTAGGTGTCGTGGACATGAATATCGAAGGGGATGGCCGCCAGCATTACGCCACTGATGCCGCCGATCACGAACATCGAGAGGAAGCCCAACCCGAACAGCATCGCGCCAGTGAAGCGGATTTTGCCGCCCCACAGCGTCCCCAACCAGCTAAAAATCTTGATGCCGGTGGGAACGGCGATAATCATCGAGGTAATCATGAAAGGCACACGCAGGGCAGGCTGCAAACTGGTGAACATGTGATGCGCCCATACGGTGAAACCCACCAGCGCGATTGCCATGCTCGACAAGGCGATCATCTTGTAGCCGAATACCGCTTTACGCGCATGAACCGCCAGCACGTCCGACAGGATACCCATGCCGGGGAGAACCATGATGTACACGGCGGGGTGGCTGTAGAACCAGAAGATATTCTGCCACAGCAGCGGGTCGCCGCCTTTGGTGGCATCGAAGAAGGACGTTCCGGCGATACGATCCAGAATCAGCAGGGTGAGCGCACCCGCGAGGAAGGGGGTCGCCATCACCACAATGATCGAAGTCGCCAGCATCGCCCAGCAGAACAGCGGCATCTGCCACCAGCCCATACCTTCGGGGCGCATGTTCTTGATGGTCACGATGAAGTTGATCGCGCCCAGAATGGACGACAGGCCGAGGATGTGCATCCCCAGTGCGGCCAACGTTTGACCGTCACCGGCAAACAGCGTACTCAGCGGCGGGTACATCGTCCAACCGCCTTCAGGAGCGCCCACCAGCATCGAAGCGATGAGCAGAATACCCGCCGGCGGGATGAGCCAGAAGGCCAGCGCGTTTAGCCACGGGAAGGCCATATCCTTCGCGCCCAACATCAGTGGCACAAAGTAGTTGCCAAAGCCGGCCATCATCGGGATGATCCACAGGAAGATCATGACGATGCCGTGCATACTGAAAATCGTGTTGTACTGTGAGCCAGTCTGCACCAGATCAAGGTTCGGCGTGAGCAGTTCCCAGCGGATGAGCATCGCCAGCGTACCGCCGACGATGAAGAAGAACAGCGCCGTCACCATGTACTGCACGCCGATAATCTTGTGATCCACGCTCCACTTCAGGTAATCGGAAACCCGGAGTTTGGGTCCCGACTGGCTGGGAGCGCCCGACTGTGTGCCACCCAACGGTACCGAAATACTTGCCATGACTTTCGACCTTTCCAACAACAACAACCCACACTTGCTTCGCAAAAAACCGGGTGGCTAAACAGCCTGCCCAGCGGTCGTTACGGGTTCAACGGTCAGGCGCGATAGGCTGCGCCTGACCGGATGGAAGCCCCTGTTATGAACTCGCAGTCGCTTCGGCGGTGGCCTCAATCGTCGCTTCGACAGTGGCCTCAACCGTTGCTTCAACAGCCGCAGTCGCTTCGGCGGTGGCCTCAACCGTCGCTTCAGCAGCCGCTTCGACAGTGGCCTCAACCGTTGCTTCAGCAGCCGGAGTGGCTTCGGCGGCAGGCGCAGCGCACTTCGCCGCGTAATCATCCACCGTACAGCCCGGTTCACCACTGTTCGTCTGGGTACAGAGGTAGGCCACAATCGCCAACGCCTCGCACTCAGGGATTTGCAGATTGGGCATCAGGTTGCCGAAACCCGGCACAAGATAAGCGCCCGGTTCGTGAATGGCCTGATAGATGTAGTCGCGGGCGGTCGCCACGCCGGCTACTGTAGCGCGGTTCGCGGCGCGATCACCCAAACCATTCAGCGAAGGGCCGACGTTGCCCACCCATCCCAGATCACTCTCGACATGACAGGTATAGCACGGGTACACGTTGCTGGAGAGCAACCCGCGACCGCGTTCCACCGGGTCAGCCGGCGGGTGCAGCAGCTTGTCTACTTCGCCGTCGTACCACGCTTTGAAATCGGATTCATCCTTGTGGACAACCACGCTGGCGATCATCATGCCATGATTCGCGCCGCACAACTCGGCGCACTTAATCGGGTAACGGGCAGGATATTCCGCGCCGGGGACTTCGAGAGGCGTGAAACGCACCGTTGTCGGACGACCGGGGATCAAGTCCTGCTTAATACGGAAAGCCGGCACCCAGAACGAGTGAATCACATCCTGCGTTTCCATGTGCAACACCACCGAACGCCCCACATAGGTGTGCAGTTCAGTGGTCTTAATCACCACATTCGTACCGTCGCCAGTGGGCGAAGCCACGTCGGTCTGGTACGAGAATGCCCAGTTGAAGCGCCTACCCGCCACCTCAATAGACATTTCGTTATCTTTGGGCGTTTGCAGCGTATTCCACACCTGCCAGCTCAAAATCGTCAGGACGAACACGATCACCGCAGGGATCGCCGTCCAGATAATTTCGAGTGTGGTGCTGCCATGCAGGTAAATGCCATCACTGGCATCATTCGGCTTGGCACGGAAGCGCCAGATCGAAAAGACCAGCAACCCCTGTACCAGCAGGAAGATGGCGCCACCGATCACCAGCAGCACCTGAAATAAATTATCCACTTGGAGCGACTCGGCGGAAGCCTGAGCCGGGAAAATCAGAGGCGTCGCCTGACCGATGATGATGCCGCCGATAATCAGCAACACCCCCGCCACCCCGATGAGAACCACATACCGCGCACTGAGGTTGTTCATGAAGTCTACCTGCCGAGAGTACCCTTGACCCACACGAGATTACAAAACTTCCGCGAACTGGTCAACCACAGCAAGGCGGTTGAAAGCCATTTTCGGATACACTACCCAATAGAATATGGAGAAGTGCGAACCGCCCATCATCCGGTTCGCACGGATGCGCCTTCGTTGAAGAAGGGGTACGCACGCAAGGCGCACCAAAAAAACACTTCCTCAAGCGAATTGTTCCATTTTACACAAAAGCCCGCATTCTGCAAAAACATTTTTCATGTTGGTTGAGCAAGGCTTCTAAGGTATAACAAAATGACGATAGCGGATGATGAGACCGCACAAGCCCACCATCAAGGAAACTCGATTGTGAATGAACAGGATCAGGCCGGCGAACGGGGGAAACAGGCGTTGGCCGCCACCTTTTACGTGGAGATCATAACACAATCTGCCCCCATCCGGCGAGTCGAGGTTTCATTAGAGGATATTGTGGTGGGGCGCAGCGAACGCTGCACGATTCCGGTAGATGATGCGCGGGTTTCGCGGGTGCATCTCCGCATTCAGCGCCGCCCGGATCGCGGCGTGACCCTCACTGACCTGTACACCGCCAACGGCACCACGCTGGATGGGCGCAACGTCCCGTCCGGCATGTCTATCTCATGGTTGATCGGTCAGACGGTGCAGGTGGGCAGCGTCGTCCTCATCCTGCGCTACGGTCAGCCCCGCGACTAATCCCGAAAGCGAAGCCTCTTGTCCCTACTCCAACGCTTACAAGCCCGCGCCAACCATCTCAAACGCGAAACCGTCGCGCTCTATCTGGCCTACCGCGACCCGCGTGTACCGCTGATCGCCAAACTGGTTGCCCTTTCGGTGGCGGTATACGCCTTCAGCCCGATTGACCTGATACCGGATTTCATCCCCGTCCTCGGCTATCTGGATGATTTGATTCTGCTGCCCCTCGGAATCGCGCTGGCGATTAAGCTCATCCCGCCGGAGGTGATGGCGGAGTGCCGCGCCCGCGCCGCGCAGATGGACGCAGAGGGCAAGTTCGATGGGCGTGCCGGGGCGCTGATCGTGATCGCGCTGTGGGCGGTGGCGGTGCTGTTCGTCGTCCACCTGCTGCGGGGGTGAAAAACCGCTATATAATAGGGATAGGATAAGTGAGAAAAGGTATCCTGTGATGGTAACTGTTATTTTAGACTTGACTCAGGATATTGAGCGTGAAGCGCGGCAACGCGGGTTGCTCACGAGTGAGAAAATCGCGCAAATGATCGAGAATGAGTTGCGTGAGCAAAAACGGCAAGAAGCCATACGTCAGACGCGCTTGGTTCTGGAGCAGTTAGATGCGCTTGGGCCGCCGATGACAGAAGAAGAAGTAATCGAAGAATTGAGCAAGCCCTCTCTTAACCCATGACATCTCAAATAATGCGTGTGGTGCTTGATCTGAATGTTCTGGTGTCGGCTTATTTCTTTAGCAAACCCTCTGCTCCTCCACGTCAACTATTACATTCTGTCTTGAACGGACAGATCACCATCTTACATTCACCAGCCTATTGCACAGACTTAATTGAAGCGTTTAGCAAGCAGAAATTTGTGGTTCGGTTAGCGCAAATTCATCAGACACCTGAATCTATTGTCAGTATGGTGAAACATCTAGGCGAAGCGGTTCCGCAGACAACCTTGCCATTGGGAATAGTACGCGATCAAGATGACGCTGTTATTTTGGCGTGTGCGGTCAGTGGAAATGCGGATTACATTGTCAGTGGTGATCTGGACTTAACAATACTTGTGAGTTATCAAGGTATACCGATTTTGACCCCTTCTCAAT
>CAIPFY010000029.1 GCA_903864435.1 uncultured Chloroflexota bacterium | reverse complement strand
TGGTGCAGGGCGACCCGCGTGAATTGCAGCAGTTATTTACGCCCACCGCTTCGGACACCTTCCCCTTCAACCATCCCGATTTGAACACGCAACCGGACGCCATGACAATCCTGACCCCCGTCGGGCAGTTCGTGATGGGGACGCCTTCTGGTATGATCGGCCTGTTCTACCGCGCCGACACCGGCACATGGAACGCCCGCACAGAAGATGGCTCGATTCCGGGCGCAGACATCGCCGCTTTCAACATCCTGCCCTTCACGCTGGATCAGGGCTTCGTGCAGTACAGCAGCGGCATGACCAACGAGTCCAACTGGACGTACCTGACTCACCCAGAACTCGACAACAACCCGAACGCGCTCATTCTGGTCACGCACAGCTTCAACCCCGGCGGCGCGGCGGGCAACTTCGCCCCCATCCCGTTAGGCGTGTGGTACGACGTGCGCGTGAATAAGTGGGCGATCTTCAATCAGGATTTGAGCGCGATGCAGGTCGGGCTGGCCTTCAACGTGATGATCGTGCCGCCGATGGCAGCTTCGCCCTTCCCGACGCCTTTCCCAACGCCCGTCGCAGCGCCCACCTTCACGCCTGCGCCCACCTTTAGCGGCCCGATTGCCTGCGCCCCCACCCGCTTGTCCGCTGGCGGACAGGCGCGGGTTCTACCCGGTAACACGGTGCGCCTGCGGAATGACCCCAGCACCTTCAGCGCCCAGATTGCCACCGTTACCCCTAGCACGCTGATGCAGGTAATCGGCGGGCAAACCTGCGACACCTCACGCGGCATCCTGTGGGTGAAGGTGAATACTGGTTCGCTCACGGGCTGGGTGGCGGAAGCCGAAGCCGTCAGCTATTACATCATGCCGACGGTGGAAGTACCCACTGTTCCCGCGCCCACGCTGCCGCCGAGCATGATTTCGTCGGTCATCGCCAGCACCAACCCCAGTGTGACAGCTCCCTGCCCGGCCACACTGACCTTCAGCGCCAACATCACCGCTTCGCAGGCCGGCACGATCACCTATCGTTGGGACTTTAGCGATGGCGTGAGTGGTGCTGTGAACACGCTGGCTTTTGCCGGCGCTGGCACGCAGACCGTCACGTATATGTGGACACTCGGTGCGTCCAGTACCGTATGGGCGCAACTGCATATCCTGACCCCCGTGAATATCATCTCGAATCAGGCGGCGGTTACGCTGACCTGCGGACTGCCACCCGCCCCGCTGCCACAGGTGACGAACGTCACGGTTTCGGTCACGCCGATCAACAGCGTGGTTTGCCCGATGGACACCTTCACCTTCGACGGCGCGATCACCACCAATGGCCCGACCACCGTCACCTACCACTGGCAACGCAGCGATATGGGTTCACCTGAACCCGATCAGACGTTGGTGTTCGCTTCGATGGGGACGCAGCATGTGTCGAATAGCTGGTTCCTCGGCGCAGGTGGCACGTCCGGTTACACGCTGGTGGTCACTTCGCCCAACAGCATGAGTGGCAACGTCACCTTCACCCGCAGTTCGTGCCCGTAAACGCACGCACTTTCAGCCCCTCTCCATCATGCGGATGGCCGCGTGGAGAGGGGAGGCAAGACGCATCTGTTGGTCTTACTCCCTTCGCTCTGACGCACAGCAGAAGGGTGATTGGACAGGGGGACGCCTTCGGCGCGTGCAGCAGTAATATCCCCCTGTCCAATCAGATTGAGGGTTACAACAAAAAAGCCGTTGTGAAACCACAACGGCTTTTCTGAATACAGTCGAGATGGAAACGTAACGTGTGCGTTACCGCGCTACCGCCGAGGCCAGCGTGATCGCGTCGGTGATGTTGGTCGCCAGCATGGGCAGAATGCCGATGACGAGCGTACCGACCAGCGCGATATATACCGCCAGATTGACGGCACGGGTTGCGCCTGCGGCGGGGTCGCCCTCGCCGTCGCGCAGATACATATTGACGATCACGCGCACATAGTAGAACGCGCTCACCACACTCGTCAGCACACCGATGATCGCCAGCGGCATCAGGCCGGCATCAATGGCGGTTTTGAACACGAACCATTTGCCGATGAAACCGCCCGTCAGCGGGATACCCGTCAGACTGAGCATGAAGATCGCCATCATGGCTGCCAGACCGGGGCGGCTCTTGGCAAGGCCGATGAAGTCGTTCAAATCGGTGCCGCTGCCATCGTCTTTTTCGATGGACTGCGCCACGCCGAACGCGCCGAGGTTGGTGAACATATAGGCCGCCAGATACAGGAGCGCCGCTTGTGCCGCTGCATCCCCGATACCGGCAGTCCCCGCCGCCGCCACCGCCATCATGATATAACCGGCGTGCGCGATGGACGAGTAGGCCAGCAACCGCTTGATGTTGGTCTGCGACACCGCGACCAGATTACCGACGATCAATGTGGCTGCCGCGACCAACCAGAACACCTGCTGCCACGCGGCTGTGCTGTCGCCTGCCGTAATCACAAAGGTCGGCAGCGCCACCAGCACCAACCGCAACAGCGCGGCGAAACCGCCGGCCTTCGCGCCCACGCTCATGAACGCGGTCACGGGTGTGGGTGCGCCTTCGTACACATCCGGCGTCCACATGTGGAACGGAACAACCGCCACCTTGAAGCCCAGCCCGACGAGGATCAGACCGGTGCCGATCAGCAGCAGGAAGGCCGACGAACCGCCGTCCGCCACGATGCTCTGCACCGCAGTGAAGATGTCCGGCAGGCTGGTCGTGCCCGTCGCGCCGAAAATCAGCGCCGCACCATAGACGAAGAAGGCGCTACTGAACGCGCCGAGGATGAAATACTTCAGGCCGCTTTCCTCGGATTTCACTTCCGGCACGCGGAAAGCCGCCAGCACATACAGCGGAATACTCAGTAGTTCCAGCGAGACGAAGATCGCCACGAGATCATTGGCGCTCGCCATAAACATCATGCCCGACACGCTGAACAGGATCAGCGCGTAGAACTCGCCGCGTTCGATTCCAGCGCGTTTGATGTAATCCACACTCAACAGGATGCTGATGAAAGCGGTCGCTAGAATGATGGCGTTCATCACGCCGGTGAACTTGTCGGCGACGAACATGCCCAAGAAGGCCGTCCCCGACTGGTTGAAGGTGAACAGGTTAATGGTGAAGCTGGCGCCGATGCCCATCAAGGCCAGCCACGCCGTCCTGATCTTCTTATCGTGCGGGATGAATACAACGTCCACCAGCAGGAGGAGACACGCGCCCAATGCCAGCGTGAGGGCGGGCAGCGTCAACCCCAGATTTAAATCGGCAATTGATGGCACTTCAAACATAGTTGACCTCGAAAACAGTTGGCGAAGGCCAGTCGGCTTCGCGTGGTATTACTCGTTGATCCTCGATTCCCGCCGCGCCAGCAGTTCTGGCAGTCCCCTCTCCGTGTGTGTGGAGAGGGGAACAGGGGAAAAGATCAAACACGGACTAGGGCGCTACGACGGTTGACGCCGCTGCACCCACCGTCTGAACGACCTGATTCACGCTGGCATCCATCGAGCCGAAGAATGCACCGGGCGCGAGGCCGATCCAGAAGATGACAATCACAATCGGGATCAACACGGCCAATTCCTGCCAGTGCAGTCCTTCGAGGTTTTTGTTTTCCTCGCTCACCACTTCGCCCATGAACACCTTCTGGAACATGTGCAGCATGTAGACCGCCGCCAGAATGACGCCCAGTGTGGCGAACAGTGCGAAGAAGAAGCCCAACTGCTTGCTTCCGAACGTGCCGAGCAGGATGGTGAACTCGCCCACGAAGCCGTTCATACCCGGCAGACCCATGCTGCTAAGGGTGATGACGAGGCTCAGGCCGCCGAACACCGGCAGAACCTTCCAGATGCCGCCGAAAGCGTTCAGTGCCTTCGTGTGGCGGCGTTCATACAGCATACCGACCAGCAAGAACAAGCCGCCGGTGCTGATGCCGTGATTGACCATTTGCAGGATGCCGCCCTGAATACCTTGCGCGTTCAGCGCGAAGATGCCGAGGACGACGAAACCCATGTGGCTGACCGAGGAATAGGCGACCAGTTTCTTCACATCGGTCTGCGCGTAGCTGACCCACGCGCCGTAGATGATGCCGATCACCGCCAGCGTTGCCACGATAGGCGCCCATCCGATAGCCGCCTGCGGGAAGAACGGCAGGCAGAAGCGCACGAGGCCATACGTACCCAGTTTCAGCAGCACACCGGCTAGAATGACCGAACCGGCAGTCGGCGCTTGAACGTGAGCATCCGGCAACCAGCTATGGAACGGCCAGACCGGCACTTTGATGGCGAAGGCGATGAAGAAACCGAGGAACAGAGCGCCCTGTACGCTGAACAGGCCGTCATACGGGAAGACCAGCGCCCCACTCTGGAGTTTCGCCAGAATTTCGGGGATGACGAAGGTCTGCGCGTTGATGCCCACATACAGGATCGCCAGCAGCATCAGGATCGAGCCGGCCATTGTGTACAGGAAGAACTTGACGGCGGCATAGATGCGCTGTTCCGAACCCCAGATGCCGATGAGGAAATACATCGGGACGAGGGTGATTTCCCAGAAGATGTAGAACATGAACAAGTCTTGCGCCATGAACACGCCTAACATGGCGAATTCGAGCAGGAGCATGAACATGAAGTACAGCTTTTCGCGGCCCCGTTCGTGCAGCACATGCACGCGGAAGGAGCTGATGATTGCCAGCGGCGTCATGAAGGCGGTGAGCACGATGAGCAGGATACTCACGCCGTCTACGCCGATAGCGAACGAAATCCCGGCAGAGGGGATCCAGTCCAGACGCTGGGTGAACTGCATACCCGGTTCGGCAGCGTTGAAGCTCAACCACAGCAGGATGGAAGCGGCGAACGTGCCGAGGCTGAAGCCTAGCGCCGTCCACTTAATGTACTCGCCCTGTGTCTGTTCCCGCATGAACAGCAAGACGATCATCCCGACCAGCGGCAGAAATAACACCACTGTCGAGAGCGAAATTGCGGAACTCACTTCTGGCATAACCCAATGCTCCCTTAGTTTTGACTTGCACCCGCGCCGATGCAATCGTGTTTCGCGTGGGGAGGCCGGAGCCAACCCACGCGCCTATCCATTCCCGAAGCCTAACGCTGCAACATAGGCAGCAGCAGGATCACGATCACCAACACTACGCCGAGCATCAGCGTGACGGCGTAAGTACGCACATAGCCCGTCTGCGAACGGCGCATCTTGCCGGATGTCCAGCGTGCCAACGCGCCCACACCGTTCACCGTACCATCAATGATGCCCAGATCAACGGGTTTGCTCAACAGGCCGCCGATGGCATTGAACCCTTTGGCGATGACGTTGTTGTGAACGTAGTCATGCCAGAAGCGCCAATCCAGCGTATCAGCCAAAAAGACCGAGATTTTATTGAACGGATTTTCAAACAGGCGGAAGTAGGTTTCGTCCCAGTACAACCGCGCATTTGCCACCCGCCAGATCATGCCGGTTTCAGCACGTTCCGCCAGCGGATCGCTGTTGTGTTCCGTGACCGACTTGCCTTTGCCGTAGATCGAACGGGCAAGGAAGATCGCCGCAATCGCCAGTGACAGCGCACCGATGGCAATCACCGGTTGGAACTCACCCGCATGAGCGTGCAGCACTGTCGGTTGCAAGAAGCTGGTGAAGATGTGTGCGCCGAAGATGCGATCCAAGCCTAGCACGTTGGCCGGCGTGTTGAAGAACCCACCTAGCAGGCTCAAAGCGCCTAGCGCCATCAACGGGATGGTCATGGTCAGCGGGCTTTCGTGGGCATGGTCGGCAGCTTCGGTACGCGGGCCGTTGAAGAACACCATCTCCATCTGCCGCCACATATAGAAGGCGGTGAACGCCGCCGCCACCAGCAGCATCCCGAAGGCGATGTAGCCGCCCACATTGTTGTTGGTCAGACCAGCGAGCCACGAGTCCGCCAGAATTTCGTCCTTCGACCAGAAACCGGCGAAGGGGAAGATACCGGCCAGCGCCAGCGTGCCGATCAAATAGGTGATGAAGGTGATGGGCATCTTCTTGCGCAAGCCGCCCATATTCCGCATGTCCTGCGGGTCAAACGGCGCTTCTTCATGATGCTCATCATGCCCGCCATGATCGTCATGCCCGTGCCCGTGATGCGACACAGAATGATGACCGTGTTCCATGCCGTGAATGACCGAACCGCTGCCGAGGAACAGGAGCGCCTTGAAGAACGCATGTGTGACCAGATGGAACATAGCCGCGCCGTATGCGCCCACGCCCACCGCCGCCACCATGAAACCGAGCTGGCTGATGGTGCTGTAGGCCAGTACGCGCTTGATGTCCCACTGACCGATGGCGATATAGCCCGCCATCAGCGCCGTACTCGCACCGATCAGTGTGACCACCAGCGAAGTGAAGGGCGCTTCGTAGTAGAACACGTTGCTGCGTACCATCATGTATACGCCGGCTGTCACCATCGTGGCAGCATGGATCAGCGCACTGACGGGGGTTGGGCCGGCCATCGCGTCCGGCAGCCATACGAACAGCGGGATTTGCGCCGATTTACCGGCTGCGCCGAGTAGCATAAACAGGGTAATGAGGACGATCACCGTTTCGATGGGCAACGAGAAGGGGCCGAAGTCCACTTCGCGCTTTTCTTCCAGCATACGTTCCGCCTGACCGAACACGCCAAGCTGTTCGGTGAGGATATGGTCATTGTTCAGGTAGACCGGTTCAGCCGGGGCGCTGTGGCCTTCGGCAGCGGCAGCTTCGCCTTCGGCAGGGGCAACCGCTTCAGTCGTGTGTGCTTCGCCTTCGGCGGGGGCAACCGCTTCGGCAGGAGCAGCCGCTTCAGCCGTGTGTGCTTCGCCTTCGGCGGGGGCAACCGCTTCGGCAGGGGCAACCGCTTCAGCCGTGTGTGCTTCACCTTCGGCGGGGGCAGCGCCTTCTGCGCCGTGTTCACCGCCGGCAGCCTGTGCTTCGACCCAGTGTACGCTGGCGATTTCGCCGGGGCGGTAGTAGTCCAGCGTCCCGAACGTCCAGAAAATCAGGAAGATCGCCATCAGCAGGCCGAAGTCGCCCACGCGGTTCGCCACCATCGCTTTACGGGCGGCCAGACTGTTGCGCCAGCCGACGCCGTTGGCTTTATCGAACCAGAAGCCGATGAGCAGGAACGAGCAAAGCCCCACGCCTTCCCAACCGACGAACATCATCAGGAAGTTGTTGCCAGTGACGAGGATGAGCATAAAGACGAGGAACAGGTTCAGGTAGGTGAAGAAACGCGAGAAACGCGCATCACCGTGCATGTACCCCATCGAGTAGATGTGAATGAGCGACCCCACACCTGTAACCACGAGCATCATGGTCACGCTCAGGGTATCCACGCGCATCTGCCACGGGATTTCGACACCTGCCGAGCCGATGCGAATCCAGCCGTCGAAGAAGGGCGGATTGACGACCGCCGCCGCATAGCCGCTGTTACGCAGGTACACGTAGAGCAAAATGGCGACGGAGAACGACAACAGCGCCGCGCCCGACCCCAGAATGCCCGACCAGCGTTCCCCCAGCCGCGACCCGAAGAACAGGTTGATCGTCATCCCGATGAGGGGGATGAACACGATCAGAGTGACAAGTTGCGGGTAACTTTCCATAAATCCTCACCGTAAAAAGTGCCAAGCCGGAAGTGCCGCAGGGGGGCACTTTTCACTTCTGAACCGACAGACGGAAACAGGGCTTCCGTCAGCCTTCCATCTTGTGCATCTCGTCAATGTTGATGCTTTGTTTGGTACGGAAGATCGCTACGATCAGCGCAAGGCCAATCGCCACTTCCGCCGCCGCCACCGCCATCACAAAGAACACGAACAAATGCCCTTCCGCCTGATTCCACTGTTTGGCGAAGGCCACCAGCGCCAGATTGGCTGCATTCAGCATCAATTCGACGGACATAAACAGCAGGATGGCGTTGCGCCGCAGCAGCACGCCCATCGCGCCGAGAATGAACAGGACGGCGCTCAACATCACGAAGGCTTCAGTCTGAACCATGTCGCTAGTCTCCCGAGGGTTCCGGCTGCTTTTCGGGCAGCTTAGGTGTGCGGTCATCCGGCGTGAGTACATCATGTCCCACCTGATCGGTGATCGCGCTGGTCAGCGGTTTCGCCACCTTACGGCGCACATCGCGGCGACGCGGGACGAAGCTCTCTTTGTGCGTTAGAACAATCGCGCCCACCATTGCCGCTAGTAGCAGCACCGCGATCAGTTGGAAGGGCAGCAGATAGCGCGTGAACAGCAGTTGCGCGATGGACGACGGGCCGCCGAAGGAGGCTACCGCATCGTTCACCAGCGGGATGACTGCCGCCCGCAGCGTTCCATCCAGCAGTTGTTCAGCACCCACCACCATCAGTTCGGCGCTGTCGCGCTTAATGGTGAACACATCCGGGTTATTCAGGCGTGCCAGCACGTTCAGATCGCTCAAGTTTTCGGCGGCGCTGTTCACGCTGGTGAACGCCCATGCCCGCAGCGAGGTATCCTGATTGACCGGCGGCAGTTCGACCGTCGCACCGGGCTGAATATCGCCCACGATAATCTTGTCGTCACTCGGATCAGTTTCCGAGCCGAAGTCCACCAGATTGATCGCTTCAGGGTAGCCGTTGAAAATGCTCACACGAGCCGTGCGCACAGGGACGGTTTCGAGGTTATCCTGCACCAGCGCCACCTGCGGCGGGGTGCTGGCATCGCCACCGTAAGCGATGGCGGTGAAGCCGTTCGCCTGCTTGGTGTTATCACCGGGGAGCGAAACGGTGGTGGTGACTGCCGCTGTACTCGTTCCGGCGATATTCAGCGCAATCTCGGTGTCGCCAGCCGCGAGTGCGTGGAAGTCGGTGGATTTGCCCGCCGTCACGTTACTCGCCAGCAGTTCGCCGTTGGCGTACACATCCACCGGGCCGGCATACGGCGCGGCATGGACGATACGCAGCATGGGCGGACGTTCGTTCGGGCTGCTCAGGTCAATCTGACCGGAGGTGATCGCCACACCCGCGATGAGCAGGAAGGCGGCAGACAGTGCCAGTGCGAGAGGTGCCAACCAGCGGAACTGTTTGGTGGGTTCTGTCAGTTTTTCTGCTCCGAGGAGCATAATCACGAACAGGAACAACACCATGATCGCGCCTGCATACACCGCGATTTGCATCATCGCAAGGAAGGGCGCATCCAGCATCAGGTACAGGAAGGCCACACAGGCAAAGTTGACGATCAAGAACAGCGCGCTATGCACGGCGTTCTCACTCAGGAGCATCATGACGGCCGCTGTGATTGCGATGCCGCCCACGATGATGAACAGGATTACTTCCGTCATGCCTAAATTCCTAAGGTTGGGCGCTCTGCGGATGCTTGTGCAGTTTATCGCAAAGAACGCCATTCTTCAAATCGGATTCTCATCTTTCCCCCGAAAAGCGGAGATTGAGATGAGGGACTGCATTACCCTTGATTCGCACCGATAGGGGCGCTGCCCTGCGCCCCTATTGCTCCCCTGTCTGGTATCGCCGTCCTAACCGCTTTTACAGCGGGTTTTCCATATCGGGGATGGAACGGTTATACACACCGGGTTCGACCTGCTGGGGCGTAGCGGGCTTCCCCGCTGGCGGCGGGTTAATCAACATGTCTTTCGTATAGATCGCGTCGCGGCGGTCGGTGAAGCTCATGCGATGCTCGCGCCCCAGCACAATCGCTTCTGTCGGGCAGGCATCTTCACAGTAACCGCAGAAAATGCAGCGCAGCATGTTGATTTCATACGTCTTGGCGTAGCGTTCGCCGGGGCTGAAGCGGGCTTCGTCGGTATTCTCGGCTGCTTCCACCCAGATCGCATCCGCAGGGCAAGAGGCGGCACACAGCGCACAGCCGATGCACTTTTCCAGCCCGTTGTCATAGCGTTTCAGCTCATGACGCCCTTTGTAGCGTTCCGCGAACTGCTGCACCTGTTCGGGATATTCAATTGTGACCGGTTCTTCCAGCAGATGCTTGAAGGTGGTCGCAAAACCTTTAATCACGTTCATGCGGCCCAGACTCCTCTAATTTACAACCCGTACTCACCCATCTTCAGGATTAGCCGTTGGCCTTCTTCTCGCGGATTTTCGCCAGCATGGCCTGTTTGTCGAACTTCGGTTTTTCGCCCCCTGCGGCGGGCTTGGCTTCAGCAGCCGGCGCAGCAGCAGCGGCAGGCTTGGCTTCGGCGGCGGGTTTAGCCTCAGCCACCGGTGCAACCACGCTCGCCACTGGTGCCGCCGCCGGAGGCAGCGCAGCCGTAGCAGCGGGTGCAGTCAGCGCCGGGCCAGCAGGCTTCGCCGGTTCTGGTGCCAACTGAGCAATCTTATCCAACTGGTTGATGGTGAAATTGATTAGCACGAACGGGCCAGCCAGCAACGCGCCCACCACATTCAGCGCACCCCATCCCAAGCCGCGCCGTTCGCCCGTGATGATCGGATCGTTCACGAGGTCATCTTCGGTTCCGTCTTCCTTGCCCAGACGGCGCAGGTAAAGCACACCGAAGGCCGCCACCACCACGAACAGGATGCCAGCGGCGATGCCATAGGCCGTCGTGCCGCCGAATTCGTCACCCAACACCAGCGCCACAGCCGTCCAAACGACAGACACCAGCGCCAGCGGTAGCATGACCTTCCAGCCGAAGTGCATCAGGCGATCGTACCGGATACGCGGGAGTGTAGCGCGAATCCAGATCATGAACAGCAGGAACAGGACGATTTTGCCGATCATCACCAGCGGGCCGAGGATCGGCACATTGTTCACGAGGCCGAAGCCGTCCTGATACCCGCCCAAGAACAGCACCGAGGCAATCATGCTGACGGCGATCATGCCCAGATACTCGCCCATCATGAACAGGGCGAACTTCATGCCGCTGTATTCGGTCATGAAACCGGCGGTCAGTTCTTGCTCGGCTTCCGGCAGATCAAAGGGCGAACGGCTGATTTCAGCCAGCAGCGCGATGAACAGCACCGCCGCCGCCAGCGGGTTCTGGAAAATGAACCAGTTCCAGATCATCGGCTGACCGTGTGTGATGTCCACAAGGCTCATGCTGCCCACGATCATCACCGGAACCGCCATCGTCAGGCCGAGGCTCAGTTCGTAGCTAATCATCTGTGCGGTTGAACGCAGGCCGCCCAGCATCGAATACTTGTTGTTGCTCGACCAGCCCGCCAGCACGATACCATACGTGCCAATGCTGGTGATCGCCAGCAGCCACAGGATGCCGACGTTAATATCCACCAGACCTAGCGGAATTTGATACCACTTGCCATCGAACCATGGCAGCAGGATGTCCGGCCCCAGCGGGATAACCGCCAGTACGACCAGCACCGGAACCACCTTAATCATCGGCGCCATGAACCACACCGCGAACGAAACGCCCGACGGGGTGATGTCTTCCTTCGTAATCAGCTTGACCGCATCCGCCGCCGGTTGCAGGAAACCGCCCGGCCCCACGCGGTTCGGGCCGACACGCGCCTGAAAGAACGCAATGAAGCGGCGTTCGAGCAGGGTGGTATAGGCGAAACCGGTGATGACCACCAGCAGCAAGATCAGCGAATACACGAAGGCGTGGATGGTCGAGCAGGTCGAGTCGTCCCTGCACACGACCACTTTGGTCGGGTCAACGCGGGTGTTCGGCGTGAACACGAACGTCAGGGCATTGCCCAGCCCGGTGACGATCCCGTTGATATTCAGCACGATGAGGGCGATGATCGCTATAACGATTAACCCGCCGACGATCATCAGCAGATTGGGACGGAACCCTCCCTGCGTTGGTTTGCTTCCCATTGTGGATTCAGCCATACACTTTGACCTTTTCTACGACTACCTCATGTCCCCGGACATGCACAGTATCAGGCTTTAACGACTTCAGCCACCGCAATACTCAGCGGGGCGGGATTATCGCTCAGGTGGCGCGGCAGAACGATGCTGCCTTTCGGTGCGCCGCCGTTGACATGGGCGCGGGCGCGTACCGGTTGCGCGTTTTCCACCACCACGTTCACCATGTCGCCATTATGGATGCCGAGCTTCTTGGCATCGTCATGGTTGATTTCCACAAAGGCATCCGGCACACGCGGGTGAACCAGTTCCGCCGAACGGAAAACCCGTTCGCGGTTGTACAGGCGCGTGGTCGGCACGACCAGCAGCTTACCCTTGTGCGCGGGCAGTTTGACTTCTCTCACGCTGCCGGGTTGGACAGCGCCCGATTCGGCTGCCGAGGCGATTTGCACGCCCACGCCACCCTTGTTCTGGTAGGCTGTGCCGCCGTAATACAGGTCGCTGCCGCCCACTTCCGGGAACTGGCGTTCGACTTTGGCGAGTTCAGGGTAGCCACAGCCCGCAAAGGCCGGGACGTTCTTCACGATGTCGCCCATGATCGCCGCCGCCGACATTTTGGCCTTGCTCTGCCCCAGTTTTTCACCGAGGCGCGACAGGATTTGCCACGCGGGGAGCGCCTCGCCCATCGGCCCCTGTCCGGTGTAGAACCGCTGCACGCGGCGCTCACCGTTCACGAACGAGCCATCGCGTTCGGCGAAGCTCTGCGCGGGCAGGGCGGCAGTCGCCCAATCCGGCGCTTCTTCGTTGAACAGCGACAGGTAGACCACCGTCTTGACCTTGCCAAGCCACGCCTTCGCCTGCGGATCGTCCAGCAGCAGGTCGGCCTGCGCCACGATCAGCGCCTTCGGCGGGTTCTGCATGATGTCCTGTGTGGCTTCCGGCGAGAAGCCCAGATAGTGCTGACCCATGCCGTTCGCGCCGGGGAGGGGCGAGAGCAGGCCGTTATTGGCTTTGCCCACATGCCCGCTTTCGATCAGGAAGTTGGCGGCGGCCTGCATCAGTGCGCGGCTACCGTCCAGCGTCAGCCCTTCCGCGCCCGCCACCACGATCAGGTTCTTGGCTTCGGTCAGCTTCTTGGCGTAGTCGGCATATTTTTCGCGCAGCAGGGCAATCGCGCCCGCCGCTTCGGGATAGTCGTAACGGATGGTTTCGCTGGCGAAGTCGTCCATGCGGGTCGCACGGGCGTTCATCACCACCACATACGCGCCGCGATCGTGCGCTTGCTTGATGCGCAGCCGCCAGATGGGAACTTCTTCTTCGAGGTCGCTTGCCACCACGAGGACGGCATCGCCCTTACCGAGCTTGCCGAGGTTGGTGTCATTCCCCACACCCACCTGCGCTACCAGATCAGCGCCGGCATGGGTGGGCGGCCATACGCCCAACTTGCTCCCGCCCAGTCCATTCACCAGACCGCGCAGCGCCCACAAATCCTCGTTGCTCAGGCTGCTACCCGCGATGGCGGCTACATCTGCACCGGCGGCCTTCAGGTCGTCGGCTACGCGCTGGATGGCTTCCGCCCAGCTGGCGTTGCTCATCTTGTCGCCGCGCCCAATCTTGGGTTGCAGCAGACGGGTTTGCGCGTCACGGGTGAAGTGATGACCGAAACGGGTTTTGTCGGAAATCCAGATTTCGTTGACATATTCGTTCTGACGGGGCATCACGCGCTTGATGACGGCCTTGCCGCCGGAGTCGCGGTCAAGGCGGGTGCTGAGGCTGATGTTGGAGCCTGCCGCGTCGAACGGGCAAATGCTCGGCACTTCGGTCAGTTCCCACGGACGAGCGCCGAAGCGGAAGTCCGCGCTGGTGAGCGCACCCACCGGACAAATGTCGGTGGTGTTGCCGCTGAAATAGCTGTCGAAACCGGGTTCGCTGCTGGTGATGATTTGCAGGCGGCGTCCGCGTTCGTGGAAGGCCAGCACATCGTCGCCCACCACTTCATCCTGAAAGCGGATGCAGCGGGCGCACTGGATACAGCGTTCTTCATCGAGGAAAATCAGGTCGCCCAGCGGCACATGCTTGTCGAGGTGCTGCTTGTCGGTGTACTGCATACGAGTGGAACCGGAGCCGTGTTCCATCGTCAGGTTTTGCAGCGGGCATTCACCGCCCTTGTCGCAAATCGGGCAGTCCAGCGGGTGACTGGTGAGGATAAATTCCACCACGTTCTGCCGCGCCGCGTCTACCACCGGGGTATTGGTGCGAATTGCCAGCCCGTCGCTCACCTTCTGGGTGCAGGCCGTTTGCAGCTTGGGCTGCCACTTAATCGAAGGGTTGCCCTGCTCATCGCGCACGATGGCCTTGGCCTTAGGATCGAAAGCCGACCCCAATTCGACCAAGCACATGCGGCACATGCCCACTGGCGACATCTTGGGATGGTAACAGAACACGGGGATGTCGTTGCCGATCCATTTGGCGACATCCACCAGATTCGCGCCTGCCTGAACCTGATACTCTTTGCCGTCAATAAATATGGTGACTGTGTTGGTGATGTTCGTTACCATCGTCGCGTCCTGCGCTCACAATCTGTTCGTTGGAATTGGCCTAGTGTAGCCAAAACTCGGTCAAATTACGATTCTGCTTTATTCTGCCGGATGGGTCGCCGCGAGTTTGCGTAAACCCGCCAGCGCACGATCCTGTACCGCCTGTGCGCCAAAGCCCCAATCCGCTGCGGCGTATTCACCTTCTGCCAGCGCAACCGCCTGTTCAAGGTCGGCCTGCGCCTGCTGCTGCTCCCGCTGCGCCAGATACAGTTCACCGCGCAACAGGTAGTTGACTGCGGCGGTAGGCGCTTCTTCGATGGCGCGGTTGAGGTCGTTCAACCGTTCTTCCGCGCCTGCCCACCCCAACAACCGCCGCAGCCGGTTCCATGCCGTCGGGGTTGCAACCTGCTGGAGAGTCACCGCTTCCGGTTCTGCCGTTTCCTGCGGGGGCGGTTCTGCGCGGACTTCGGTTTCGACGGGCGAACCGGATGGCGCATCTTCATCTCCGCGCTGCTCCGGCGCGAGTTCGGGCGGAAGGGTGTTATCCTCCACGCGGGTTAGTCCGCTGCTCCGGCGCGGGTGGGTGCTTTACCCGCCGGCGCGAGGTGCTGCTTGAAATCTTCCGGGAAGTTCTTGATGGTGTGAATGATCGGGTTGGCGGCGAAATCGCCCAGCGCACACAGCGTCATGCCGGCCATGTTCTTGGCGACGTTGTTCACCAGATCAAGATCGGCCTGTGTGGCGCGGCCTTCCATCACGCGATCCATCAGCTTGTCCAGCCAGTACGTGCCTTCGCGGCAGGGCGTACACTTGCCGCAGCTCTCGTGCTTGAAGAACTTGATGATGCGGGCGGCCACCCACGAGATGTCCACCGTTTCATCCATCACGATGATAGAAGCCGAACCGAGGATCGAGCCAACTTTGCCCAAATCTTCGTAGGTCAGCTTGGTATCCAGCACTTCTTCGGTCACGCGGATGATCGGCCCTGACCCGCCTGACGGCAGGATGGCCTTGATCTTGCGTCCGCCCTTGCCGCCGCCCGCATGCGTGTACAGCAGTTCGCGGAAGGTCACGCCCATCGGCAACTCATAGTTGCCCGGTTTTTCCACATGCCCGCTGACGCAGAAAATCTTGGTGCCGGGGCTTTGCTCGGTGCCGATCTTCTTATATTCGTCCGCGCCGTTGGTGACGATCCAGGGGACGTTCGTCAGCGTTTCGACGTTGTTCACCACCGTCGGTTCGCCATACAGACCGCCGCCTTTTTGCGCGGGGAAGGGCGGACGCACGCGGGGCTGCCCCAATTTTCCTTCGAGGCTTTCCAGCAGGGCGCTTTCTTCGCCGCAGATGTACGCGCCCGCGCCGAGGTGGGTGTACACGTTGCACGACCAACCGCTGCCCATCACATTGTCGCCCACGAAACCGGCTTTACGCGCTTCTGCAATGCGCTTGTCCAGTTCGTGCGCCACATCCCAGAACTCGCCGCGCAGGTAGATGTAGACCGCTTTGGCCTGAATCGCCCACGCGCAGATCATCGCGCCTTCGATAAGTTGGTGCGGGTTGGTTTCCATAATTTCGCGGTCTTTGAAGGTGCCGGTTTCGCTTTCGTCAGCGTTCACCACCACATACTTGACCGGTTCGCTCTGCGGGATGAAACTCCACTTCATACCGGTGGAGAACCCCGCGCCGCCGCGCCCGCGCAAACCGCTGGCCTTGACGGTTTCGATCACCTCGGCGGGCTTCATGCCGAGCGCCTTCTTCAGACCCTCGTAGCCGCCGTGTTCGGTGTACACATCGAACTTATGAATGTTCTTGACTTCGCGCCCGCGATACAAAATATACATACGTCACATTTCCCCATTCTGCCCGGTTCGCTTCGGTGTAATCGGGACTGCGTGCCGGATACGGGGCGTTACCGACGGGCGCAGTCTGCCGCAAGTGGTCTACGCTTTGTTCTTGGCAGCCTCGGCACGCCACGCCGCCAGCTTCGTTCGCATCTTGTCCATGTCCAGATTTTCTTCAAAGTGGAAGTTGCACTGGAGCATCGGCGCTTTATCGCAGGCGGCGAGGCACATCACATGCTCGACGGTGAACACGCCGTCCTCGGTGGTGCCGCCATCTTCGACGTTCAGTTCTTTCTTCAAGTCCTCGTAGAACTTGTCCGCGCCGCACAACGCGCAGGACAGGTCGGTGCAGACCTGAAGCCAATATCTACCCTTCGGTTCCTCGGAATACATGGTGTAGAAGCCGGCTATAGACCGCACCTGCGTGGGATCCATCTCGCACAATCCGGCTACTTCCTCGATCCCTTCCGGGCTGACCCAGCCGTATTCCTGCTGCGACAGATGCAGCAGCGGCATGACCGCCGAACGCTTGTCGGGGTACTTGGCGAAGGTCGCTTCGATCTGCTTGGCGTGTTTGTCTTTCAAAGCCATCGTGTTTGTCCTAACCCTACCGGTCACAGTCGCCCAGAACCACGTCCACGCTGCCCACGATCGCTACCAGATCGGCGATCAAATGCCCGTGCGTCATCACCGGCAGCGAGCTGATGTGCATGAACGACGGAGTTTTGAAATGCACGCGGCGCGGTTTGTTGCCGCCCGTGCCATGCAGATAGCAGCCCAATTCGCCGCGCGGGCTTTCAATCGCCACGAACACTTCTTCGTCCGGCGCGGCGAAACCTTCCGTCCACAGCTTGAAGTGGTGGATGACCGCTTCCATGCTCTGACCGAGTTCGGCACGCGGGGGCGGCACGAACTTGCGGTTGTCCGAACGGAACGGCCCTTTAGCCGGCAGTCGCTTGATGGCCTGCTGCATGATCTTCACGCTCTCGCGCATTTCGCGGATACGCACCATGAAGCGATCGTACACATCGCCATGTTCGCCTACCGGCACGTTGAAATCGAACATATCGTAGCCGCTGTAGGGCATGGACTTGCGCAAGTCCCACGCCACGCCGCTACCGCGCAGGCTGGGGCCGCTGACGCCCCACGCCATCGCCTTCTCCGGTTCGATCACGCCCACACCCTGAGTACGATCCATCCAGATCGGGTTCTTGGTGAGTAGAGCTTCGTAATCGTCCACGCGGGAGGGGAAATAGCCGAGGAAGTTTTCGAGCATCGGCAGGAATTCGGGCGGGAAGTCGCGCCACACACCGCCGGGGCGCATGTAGCTACCCATCATACGCTGACCGCTGAGCATCTCGAACATCTTCAGCAGCTCTTCGCGTTCGCGGAAGCAGTACAGGAACACGCTCATCGCGCCGAGGTCAATCGCGTGCGTTCCCAACCAGACGAGGTGACTGTTCAAGCGGGTCATCTCAAGGCAGATCACGCGCATAATCTGGGCGCGTTCCGGCACTTGCAGGCCGACCAGCTTTTCCACCGCCAGACAGTACGCGGTGTTGTTCGACATGGGAGCCAGATAGTCCATACGGTCGGTGAGAGGCACCGCCTTCTCGTAGGACTTGGACTCGATGTTCTTCTCGATGCCGGTGTGCAGGAAGCCAATATCCGGCAGACAGGTGATGACTTCTTCGCCATCCAGTTCCAGCAGCAAGCGCAGCACGCCATGAGTGCTGGGGTGGTGCGGCCCCATGTTCAACAGCATGGTTTCGCCCGTCAGCGCCCGTTCGGTGACAAGCCCCTTCAATTGTTCGAGGCTGCCCGCCCACTCTGCCATTGGATCATTTGTATTCGCAGCCGTTTGCAGCGCCATGCGTTCGCTCCATCCATCCCACTAAAAAGGCTGTTGAACCATGCAACAGCCCGTGATCGTCATATTCAGGTTAATCGGTCGCGTGTGGCTTGTGCTTCATGATCTCGTCCGCATTGAACGAGAACATGACCGTTTCATAGCCCAGCGGGTAATCGCGGCGGTGCGGGTGTCCCTGCCAGTCGTCCGGCATGAGCAGGCGGCGCAGGTCAGGATGCCCCACGAAATCAATGCCCATCATGTCGGCAATTTCGCGTTCCAGCCAGTTCGCGCCCGGCCAAATCGTCGTGACGGTGGCTACACTCGGCGCTTCTTCCGGCAGATACACCTTCACGCGCAGACGGCGCTTGTACAGCAGCGAGAGGATGTGGTACGACACGCCAAAACGCCCCGGACGGTTATAGTCGGGGTAGTAGTCTACGGCGCTCACATCCGATAGGAAGTTATAGACCAGCCCGCTGGTATCGCGCAGGTACTGGCTGACCGCCTGAAGATGATCCGGCTTGACCACGATGGTGATGTCGCCGCCGTATTCACGCACATCTTCTACCGCGTCAGGCATGGCCTGCTTGAGCGCAGTCACCGGGTCTAATGCTTGTGGAATGATCATCCGAATGCCATCCTTCACTTTTCAAGCCGCAGCCCCGCGCTGGCGGGGCGTTTCAGGTCACACATGCTGTTGTGGGCGTCTGTGTTAGACGCGGATCGTTTCGACCGGAGCCGCCCAATCGCGGATGCTTTCGCCCTTAATCTTTTCGTGCAGCGTCAGAATGCCGTGCAGCAGTTGTTCGGGACGCGGCGGGCAACCAGCCACGTACACATCCACCGGAATGATTTCGTCCGCGCCCTGCACGATGGCGTAGTTGTTGTACACGCCGCCGCACGAAGCGCAATCGCCCATCGCAATCACCCACTTGGGCGCGGCCATTTGATCGTACAACTGGCGCACCACCGGAGCCATCTTGCGGGTCAAGCGACCGGAGACAATCAGCAGATCGGCCTGACGGGGGCTGGCGCGGTTCAATTCCATGCCGAAGCGCGACAGGTCATAATTGGAAGCCTGCGTACTCATGTATTCAATCGCGCAGCAAGCCAACCCGAACAGCAGCGGCCACATCGCGCCCGTGCGTCCCCAGTTGATCGCTTGGTCAAGCGTGGTCGTGACCACGCCCAGATTGCCGAGTTTAGAGCTGATTATTCCCATTCCATCGCTCCCTTCTTCCACTCATAAATGAAACCAATCGTGAGGATGATAAGGAACACGCCCATAACCAGTAAGCCGTACATACCCAGATCACGTAGTTCCACCGCCCACGGCAGGAAGAAGATAGCTTCCACATCGAAGATGATGAACAAGACAGCGATCAAATAGAACTTAACTGGGAGGCGACGGTTGGCAGGGCCAATCGGCTTCATACCGCTTTCATAAGGGGCGGCTTTCCGTTCGCTAGGCCGGGAAGGACCGAACAAACTGGAAATAGTCACCACGATGAAAGCGACCAGCACCGCCAACAGAATAAGCGCCCCGATTGGTGCGAACTCTTGCAAAGCCATAATGCTCTCCGGGATGGATGGACTTTGTGCCATTCTGAACAATAAGACCGGGCGAGATTAACATACTGGAATCTATATGTCAAACCAATTTTAGCAGCCAAGCATACAACGGACGTGGGTTATTCTACCTCAAAATGCGCCTGCTTTCATCCTCAAAAACGAGCAAATCCGGGCAACTTTGCTGCAACAGGGAATATTCGGGGGGGCGCAAACGAGGCCGCATATTCATTGAGCAAGCACATCCGCTTGTGCCTGTTGAATTCTAATTTTTTTTGGGAAAAGTTTACACCATTCGGCATCTATTTCGTGTAGACTAAAAATGTTCGACCGTGAAACCTGAAAAGGCGCGTTCCTATGTCGTTTCTACAACGCCGAATCAGTGAGCAAGCTCGCAAAGAAGCTGAACAGCGCAGCCCGTTAGATATGTCCCCGCCGGTTCCCCCACCGGAGGAACCGCCCAAGCCGGAACCCAAGCCGGAAGTGAAGGTGGAGCATCCGGCGGAATCGGCTCCTGTCGAAAAGATTCGCCTGTCCGCCAAGTTGACCACGCTGCGCAAGCAAATTCGGCCTAAACTGCTGGCGACTCCTGATGAAGCCGATCAGTGGAACCGGGGCGATGCCGAAAAGGAAGCCCTGCTGGTGGGTCGCTTAAAGACCATCCTGCAAAAGATGAACCTGCCCCTCTCCGCCGAGGAATTTGAATCGCTCAAAGAGGCGGTGCTGAACGACCTGATGGGCTTCGGCGCGATTGAGCCGCTGGTGCAGAGCAAGTCCATCTCTGAAATTATGGTCACGGGCGCGGACATGATTTTCGCGGAGCAGAAGGGCAAACTGCGCGAGAACGAGATCGTGTTTGACGACGAGGATCATGTGCAGTGGACGGCGCAGCGCATCGTGCGCCCGCTGGGGCGTGTGTTCAACCGGGCGAACCCGATGGTGGATGCCCGCCTGCCGGATGGCTCCCGCGTGCATCTGGTGATGCCGCCCTCGGCGCTCAAAGGCACGACCATGACCATTCGTAAATTCCCGTCCAAACCGCTGACGGTGGCTGACCTCGTTAAATTCGGGTCGTTCACGAAAGAAGTGGGCGAATTTCTGGAAGCGTGCATCGTGTCGCGGCTGAACATCGTGGTTTCGGGCGGTACGGGTTCCGGTAAAACCACCCTGCTCAACGTACTCAGTTCGTTCATTCCCGAAGATGAGCGCATCCTGACTATCGAAGACGCGGCGGAAATTCAGCTCACGCAGCGGCATGTCGTCAGCCTCGAAACCGCGCCGCCCCTGCCCGGTGGGGATGGCGTCACCGGACGGCTGACCATCCGCGATCTGGTGAAGGGGGCGCTGCGTATGCGCCCGGATCGCATCGTCGTTGGTGAGTGCCGTTCGGGTGAGGCGCTGGACATGCTGCAAGCCATGAACACCGGTCACGACGGTTCGCTAACCACCGTCCACAGCAACAATCCGCGTGACTGTTGCGCCCGTCTGGAAACGCTGTGCTTGATGGCAGGTATGGATTTGCCGGTGCTGGTCATCCGGCGGCAGATTGCGGCGGCGGTGAACCTGATTATCCAGCAAAGCCGCTTGAAGGACGGCAGCCGCAAGGTCGTGCAGATCACCGAAGTGCAGGGCATGGAAGGCGAAAACATCACCCTACAAGATGTGTTCGTGTACAGGACGCCGGGTTTTACGGGGCAAGGCTATTCCCATGCTGGCGGCGGTCAGTTGGAAGCGTCCGGCTTCCGCCCGAACTTTGAAGATCGCCTGAAAGAACACGGGTTCAAGTTGCCTGCCAACATCTTCGGCGGCGGCAGCAAGTTTAACAAGTGACGTAGCCGCAAAACCTCACCCC
>CAIPFY010000028.1 GCA_903864435.1 uncultured Chloroflexota bacterium | reverse complement strand
CTCTCCAAAGAAAGGCCCCATACAAGGTGCTATCGGCATGACAGCAGCGATGCGACTATCGGTATAAGGTGGCCATATTTCGCCCTCGACGAGGGGCGGATCGAATTTCGCACGCTCATCCAGCACAGCCTGCCATATTTCCTCACTAATGTCACAGGTCGCCCAACCAGCGTTGTCGGTGCTGGCACAGAACTCGCTCAATGCCAGTGGATCAATACTCGCTCCCGTGAGCAGCATCGCGGCCGTCCCGCCCAACGAGTAGCCAGCGATGCCGACTTTTTCAAAGTTGATCAGTCCCGACCATGAATTTTCGCTGCTGGCGAACTGGTTCAACACAAACAGAATATCCATCGGACGGTGAACGATGCTGAGGAAGCGATTGGCCGGATCCTTGTGATTGACGGAAATGACGACAAATCCATAGGAGGCCAACTGCGGCGCAAGCCCCAGCGTAAAGTTTGCATCCACGCCATCCCCCGTTTTAGGATGCGAATAGATCACCAACGGGTAAGGCGCGGCATCGGCAGCAGCCGGCAGATCATTTTTGGGAACGATCGGGCCGGGGCGACGACTGGCGCTGCTGCCAGAGGGATACCAGATATACCCTGTCACTTCGCGGTCGCGGGTTTCATCCATCAAGCTGAACGACTGCCGCCCCACCACATCGTAAAGCCCCGTTTCAGCCAGCGACAGAGCGGCAGCGTCCTGCGCGGGAACAACAGACGGCATCCCAAGACTCATTGCTCCGAACATCATCAGAGCGAGAACCCAATGAACGTGTTTCATAGAACGTCTCCCTCTTTATAGTGTTGCTGCGGGTTAGAATTGTTTCAAAGGACTATTGTGGTGTTTGCTGGCAATTGACGTAAAGTAGGGCGAAAAACCGGAAATGTAAGGGAACGATTGATGGCGATTTTTATTTTATAACGACTTTGATTACCGGGAATTATAATAGATTCTGGGTATGCGAGTCAAGCAACCCAATACGGTTCCAGATACGCATAGAAGCCTGCCGCCTTGTGCGGTACAATGAAAGTATTCACCGTGATACCAGCCTGTCGGATGGACAGTGACCCGTAAGGAGAGATGCGTTATGCCCGCGCTGAAGAAAGCTGCTGTTGTGTTCGCGCTGTGCCTGCTGTTGAACGCCCTACCCGCGTTCGCGCAGGAAGCCACGCCCGAAGCTGCCCCTGCCGCTGCCGAAACCACCGAGGCGCCTCCGGCTGGCCTGAGTACCCTCATCCTGCTGTTGGGCGCGGGCGCGGTGCTGCTGGTGGGCGGCGTGATGGTTGCCCGTGACCGCTTCAGCGGCGGCCAAGCAGCCTAACCGCTGCCGGATGGATTGTGGACTGACCGCTACGGCCTTCGGAGCTACCCCCCGCGAAACAGAACGATGGTGGCTCCGAAGGTGATAATATCGCCATCCTTCAGCACGCGCCCCTTCTCGTTAATCATGACATTGTTCACCAGCGTTCCGTTGGAACTTCCCATGTCATAGACCACCCAGTTCTGCTCGATCAATTCCAGACGCGCATGAGGCCGCGACACCGAGGGGTCTTGCAGGCCGATTTCCCATGTGGCTTTGCTGGTCGCTCGCCCGACGGTGACGCGCTTGAGCAGCAGCGGAATGGTGTGGCCTTCCTGCGGGCCGTTGCTGATGATGAGCTTGCCCTTGCCGGTGCTGGTGGTGGCGGTGATGAGCGTTCCCATCTCCTCGGCAGCACGCTGATCTTCTTCGGTGACGGCTGCCGAAAACTGAAGCACCGGCACATACAGCCGGATGACATCACCGGAAGCCAGCGGGAAGGCGGCGGTCAACTGCATATCGTTGACAAAGGTTCCGTTGGCGCTCCCCAGATCGGTAATCATGAAGATGCCATCGCGATAGTTGATGACGGCATGTTGGCGCGAGACATGCTGTTCGGGAATGCAGATGTCATTCCCGGCTTGCCGCCCAATCGTGGCGGTGGCGCCTTCTGTCAGGACGAATTCCTGCACCACTTCCGTTTGGGGGTGTGTCCATGTAATTTTTGCCAGCGGCAGCGGCGAATCGCTCATAATCGGGTTGTACGCTCTGAACAGAGGAATAGTGGATAATTTTCGAGTGTAGCACAGCGGCGCGAAATGCGCCTTGCGACGCATTATTCAAGCGAGGCGGGCAGGAGTTCGATGAGGTGAATAGGCGACGCGGCCTCAACCGGGCTTGGTTGCCCCCGGCACAGTGAAGTTGGAAAGGTCTAGCGGGGTGGTGCCAAGTTGAATCCGTTCAACGCCCAGATCAGCCAGTTCTTCCTCGGTAAACAGCTTTGACCGAGTTAGAAACCGCAACCCCTCCGGGCCTTCTAACGAAAACATCCCGCCGCGCCCCGGTACCACATCAATGATGAGCTGCGTGTGCTTCCAGTATTGAAATTGTGCGTGGCTCATGTAAAACGGGCATGACCCAATTTCTCCGAGTAACATATCCGCATCGCCCACCAGAAACTCGCCTAGCGAGTAGCACATCGGTGAACTGCCATCACAACAGCCGCCCGATTGATGAAACATCAACGCGCCATATTTCGCCTTCAGTTTTTCGATCAGTTGAAGGGCTGCTTCGGTCGCAATAACTCTCTCAACCATGCTGTTCCCCCAGATTCCAGATCAAGGAGAGATGCACCCGCATCTCTCCCCTCAATACGAATAGGACTAGAAGAATCCGAGCGCCTTGGGTGAGTAGCTGACGAGCAGGTTCTTGGTCTGCTGATAGTGGTCAAGCATCATCTTGTGGGTTTCACGACCGATGCCGGACTGCTTGTAACCGCCAAACGCCGCGTGAGCAGGGTAGGCGTGGTAGCAATTTGTCCACACGCGCCCGGCCTTGATGCCGCGCCCCATGCGGTAAGCGCGGTTGCCATCACGGCTCCACACGCCCGCACCCAGACCGTAAAGCGTATCGTTCGCAATGGACAGGGCTTCCGCTTCGTCCTTGAAGGTTGCGACGGATACCACCGGCCCAAAAATCTCCTCTTGGAAGATACGCATCTTATTGTGACCCGTGAAGACCGTTGGCTGAACGTAGTATCCCTCGCTCAGGTCGCCGTCCAAAACAGCGCGTGCGCCACCGGTCAAACACTGAGCGCCTTCCTGCTTGCCGATGTCCAAGTAGGACAGAATCTTCTCGATTTGTTCTTGAGAGGCCTGCGCGCCCAGCATCGTGCTGGTGTCGAGCGGGTTGCCCTGCTGGATCGCCTTAACGCGCTGAATTGCCCGTTCCATGAATTTGTCATAGATGGATTCCTGAATCAAGGCACGCGACGGGCAGGTGCAAACTTCGCCCTGATTGAAGGCAAACAGCACGAACCCTTCGATAGACTTATCAAAGAAATCATCATCCGCCGCCAGCACATCCTCGAAGAAGATATTCGGAGACTTACCGCCCAGTTCCAGCGTAACCGGAATAATGTTCTGGCTGGCATATTGCATAATCAGACGGCCAGTGGTGGTTTCGCCGGTGAAGGCGATTTTTGCAATTCGCTTGTTCGAGGCCAGCGGCTTACCGGCTTCCAAGCCGAACCCGTTGACGACATTGAGGACACCGGGGGGCAGCAGGTCGGCAATCAGTTCCATCAGAACGAGGATGCTCACGGGTGTCTGTTCAGCGGGCTTGAGAACCACGCAGTTCCCCGCCGCCAGCGCCGGAGCGAGCTTCCATGCCGCCATCAGAATAGGGAAGTTCCAGGGGATGATTTGACCCACGACGCCCAGCGGCTCATGGAAGTGGTAGGCAACGGTGTTCTCGTCCAGTTCCGCCAGCGTCCCTTCCTGGGCGCGAATGCAACCCGCGAAATAGCGGAAATGATCGGCAGAGAGGGGAATGTCGGCAGCCAGAGTTTCGCGGATGGGCTTTCCGTTATCTACGGTTTCAGCATAGGCCAGTGCTTCTAGGTTGGCCTCAATGCGATCCGCGATTTTGTTGAGGATGTTGGCGCGTTCGGTTACGGACGTGCGCCCCCAAGAATCGGCGACGGCATGGGCCGCATCCAACGCCAGTTCAATGTCCTCTGCCGTCGAACGGGCAACGCGAGTATAGGGCTTGCCTGTGATCGGGGTAACGTTATCAAAGTATTCACCTTTGACCGGTGCAACCCATTTCCCGCCGATGAAATTATCGTACTGGGATTTGAATTGAACCTTCGCTTCAGACGTATTTGGCAAAGCATAGATCATGGTCATTTCCTTTAGACTGAAATTTAATTAAATGAAATTCATCGAACACCGTATGCAGGTAATGATGTTACGACTATTAAGTAACATTGTCAAATATTAAGATAAGTATGCCACGACTATCACATCAGAATTTACTGCAAAGTCGCAAAGAGTCAGGCGTGGCCTGTAGGGACGCCGAGCGAACGGTATGCTCATCGTGTGGGCGAGGGGTGGGGGTGACGGCAGGGGCAAGCGGACGCTCGTTGGGTGTCCGTTATGATTGTTCGAGAACCTATCAAAATTTGATGCGATAGCCTAAAGACCACCACCTATAGCTTGCGCAGGCGGCGGGCGCTGCCGTCCG
>CAIPFY010000027.1 GCA_903864435.1 uncultured Chloroflexota bacterium | reverse complement strand
TCTTGGGCGTGTTCCAGTTGGCGGCGGTGAAGGTGAGCGAGGCCGGATTGACCGTCCCTTCGGCGGTGTTCGTGCTGGTCAGCGCAATCGTGACGTTGGTGCTCGGTTTTGAGTTCAGCACGACGGTGAAAGTATCCGTGCCGCCGCCTTCGGTGGTGAGGGCGCTGCCGTTGCTCTCGGTGACGGTGAGGCCCGCTGTGTCGTCATCAGTGTTGCTGGCGCTGACGCTCGACCCGAATTTGCCGCTGTAGTTGGCATCGGCGCTGGTGGCGTTCGCCAGTGTGATGCTGTAACTCTGGTCGCCGTCATCCACACTATCGTCCACGCCCGTGACGGTGACGGTTTGCGGCGTGTTCCAGTTGGCGGCGGTGAAGGTGAGAGAGGCGGGGCTGACCGTGCCTTCGGCGGTGTTCGTGCTGGTCAGCGCCATCGTGACATCGGCGGTGGGCTGACTGGTGAGTACTACCGTGAAGGTCGCTGTCCCGCCTGCTGCTTCAGTCGTGACGAGTCCGCTGGTGGGCGCTACGGTGACACCCGCCGTATCGTTATCCGTGTTGCTGGCGCTGATGCTCCGCCCGGACTGACCATTGTAGTTGGCATCAGCACTGGTTGCTGCGCCGATGGTGATGCTATAGCTCTGGTCGCCATCGTCCACACTATCGTCCACACCCGTGAGGGTGACAGTCTGCGGCGTGTTCCAGTTGGCGCTGGTGAAGGTGAGCGACGCGGGGCTGACCGTGCCTTCGGTGGTATCGGTGCTGCTGATGGGGACGGTGACATCGGCGGTGGGTTGCACATTCAGCACAACAGTGAAGGTATCCGTCGCGCCCGCTTCGGCGGTGAGGGTTGAACCGGAAGTCTGTGCGACCTTCGGGCTGATAGTTTCAAATGCGCCACTATCGCAGGGATAGCCGGATACGCGGGCTATGCCGCGCTGGTCAGTGGCAGGGCAGTTTGCCACGTTTCCCGCGCCAATCGCCACGCTGCCCGTCAGCAGCGGGACGGTTTGCGTGGAGCCGCCGTTCGCGCCGAGTGTGCCGAGTCCGAGCGAGGCCACCTGCGTCACCCCCGCGCCGCATGACGCATCATCCGCCAGATTGTAAGCCGCCCCGTTGCTGCTGATTGTTCCTGTTCCAGCACAGTTCGCCGCTTTATTGAGCAAGCTGTTGATGATTGTCAACGTCCCATTGTTGTAGATACTGGTTTTGTTACCGCCGGGAGGATTGTTGGAGAGGGTGCTGCTGCTGAGTGTCAGCCTCGCCCCGTTGTTGTTGTAGATGCCGACGCCGTTGATGGGCGCTGAATTGCCGGAGAGGGTGCTGTTGGTGAGCGTCAGTGTCCCGCTGGCGTTGTAGATGCCGCCGCCGTTGGTCGCTAAATTACTGGAGACAGTGCTATTGGTGATCGTTAGCGTCCGCTCGTTGTAGATGCCGCCGCCGTTGGTGATCGCTGAATTACTGGAGACGGTGCTATTGGTGATCGTTAGCGTCCCCCGGTTTGTGATGCCACCGCCGGTGGTCGCTGGATTACTGGAGACGGTGCTATCGTTGATTGTCATCGTTCCCCGGTTTGACATGCCACCGCCCTTGTTGTTAGAGACGGTGCTGTTGTTGATCGTCACCGTCCCATAATTTAAGATGCCACCACCTTCGTTAGAAGCGTATGGACACCCGTTGGTGCAACTTCCATTACGGATGGTGAGGTTATTGATCGTCACGTTCGCACCGCTGACAATCGTGAAGGTGCGGATGTTCGTGCCGCCGCTGATCGTCGCACTATTGCCGTTGACCGTCAGGCCGTTGGCGGTGATGTTCGGCAGGTTGCTCAACAGTTGAATCGTGCCGGCAGTTGTGATGTCAATCGTATCGCCTGCTACGGCATTGGTGAGCGCCTCGCGCAGCGAACCCGCGCCGGAGTCGGCGGTAGTGGTCACGTTGATCGTGGCGGCACGCACAGGGATAGTCCCCCACGCCAGCAGCGTCCCTACGAGCAAGATGACGAGCATACGGATGATTGGGCGTGTGGAAGTTATCATTTTGTTCACCTTAAATAGCGCACTTGATGAACTTGGAAAACCTAATCAAAACCATAGTTCTACGAGACACCTCGTAGGACTTTGCCAAAAAAGAAATTGAATCTAAGGACGCTGAACGGACGACTCGATCTTGGGTTTACGTTCCTCAGCGATAGATTTTATTATATTTATTCTGTTATCGTAATGCAATGTTTAGTTATAAAATACTATTGAAACATTTTGGGTGTGCTAATGAAATAGTTAGATGCCATAAGCAACTTAACAGCGATAACCGAATGTTTGTAGGGAATGCAAAAGGACACGACGTGCGCCGTGTCCCTTAAAAAGCAATTCTTGAAAGGGAGATAGGGGAATGCAACCTTATCCCGCTGCGCCGGTCATCATGGCGCGCAGCAGAATCCCCGCCAGCACGCCAAATCCCCACAGGTAGCTGCCCATTGCGGGGCGTTTCTTGGCGGTCACTTCCACGAAGATGAAGAACGGCAGCGCCAGCGCCGCGCCGAAGCCGTAGATCAGGTGGACTTCCTCGAATGGTCGTCCGCCGATCAGGTACATCGCCAGCCCCATCAGAGCTTGCACGACCATCAAGCCCGCCACGCCGTACACCAGCTTGCGATACCAGCGCGTGACATCCCCGTGCCGCAGCAGGCCGATGTACACGCCGATTCCGAACATGATGAGCGCCACGCCCAGCCCGATCCGGCTGACCCAGTGATGCGCCCCGATCAGAAACAGAAGAAAATTGCCGAGGTTCATGCCTTAGACTGCCTTTTCAACGTGGATGGGAGATTCATCCTCCGGCGCGTTGGTCGCCAGCCAGAACCCCCAGAAGATGAAGATCGCCCCCAGCAGTTCACCGATGTATTTGAAGGACGGATCGCCTAGCCGGATGAGCGCACCGCCCATTGCCGGCAACAGGCCGCCGAGGGCAATCAGCCAGTTGCCGACCACGCGGTTACGCATGATATTCTTGCGGCGGAAGATGTAGGCCGAATAGATCGCGCCGCCCACCAGCAGCACCGTCCCCCATGTGTTCATGACAGGCGAGAAGAAGCGCACCGTGCCGCTGGCCTTGCCGGGCATGATGCCTTCCCGTACCACATTCCCGTCAGCATCCACTTCGTCGCGGTACAACTGCGTCATATCCGAACCGGGCATCCACGCGGCTTCGTTGAACTTGGTCAGGAACAGCGTCCAGGGCAGGGTCATGATGCTGACGAGAACGAGCGCCATCTGCGCGTTGCGGGCGATGTTGCCGCGCCGGATGAGCAGGTAGAGCGTGCCTTGCCCCAGCCATGCCGCCACCATCAACGCACCCGTCCAGTACCACAGGCCGAAGAACAGCGGACTCCAGATGAACGACAAAATGACCTGCGAGAGCGTGCCGACAAAGTAGAACAGCAGCCCCAGCCCCCACGCCAGATGGTGTGGACGGCGTTTTTCCCACCAGCGCCGCAGCACGATGAATGAGAAGATGCCGGTGATGACTGACGAGACAAAAGACAGAACGAGGGGCAGGCCGATGTTTTCCATAATGGTCAGGTGTACCTTTCAGCGGCAATTGTGCGCTGCTGTTTGCGTAATTGCTAGAACCGCAGGGGATGGTAACACCTGTCGCTAAAATCTACAAAAATCTATAGTTCGTAATAGATTCATGTCCGGCGTGAAATGGCTGATAGGTTATCCTTAGTCAATCGGTATGAAGGGGAGAAGTCCAATGGTTGCAGAGATCATTCGCCAGCGGTTGCACCATCATCAGATCACGCAGACCGCCTTCCGCACACCGTCCGGGGCGCTGGCGTGGTTCGGCGCGATACAGGGACAGGATTATCCCGGCGCGAAGTGGTCACTGGGGCTGCGCGTGCCGGGGTGTACCGAAGCGCAGGTTGAACAGGCGATTGCCGAAGGGCAAATCTTACGCACATGGTTGATGCGTGGCACGTTGCATCTGGTCACGGCGACCGATCTGCGCTGGATGCTGCCGCTGCTGGCACCCCGTTTGATCGCCGGAAATGCCACCCGTTACCGCCAGCTTGAACTGGACGATGCCGTTTTTCGCCGCACCAATGATCTACTGCTGACTGCCCTTACCAACGAGGGGTCGAAAACCCGCCCTGAGTTGTTCGCCATGCTCGAAACACACGGAATAGCCACCGCGAAGCAGCGCGGAATTTATATGCTCCAGCGTGCCTCTCTGGAAGGGCTGCTGTGTCAGGGGGTGATGCGTGCCGGTCAGCCGCTATTCATGACATTTGATTCGGTCGTGCCGCCTGCGCCGCCCCTCAACCGGGCTGACGCGCTGGCTGAACTGGCACGGCGTTACTTCCGCAGTCGTGGCCCGGCTACGGTGGACGATTTTGCACATTGGGCAGGGCTGCCCAAAGGGGATGCGCGGGCGGGTATCGAAGCACTGGATGACGGGTTTGTGTCCGATGTGATCGGCGGAGTCACTTGCTGGCGACCCCCTCAGACGGCGGTGGAGCGTGTTCACCGTTGTGATCTGCTGCCGGGGTTTGATGAGTACCTGCTAGGCTACCGTGATCGCAGCGCCGTGCTAGAACCGCAGTATGCGGAGCGCATCTGTCCCGGCGGCAATGGCGTGTTTTATCCGACTCTGCTGGTCAATGGGCGGGTGGTGGCGACATGGAAACGGGCGATCAAGCGCGGCGCGGTGCGGCTGACGTTCGAGCCGTTCGAGCCGCTGGAGGTGGATGCTAACCTGCTTGAAGGGGCTGTCGCACGCTATGGCGCGTATGTGGAACTGCCCGCGCAGATAGAGATGCTTTAGTACCGGTGGCAGAGCCGATCCGCCGCACATGGGTGTATTCGGATTTTGGGACGAGGGTTCAAAACCCCACCCCCCTTCGCGGGGCGGCATGACATTTCCCCGGCTGTCGGCTACAATGCCCCCATAGACTCATAAACCCGATCACTGGCTATTTTCGATCTGTCTGCCGCTGCGCCGGATACGGTGCGCTGGAGGTTGTTCTATGACTGACACGCTTTTGCACAAGCGAACCATTCTGATTACCGGCGGAACTGGCGGGATTGGCAAGCAGACCGCGCTCGCCCTCGCCCGACTCGGCGCAACGGTCATCATCACAGGGCGCAATCTCGCCAGCGCGCAGACCGCCGCCGAGGAAATCCGGCAGGCCAGCGGCAATCCGCAGGTGGATGTGCTGGCGGCGGATTTATCCACGCGAAGCGGGGTGAAAGCCATCGCCAGCCAGTATCGTGCGAAATATCAACAGTTGGATGTGCTTATCAACAACGCAGGGTTGGCAGAAGCGCAGCGCCGCCTGACGCAAGACGGGGTTGAGGCAGATTTCGCGGTGAACGTGGTCGCGCCTTTCCTGCTCACACAGGAGTTGATGCCCTGTTTGCAGGCCAGCCCTGCGGCGCGGGTCATCACGGTGACGGGCGGCAGCCACAGCGCCAATTCCCCGATTGATACCGGCAATTTGCAGGCCGAACGCGAGTTTGTGGGACTGAATCACTATTCGCACACCAAGTTGGCGATGATGGCTGTCATGTACGAATTCGCGCAGCGGGTGGCCGGTTCGAGTATGACCAGCAACGTGTGCTACCCCGGTCAGGCCAGCACTGCCATGACGCGCAGCGTCACGCCCGATATGCTGCCCGGTGTAGCCCGCCTGATCTGGCCGCTGTTCAAATGGTTCGTCCGTCCCGATGGTGGCAAATCGGCAGCGAAGGCGGCGCAGTCATCCGTGTTCCTTGCATCATCACCTGCTGTTGAAAGCGTGAATGGGCAGTATTTCAACACCCGCTGCCAGCCTACCGAATGGCCTAAAGCGGTTGTTGATCCCGCCATCCGCCAGCACGTGTGGGCAACCGTCGAAGACCTGACCCGCAGCGGGCGTTGAACCCGCGCCGCGAAGGGGAGCTGGGCGGCATGACATTTCCCCGGCTGTCGGCTACAATCGGCCTAACTCTCCCTTCACACCATCGGAACACACCCTATGATATCCAAACGCCAGATCGCGGCGCTGTTCGTTTGTTCGATGATTCCCTATTTGATGGGCAACGCACAGATTTCGCTGCTGCCCCTGTATTTGCAACGACTCGGCGCAGACCCGTCTTCTAACGGCCTGTCGCTGGCGGTGATCGAACTGGCGCTGGCTGCCGGAACGTTTAGTAGTGGCTGGATTGCGAACCGCGTTGGGCGGCATAAGCAGATTCTCGCCGGTGCTGCCTTGTTCTCCTTCCCGTTTTCTTTCCTGATGAGCGAAGTGACGAATATCAATTTGCTGCTGCTCCTGTTGGGTGTGGGATGGTTTCTGGGCGGGCTGGCACTGGGGATACTGAACATCCTCGTTGGCATGATGGCCGGCGAAAACGAACGCGGCAAGGTGTTCGGCATCCTCGGTCTGAGCGCCGGCGTGGGGACGATGATCGGCGCGGTGATGGCGGGCAATCTGGTCGAACACTGGGACTTCCCCACCATGTTCAAGGTGGTGGCCTGCGCCCAACTGCTGCTGCCGCTGGCCGCGTTGCAGCTGAATACCCGCGATTTGAAACGCTCGCATCCACAGGGTGTGGTTCGCCGGCAACCCTGGAACGCGATGGGTGGGGTGTTCTTCGTGCTGATGACGATCGGGATTATCGTGAACGGTTCGACGGTGGTGGCTGCCTTTGGTCGTCCGCTGCTAATGGATCAGACTCGCTTCGATGCCAATTCCATCGCCAGTGTATCGGCTTTCGCGGGCGCGGTCAGCATCCCTGTGCCGCTGATCGTGGGCTGGCTCTCTGACCGGATCGGGCGCTACCGGTTGCTCATCCTGTGCTGCCTGATGGTCGCGTTCAGCGTGGCGCTCCATGCCCTCGCCAGCAGCCTGTGGCATTTCTGGGCGGTAGCAGCCATTGGCACGGGCAATCCGGCCTCTATCGCCATCCTCTCGGCGCTGGTGACTGACCTCGCGCCGGCTGATGTACTCGAAAAGAGTCTGGCGTGGGTGGTGGGGGGCGTGTGGTTAGGCGGCGTGGTGGGCTTCCTGTTCACCGGCTACGTGGTGGAGCAGTTTGGCCTGACGATCTCGTTTTTGCTGGGCGGGGCGCTGCCGCTGCTAGGGGTGCTGCTGCTGGTGGTCATGCGTTCGGCGCTGCATCCGCGTGCAAGTCGTCAGGAAAGTGTGCTGTAAGACAGGGTTGGGTTGAAATAATCCAAACGGCGACACCTTAATGTTTCAGGGGCAATTTCCACTTACAATATGGATTATGGGGAACAACGCAGGTCGGCCCGTGCTGTCCGGGCGCGGTCGGCTTTCGCGTTATCTTCTCCTCGCTGGATAGGGTGCTTGTTTGCAGGGTTGTCCCCGCTGTGTTTTTTGCTGCGCGTCTAGCAGCGAACCGTTTATCTTGAGATGGTGTGTGGTCACAAACTGAGGTTGTTCAATGGCTTCTTCACAGGAAAAACAAATAAGGGTTTCGCTTTGGCGTTCGATGCAGGGACGCCTGATCTTCGCCTTTATTGTGCTGGGGCTGATCCCTCTGGCGATTATGGGGCTGATTTCGTATAACGTGTCCCGAACGGCTCTGAGCAACGGCGTTGCCACGCGCCTGCACGGGTTGGTGGAAATCAAAGCCGATCAGGTCAACCGGATGCTCACCCGCTGGGTCACAATCACACATGGCATTGTGAAACTGCCGACCATTCGCGGTGACAACAACCTGATGACCGATATTGGCATCGAAGACCTTGTGCGCTATGCCGGTAATGCCGACAAGCAGGATGCGTTCCTCGCGGCTTATCATTTCGCCCGTACCACCTTGATCGAGATGATGGCGACGCTAGAAGGTGCTGAAGGCGGGTCGCTCATCAGCAAAACGGGCAAAGTGATGCTTTCTACTGACAAAGATCGGTTGCCAGAAGGCATTGATCTCAGTCAGGATGCGTTCTTCCTGAAAGCGATTGTCGAACCGATGGTTAGCGATATTCGTTTGGACGAGGTGACTGGAACCCGTTATATCCTCGTGGGAGAGCCGATCAAGGAACCCAGCCGCAACAACATCGTGGGCGTGGTTGTCACCCGCTGGGGGTTGAGCGCCTTTGAAGAACTGATGAGTGACCGCGTGGGGCTGGGCGAAACCGGAATCCTGTTTCTGGTAGACATGGACAACCAGACCAACCTGACCTATACCGACTCGGCTTCCACCAGCGTATTGAACAGCGCGATCAAAACCACGCCGGTGACGCAGGCTGTGGCGGGCGTGGCGGATGGCGAAGGGAGCTACAAGAACAGCAGCAGCGTGGAAGTGCTGGGCGACTGGACAACCATTCCCGCGACCAACTGGTTGATGGTGGGCGAGATGAACGTGAGCGAAGTGGAAAGCGCCGCCACTGGCCTCGCCAGCTTGACGCTGACGGTGGCGCTGATCGCGCTGGTGGTGATCGCGCTGATCGCCTATGCCATCGGGCGTTCGATGACGCTGCCGCTTCAGCAGATGACGCGGCTAACCAGCCGGATCGCTTCTGGCAATCTGGAGGAGCGCGTACCCTTGCGCGACAACGATGAAGTGGGTGTTCTGGGAAACGCCTTTAACCAGATGGCCGAGTCCTTAAGCCGCACCATGCAGGCCGAACGGTCGAACCGTCATCATCTGGAGGAAACCACCGCCCGTTACAGCGAGTTCATCCGGCAGGTGGCTGAAGGCGATTTGACGGTTCGTTTGCAACTGCGCGAATCCGATGCCGGGTATTCGGCGGAAGACATACAGGATGATCTGCACCATCTGGGCGTGCGGCTGAACGACATGGTGGAAAACCTGAGCTTGCTCACCCAGCAAATCCGCGAGACGGCGACCGGCGTCTCGGCGGTGGCTTCCGAGATTCTGGCGGCGACCACGCAGCAAATCGCCAGCGCCACCGAGCAAGACGCCGCTGTGAGCGAAACAATGGCGACGGTGGAGCAGGTACGCGCTACTGTGCGCCAGACCGCCGACCGCGCCCGTCTGGTGGCCGATCAGTCGCGGCAGTCTATGGACGTGTCGCACAGCGGCAGTTCGTCGGTATCCGATTCGATTGCGGGTATGCGGTTGATCCGGCAGCGAGTGGAAAGCATCGCCGAAAACATTCTCATGCTCTCGGAACGCACCCAGCAAATCGGTGAGATTATCAATACCGTCAATGAGATTTCCAGCCAGTCGAAACTACTGGCGCTGAATGCCAGCATCGAAGCGGCACGCGCTGGCGAAGAAGGCAAAGGGTTCGCGGTGGTGGCGCTGGAAGTGCGCCAGCTGGCGGAGCAATCCCGCGATGCCACCGCCCGCGTGCGCGACATCCTGAACCAGATTCAACAGGCCACCAACAGCGCCGTGATGGTGACGGAAGAAGGCAGCAAGGGCGCTGAAAGTGGCGTGGCGCTGGTGGAACGGGCTGGCGATGCCATCGCGGAGCTATCGCGCACGATTGAGGAATCGATGCAGGCGGCGGCGCAGATCGCGGCCAGCACCTTCCAGCAGACCAACGGCATAGACCAACTGGCTATTGCGATGAGTTCGATCAAGCAGGCCAGTACGCAGACCGCCGCCAGCACGCGGCAGACCGAACGCAGCGTACAGGATTTGAACGCCATGTCGAAGGCGCTCGAATCGCTGGTGGCGCGGTATCAACTGCGCGATGAGACGACGCACAAATAGTGGAAATGGCAGCGGGTTCTAAATAAAAAAGCGCCGGCTTAAACGCCGGCGCTGCGTTGAATGAGATAGGCCAACAGGCCGAGCAGTTCTTTGGGGTCAATCGGTTTGGGGATCAGGGGGACTTGCAGTTCTCGCGCCCTCAGAATATTCACATGCGTGTTGGAGGCGGTGATGATGGCGGCAGGCAGTTTGGAGATGCCGGGGGTATTCCGCAGTATCGCCAGCAGTTCCAGCCCGGAAATCTCCGGCTTGCAAATGTCCGTAATCATGGCTGAAACAGGTTGTGTCTTGCAGATTTGCAGCGCCTCGCGGGCATTCGGGGTGTAAATTGCGTTCAAACTTGCCCGGTTCAGCAGCGCCTTATATAGCTTCAGCACAATTAAATCATCGTCCGTAATCAGCACGGGTTTTTCGTGCGTATGCGCGACAAGTTCTTGCGTAAGTTGTACCGCATGAGTGGAACGCCACGGCAATGGCACGGTAGGTTGAAGCATACGAAGCGCCTCGGCACATTCAGCATTCCCCGCAGCACCGGGGAAAAGATGGATAATTGAGCGATAACACACACAGTACCGCACATTTATGATTCAGCATATATCAAAAATTTCGGTAGAAGCATAAAGATTATGATCGCCGAGCCTTATTTGCCGCTGACCCCGCAGGCGCGTACACTTGAGACAGCATGAGAGGGTGAACGAACGGGGCAACCATGAGCGAACAGCACGATGACCTGATCGGAAAAACGTTAGGCCAGTACGAAATTCAGGAAGAAATCGGGCGCGGCGGCATGGCGACCGTGTACCGGGCGCGGCAGATTTCGATGAACCGCACGGTGGCGGTGAAGGTGCTGCCCCGTCACTTTCTGCATGACCCCGGTTTCTACGAACGCTTTGAGCGCGAAGTGGATGTGATCGCCCATCTGGAACATCCGCACATTCTGCCCATTTACGACTTCGGGCGCGCCGAAAGCGTCCCCTATATCGCCATGCGCTATCTGGGCGGTGGCAGTATGGCGCAGATGGTGCGGCGCGGCCCCACCGCGCTCATGTCGCTGGATCGCCCATTTTCGCAGGTGGCGCAGGCGCTCGATCACGCGCACCGGCAGGGGATCATCCACCGCGACCTAAAACCGGGCAACATCATGCTGGATGAGAACGGCAACGCCTATCTTTCCGACTTCGGCATCGCCCGCATCATGGGCAGCAATTTGACCGGCAGTATGATTATTGGCACCCCCGCCTATATGAGTCCCGAACAGGCGAACGGCCTGCCGCTGGACGGGCGTTCTGACCTGTATTCGCTAGGCGTGGTGCTGTTTGAACTCATCACGGGCAGCGAACCGTATCATGCCGAAACGCCAATGGCACTGCTGCTCAAGCACATCAACGAGCCTATGCCACCCCTGTCGAACTTCCGGCCTGACATTCCTGACAGCGTGGAACTGGTCATCATGAAGGCCACCGCCAAGAACCCCAACAACCGTTATAGTTCCGCCAGCGAGATGGCGCACGATTTCAGCGAAGCGGTGCGCGGAATCACCGGAACCATGCCCTCTTTTGGCGCGATGGACGACAAACCGACCCTTCTGCCGGGAACCCCCGGCGCGATGCCGCGCCCCACGTCGCGCAGCGCCGTCCCCGCTGTTCCCGCCGTCCCGACGCAGGCCGCCACGCCGACACAGGTCACCGCGCCGCGTTCGCGCCTGCCGCTGATTCTGGGCGGGGTGGTGGTGCTGCTGCTGGTCGTGGTGGGCGTGGTGATCGCGCTACCTGCGCTTGCGCCGAAGGAGATTCCGATCACACGGGTGGCGCAATCCATCGGCACCCCCACACCATTCGCAGACTCGCAGATGATTACCACCGCCGATTATACGCTCTCGATACCCGCCGCATGGGTTCCCGCGCAGGGCTTTAATGACCAATCCGACAGTGAACGACTGGTTCATATCTGGCAGGATGCCACACTCGATTCGGTGGTGGCGCTGGTCATTCCGCGCAATGTGACTCTCACCGATGCCGCCAGTTTTGAGGCGGCGGTGGCGGCCTATATCGAACGCTACTATGCCGGTCAGCCGCAGTTGACCCTGATTGACCAGACCACCGCGCCCGATGGGACGATCCGCCGCAGTCACCGCCTGGAAAGCGCCCCCGCCCCCGCCTTCCCGCCCGGTCAGAAGGACGTGTTTTTCATCCAGCGCGGCGCGCATCTGCTGGTGCTGGAGATGTACGCTTCGGATCGTTTGGGGAACAGCCTTGTGCCGACTTTCCAGCGCATTCTGGATTCGGCGCAGGTGAAAACGACTTAAGCGGCGTGTGCGTGTTCCGTCGAGTGCATCTGGAATTTATGCCCAATTTGAGCATTCCTCTTGCATTCCACAAAAAAGCATGTTAGCCTTTTGCACATGAACGCTTTTACCACCTCCACCCCCCGCAACACGATGTGTTGCATGTGTACCAGCCGCATGATGTGTATGTGCGGCGTTTTCGATTACCGGGGCGGGCGGCACGGTTGACTTCTGTCAATCTGTAGCAGAGAAGTTCAAAAGCCACCCCGACCGGGTGGCTTTTTTGTTGGTTGTGAACGGATAGGATGTCATAAACGATGCAAGTGGAATTGAGCGCCAGCCTGCAAAATCAGATTTTCGCGCTACTGGAAGCAGGACACCCTAACGAAGCGGGCGGCTTCCTGCTCGGTGAACCGGGGGAAAAGGTCATCATCCGCGATGTCATCCCCATCACGAACACCTTTGCCAGCGAAGAACAGTGGCACCGCTACGCCATGACCCCGCAGGACTGGGCGCGGCTGGAAGATGAAGCCGATGAGCGCGGCCTGACGCTGGTGGGCTACTACCACAGCCACCCGGATTCACCCGCCATCCCGTCCATCTTTGACCGTGACCACGCCCTGCCCAACTTCGTCTACATCATCACCGCCGTTTACGCTGCCAAGCACGCCGAACAGCGGGCGTGGTGGCTGCGCGATGACCGCACCGCGTTCGATGAGGGGGAACTGATCGTTCGTGCGTAGCGCCTAGCGGTCAAAGACTGCCGGAAACAGCCTTTGACCGCTGAACGCCACAACCGCCCAATTTCCGGTGGGCGGCTCAACGAACGGCCTGTAAGTTCCGACGATGCAAGGATATGAGGGAAAGGGAAATCGGTCATGACGGACGCACTCGTAAGTACCCAGTGGGCCGCCGATCACATCGGCAAAGACGGCCTGCGCTTCGTGGAAGTGGATGTGGATACCACCCAGTTCGAGCAGGGGCATATCCCCGGCGCGTTGGCCTTCAACTGGCAAACGCAGTTGCAAGATCAGGTGGCGCGGGACATCATCAGCCAGAGTGATCTGGAAGCCCTGCTAGGCAGCGCCGGCATCACCCCGTCCACGCACATCCTGCTGTACGGCGACAACAACAACTGGTTCGCGGCCTACGCCTTCTGGCTGTTGAAATACTACGGTCACGAAGCGGTCAGCCTGATTGACGGCGGGCGCAAGAAGTGGCTGCTGGAAGGCCGCGCTGTCACCACCGAGGCCGCCTCGTATGCCACCGCCGCCTATAGCGTCACGCAGATTCATCCTGAATTTCGCTCCGATCGGGATGCGATCAAGGCGCGGTTGGGGCAGAAGAATTTCGGGCTGGTGGACGTGCGCTCCCCGGCGGAATATGTGGGCGATGTGATTGCGCCCCCCGGCATGAGCGAAACCGCCCAGCGCCCCGGTCACATTCCCGGCGCGGTCAATGTCCCATGGGCGCAGGCCGTTCAGGATGATGGTTCGTTCAAGAGCGTGGATGATCTGAAGGCGCTGTACGGCGGCAAGGGTGTGGGCGCGGGGCAGGACGAAGTCGTGGCCTACTGCCGCATCGGTGAACGTTCGTCGCATACGTGGTTCGTCCTGAAGTATCTGTTGGGCTACCAGAACGTCAAGAACTACGATGGTTCGTGGACGGAATGGGGCAACCTGATCGGCAACCCGATTAAGAAGGGCGCGGAAGCCTGAGTGGATGTTAGCAGTCAGCGGTCAAGATCGCAGGTATGATACTGACCGCTGAGTACTTGTGCCGTCCTGTGCGGTTACATCCTCACCGCGTAAAACCCGTCTAACCCTGAGCGTAAAGCCGGGGAAAGACCACTCATTTAACACTTTCTGGCGCGGCCTATGCGCCCCGCCATGCGTACAGGAGTTTGCTCATCATGTCTAACACCCGTGACTACGCTTTTAACACGAAGGCTCTGCACGCCGGCTATACCCCCGACCCGACCACTGGCAGCCGCGCTGTCCCCATCTATCAGACGACCTCGTACCAGTTCAAGAACACCGACCACGCGGCGGCGCTGTTCGCCCTGCAAGAGCCGGGCAACATCTACACGCGCATTATGAACCCCACCAACGATGTGTTCGAGCAGCGCATCGCGGCGCTGGAAGGCGGCGTGGGCGCACTGACCACTGCTTCCGGGCAGTTCGCGCAAACGTTGACCGCGTTCACGCTGGCGAATGCCGGTGACGAGATCATCTCCACCAGCGCCCTGTACGGCGGCACGTATACGCTGTTGCTGCACAGCCTGAAGCGCGTGGGCATCACCACGCATTTCGTGGAAGGCGCTGACCCCGCCAAGATTGAGGCGCTCATCAACGACAAAACCAAGTTCATCTATCTGGAAACCATCGGCAACCCCAAGCTGGAAATCCCGGATTTTGAAGCGGTTGCGGCTGTCGCTCATGCACACGGCCTGCCCGTCGTCCTCGACAACACCTTCGGCACACCGTACCTGTGGAAGGCGTTCGATCACGGCGTAGACATCGTGCTGCACTCCACGACCAAGTGGATTGGCGGTCACGGCCTGAGCATCGGCGGCGTGATCGTGGACAGCGGCAAGTTCGACTGGAAGGGCAGCGGACGGCACGACGGCATCATTGCGCCGGAACCGGCCTATCACGGCGCGATCATTCACGATCTGGTTGGCCCGCTGTCGTTCATCATCCGCGCCCGCGTAGTCGGCCTGCGCGATTTCGGCGGCAGCCAAGCGCCGTTCAACAGCTTCCTAAACATCATCGGCCTCGAAACCCTGCCGTTGCGGATGCAGCGTCACGTCGAAAACGCGCTGGCTGTCGCTCAATGGCTGGAAGCGCATCCGGCGGTGTCGTGGGTGAACTACCCCGGCCTGCCCAGCCACGTCAGCTACGAACGCGCCAAGAAGTATCTGCCGAAGGGCGCGGGCGCGGTGCTGGGTTTCGGCATCAAGGGCGGCAAGGCTGCTGGCAAGACCTTCATTGATAACCTGAAGCTGTTCTCGCACCTCGCCAACGTGGGCGACGCCCGTTCGCTGGCGATCCATCCGGCCACCACCACCCATAGCCAACTCAGCCTCGAAGAACAGGCCATCACCGGCGTGACCGATGATTACATCCGTCTGGCGGTGGGCATCGAGGACATCAACGACATCCTGTGGGACCTCGATCAGGCGTTGACGGTTTCGCAGGGCGCGACTCAGCACGCGGTCAAATAAGCTAGTTTTCTCACAGCGCCCCCTTGTCGCAGTTTTTGACTAGGCAGGGGGGCAAAGAGAGAGGATAATGCGATGGTCATGGTCTTGCTACAAGATGAGGTGATCCCCACTGTGGGACATTTAGCATACGAGGGGCATCAGCGCCAACCCGGTTCGGTTGGTATTGTGCAGCGCCACGATGCCCATTTTGACCAATCGCTGCATCTACGCGGAGGCGGGGTGCTGGATGGATTCACGCTGGCCTACGAAACGTATGGCACGCTGAACGCCGATCAATCCAACGCCATCCTCATTTGCCATGCGCTTTCGGGCGATTCACATGTGGCCGGCTATTATGCCGAGGCCGATAGACCGGGCTGGTGGGATGAAGCCGTCGGCCCCGGTAAGATGTTCGATACCAATCGCTATTTCGTGATTTGCTCCAACGTGATCGGCGGTTGTCAGGGCAGCACCGGCCCGTCGTCGCTTGCGCCGGATGGCAAGCCTTACGGGATGCGCTTTCCGGTCATCACCGTTGCCGATATGGTGGCGGCGCAGTCTCATCTACTCGACTATCTGGGCATTCGGCGGTTGTTCAGCGTGGCCGGCGGCAGCATGGGCGGGATGCAGGCGCTTCAGTGGGCGCTGGACTATCCCGACCGCGTGGACTCGGTGCTGTTCCTCGCCAGTACGCCGCGTTCGTCCGCGCAGAATATCGCCTTCAACGAGATCGGGCGGCAAGCCATCTTTGCCGACCCGAACTGGAACGGCGGCGATTACTACGATGGCACGTTCCCGGCGGCGGGGCTGGCGGTGGCGCGGATGATCGGTCACATCACCTATATGAGCGAGACTTCGCTGGAGAACAAGTTCGGGCGGCGCACCCAGAACGGCGGCGGGCTGGCCTACAGCTTCGACACCGATTTCGCCATCGAGAGCTATCTCAAGCATCAGGGCGAGAAGTTCGTGGAGCGTTTCGACGCGAACAGCTACCTGTACATCACCAAAGCCCTCGACTACTACGACGCCACCGAAACCTACGACTCGCTCGCCGATTCGGTCAGCCGCATTCGCTGCCCGTTTCTGGTGGTGAGCATCTCGTCCGACTGGCTGTACACCGCAGGGCAGGCGCTGGAACTGGTGAGCGCCCTCGAAGCAGCGGGCAAAGCGGTGGATTATCACCATATCAATGCGACTTTCGGGCATGATAGCTTCCTTGTGGAAGTGGAAGCCATGACCGAAATCGTCGGCGGGTATCTGTCGCGCCGCTGGCAGCAGCGCCCGACGGGTATCACCGACCAGTGTCCGCCGGACACGCTCGACCATTCGTTATCAACAGGAGCAAGTGCAATCGTGGCGAATATCAAGATTCCGACCCCTCTGCGGGTATACACCAACAATCAGGCGCAGGTGGCGGTGAAGGGGACGACGGTGGGTGAGGCGCTGAACGACCTGACCGACCAGTACCCCGAACTGCGGCAGCACCTATTCAACGGTGCGGAACTGCGCAACTTCGTCAATGTTTTTCTGGATGAGGAAGATGTGCGCTTCCTCGACGGGCTGAACACCGAAATTGATGCGACAACCAACCTTCGGATTATTCCTAGCATTGCGGGTGGCGCACAGGGCTGATCGCCCTGCGTCCGCCAGTGGGTGCTGGAGCAGGAGACACACACATGGCAACGAACGAAACCCTTCGTAAAGTGGATCAGAACGGCATGAAAGTGGGGCAGGCCGTCACCATCCTGCTGTTGATCGCGGCTTTTGTACTCAACTCGTGGGTGCTGGTGGCCTTCGTCGCAGTGGCGCAGCTGCTCGGCGCGCTGGATGTGCCGTTCGCGCCTTACCGCCTGTTCTACCAGAACGTCGTTAAAGCGGCGGGATGGGTGAAGCCCAACATCATCACCGACAACCCCGAACCGCACCGCTTCGCCATGCTGGTCGGGGCGCTGTTCAACGGCGTGGCGGCGGTGGCGCTGCTGGCGGAGGTAACGGTAGTAGGGTGGGTGCTGGTGGGCATCGTGCTGGTGCTGGCGAACCTGAATTTCTGGCTCAACTTCTGCGCCGGATGCTGGATGTACTACCAGCTCAACCGATTGGGAATTAAAGGGTTCACGCGCTCACCTATCGCCTAACGCTAAAGCCGTCACGAGGAATTTGCACCATGCTGGAACGTTTGCTGCTCGTTTCGACTTTGCTGGCACTGGGCGCATTGGCATATTGCGCTTTTCGTCGTTATCATGTGCGGAGCGTTGCGGTGAAAGCCGCTGCCGACCCGCTGCTGCTCGGATTAAAGCCGGATGTTCCGGCGATTGTCTATTTCACCACGCCCGGTTGCGTTCCATGCAAGACGCAGCAAGCACCTGCGCTAGACCGTTTGCAGGTGCAATTGGGCGAGGCGATTCAGATTGTGCGTGTGGATGCCAGTGAGGACAGCGAAGCGGCTGCACGGTGGGGCGTATTCTCCGCGCCCACCACGTTCGTGATTGACCCGCGCCAGCAGGTGCGGCAGGTCAATCATGGCGTTGCGGATACGCATACGCTGTTACGTCAACTGGAGCAGGCACGGTGAACACTTTTGAGCGCAGTTGAGAACCATCAGAAGCATCCTAACTTCATTGTTCAGCTCGAAGAACCTTTCAATGGCAGTGCGCCGTTAGAGTTCCTCGTGCAAGAATTCATCACCGCGAACGATTTGTTTTTCGTTCGCAATCACGGCAACATCCCGCTGATTGATGTCCACGAATACCGCTTGTCGGTGGTCGGCATGTTGCGCGCACCGTTGGAACTGAGTCTGGACGATCTCAAGTCCCGCTTTCCGCGTGTCGAGATGGATGTAACGCTGCAATGCGCCGGCAATCGCCGCGATGAACTGATGAAAGTGTCGCCCATTCCTCACGAACTACCGTGGGGCGCGGGGGCAATCAGCACGGCGCGATGGGCAGGGGTGCGGTTGCGCGATGTGCTGATCGCCGCCGGAATCGAACGCAGTTCACGCCACATTGCCTTCAGCGGGTTGGATACCGTGTCGCGCTTGGAGCGCGAATTTGGCTTCGGCGGTTCGATCCCGATGGACAAAGCCATGATGCCCGAAACCCTGCTGGCCTACGAGATGAATGGTGAACCGCTGTCGCCTGTGCATGGGTTCCCGCTGCGGGTGATGGTGCCGGGTTACATCGGCGCACGCAGCGTGAAGTGGTTGGGGCAAATCACCGTGCAGAACGAACCTTCGATGAACTATTTCCAGCGCCGCGCTTACAAACTGTTCCCGCCGGATGTCACGCTGGACAATGTGAACTGGGACGAGGGCATCATGATGGGCGAAAACTCGCTCAACGCCGTGATTTGCTACCCGTTCCCCGGTGATACGCTCCCTGCTGGCGAAGTGACCCTCCTCGGCTATGCCATGAGCGATGGGCGCAGCATGGTCGAGCAGGTGCAGGTTTCGATAGATGATGGAATGCACTGGACAACCGCCGAATTTCTGTCGGAGAAGCGCGACCTGTGGACGTGGCGGCTGTGGCAAGCCAAGCTGACCCTCGCACCCGGTGCGTATACACTGACCGCCCGCACCCGCGACACGGTGGGCAACAGCCAACCGCGTGATACGCAGGAAGTGTGGAACTTTAAGGGCTACGGCAACAATTCGTGGCACCGAATCAAAATTACCTGTGAGTAAATCGCAGACGACGAATCTATGGACGAGGACACCTGACTTATGCAGCCGTTAGTACATGAACACGCCGAACTGAACCATGACGAAATCCGCCGTTACGCCCGCCACCTCATCATGCCGGAAGTGGGCATTGACGGGCAGCGCCGCCTGAAAGCCGCCTCGGTGCTGTGCATCGGCACGGGCGGGTTGGGCAGCCCGCTGGCGCTGTATCTGGCAGCAGCGGGCATCGGGCGCATCGGGCTGGTGGATTACGATGTGGTGGACGAAACCAACTTGCAGCGGCAGGTGATTCACGGGCAAGACAGCGTGGGCCAACTGAAGGTGGACAGCGCCGAAGCCCGCATGAAGCAGATCAACCCGTATTTGCAGGTGGATAAGTACAATATCCCGCTGACTTCCGCTAACGCGCTGGAGCTGTTCGCGCCTTACGATGTCATCATTGACGGCACCGACAACTTCCCCACGCGCTATCTGGTCAACGATGCTTGCGTCAAACTGGGCAAGCCGAACGTCTACGGCAGCATCTTCCGCTTCGAGGGGCAATTGAGCGTGTTCTACGCCAAAGAAGGCCCGTGCTACCGCTGCATGTTTCCCAGCCCCCCGCCTCCCGGACTCGTCCCCAGCTGCGCCGAGGGCGGCGTGCTGGGCATCCTGCCCGGTACAATCGGCACGATGCAGGCCACCGAAGCCATCAAGCTCATCCTCGGCATCGGGCAACCGATGATCGGTAAGATGCTGCTGTACGATGCGCTGGAAATGAGCTTCAGCACCATTCGCGTCCGCAAAGACCCGAAGTGTCCGGTGTGCGGTGTGCCCGCCGAACAGGTCACGCTGATTGATTACGAACAGTTCTGCGGCATGCCCGCCCATGACCACAGCGACTATAAAAACCGCCAGAGCAGCGCCGTCGAACTCCCGGTGGAGGAAATCAGCGTCACCGGCCTGAAGGCGCGGATGGACGCGGGCGAAAACCTGCTAGTGCTGGATGTGCGCGACCCGCATGAGTGGGAGATCGTGGCGATTGACGGCACGCTCCGCATTCCGAAGGGACAGATCGAGTTTGCCAAGAATGATGTCATCAGTGGACGCAAGCGCCGCGAGGAAACCGTTCTGTCGCAAATCCCGATGGATCGGGAAGTCATTATCCACTGCCGTTCGGGCAAGCGCAGCGCCGACACCATCCGCTTCCTGCGCGAAGCCGGCTACACCAACACGCTAGTGAACGTGGAGGGCGGCATCCTCGCGTGGGCGGACGAAGTAGACCGTTCGCTGCCGAAGTACTAACGAACCTCTCTGCTGGACACGAATCAACAGCCGCCATCTTCAGAACAAGATGGCGGCTTGCTTTTGACCACGATGCGATTGAACGGCGACTTCAAGCACGAAGGTGCGTGTTTCTTTGGAAATATTGCGCGGCAAAATAGGGCGGCGCTTGTCTGTTTCCAGCAGGTACTGACCGGGTTTTAGGTCAGCCCGATCTGGGTGGGTCAAAATCGGGTAGCCGAGTTCGTCCCGCCGTTCCCGAACCCACCTAGCCCATTCGCTTTTGTAGTCAGCCGCTTCCTGCAACTCTTGCGACTTGATGATCCGCCCTATATTGGCATGACCTGTTGCGGCAATAAATAAAACCGATGTTGGGCTGCTGTCCCATCCAAAACCTCGCGTATCGTCTCTGCTACCGCTTGAGCGACAGGCTGATGTTTTTTGCCGGAAAACACCCAATCATCCGGGAAGGCTTGGATACGAGCCGTCATGGCAACGGTTAAACGGGGTTGCCCATCCACAGCAAAATCTTCTCCCGGCGCGTCGTTGGCTAACCCGCGCCCATCCACGCCCATGTCCGACCATTGTTGCCTAGAACGTGCGGGGCCGAGATCGGGGCCGCCATGCTTTTTGGATCCCCTACTAACGCGGGCGCGACTTTATGCGCTTTTTGCAGCCAACCATCAATCCCTTGCCAACCGCGTGCAGCCATCAAATCCCCAATACTGTCGCTAACGGTTTTGGATGTGCATCTTGGGAGAGGCCACTCGAAGGTTAGCGGGTTGGAATGGCGAAACGCCAGCAAGATGAAACGCGGACGCAACTGGGGGACACCGTAATGGTGTGCGTGAAGGATGCTCCACTGAACGGTATAACCGAGTGATTGGAGGCAATTGAGGACTGACTAGCGACAACTGGCAAACCCCGGAACATTTTCGAGCAACACAGCCGAGGGGGCTAACTGCTCAATCAGGTTCAAAGCCTGCGGGAACAGGCCACGTTCATCAGACGAGCCTAACTGGCGACCCGCTACCAAAAAGGGCGGACAGGGCATCCCCCCAGCCAGTAAATCAATGCCGCGAAATGGGCTGAAGTCTACATGCGAAATGTCCGATTGAATGACGTGCCAATCGGGGCGGTTGAGGCGTAAGGTGGCACAAGCCGCTTGATCAATATCTATCGCAGCCGCATGAACAAAGCCAGCAGCTTCTAGTCCTATGGCCTGACCACCACCACCTGCACACAATTCTAGGACAGAGTAGGATGTCATAATGCGTTGCCCATAACCCAACTTGGTTTTAGTAGCCACTTCATTAAATGTCTACTGCTGCATGTTTGCGGTTAGGGCAATTTCGCCAGATGGTTTCCTGTATTGCTGCTCTCCAACCCGTGCAGGTAGATCGCCAGCAGGCGCTCGAAGCTGGCCTCCCGATCAACGGACATGCCGAAGCCGCCGACGTGTTCCAGCGTCACGAAGCCGTGCATCACGCTCCGCAGGCCGCGCATGGCGTGGATGAGATCATCGCCTTGCAGGTTGTAGGGGCGCAGCACCGCCGCCACCACATCGAACACTTCGCCCGCCGCCGCGTTCAACTGCACGTCCTCCGGCGACGGGTGTTGCAACGAGGCAGTATACGCGCCGGGGTGCTGATGGGCGAAGGTGCGATACGCCCGCGCCACATGCACGATGGCGTCTGAGCCAGCCCGCCCGACGGCTGCCCGCCGCAGCTCGTCCGCCAACTGGCGCGTCCCCCACAGGGCGATGTCGCGGCGCAGCCCCGGCAGCCCGTCCACATGGTTGTACAGCGAGGGCAGCCGGATGCCGAGCGCGGCGGCGACTCCCGCCAGCGTCAGATGGTCGTAGCCGTGTGCGTCGGCCAGTTCTAGCGCGGTCAGTAGCACCCGTTCGCGGTTGAGATTGGCGCGTGGTGACATGCTTATTCCCCGACCAAGCGACGCGCTTCATCCAGCGCCTTTTGCATGGCGGCAACCGGCTTCTCCAGCACTGGCCCATGCCCGACAGCCAGCCGCGAGGGTTGCAGCGCCAGCAGCGCGGCGGCGGTGCGGGTGGCGGTGGGTTTGTGCCACGTTGCCAGCGAGGGCAGCGGGAACAGCAGGCGCAGCGTCCCGCCCGTCGAGATGCCCCCGGCGGTGGTATAGGTATCCCCTGCGATGAGCGTGCCGTCGCGCTGATCGAGGAAGGCCATGTGTCCGGCGCTGTGACCGGGCGCGGCGATCACGTCCAGCGAACCGATTTTGTCGCCAGCGGCTAACAGGCGCGTGGGCGTGGTCTTGCACAGCGGGAAGCCACCGGGCAGCCCCAGCGAACCAAAGCCTTCGTCCAGCGTCAGATCGCCGCGCATGAAACGGGCGTCGCGGGCGCTGACCATCACTTCGGCCTGCGGCAACTGCTGGTGAAGCGCGTCCAGCGAGCCGACGTGATCCACATGGGCGTGGGTGAGGACGATGCGGCGGATGGGCTGACCGAGCGCGGCGGCGGCGGCCAGAATGCCCTTCGCCCCGCCCGCTGCGCCGGTATCAATCAGCGTCAGGCCGTCTGCCTCGCGCACGAAATACATATTGATGAGCCAAAACTGGGTCACTTGAATCAGGTGGCTGCCGTGTGGGGTGATACGCATGATCGCTACTCCGTTTTTAAGCTAACATAGTTAGACTATAAACTAACCATGTTAGCTTTGTCAAGTGGTCAAATCCACAACCCCAACGGGCGATGGTGGTCACTTGCGGGGGAGACGCGGTATGATGAAGGTCGCTCTTCGGCTACAGGGAACTATTGCGCCATGAAAACCTATCGTTTATCCCGTTTGATCGTGCCGCTGCTGACTGCCGCGCTGCTGTTCAGCCGCGCCGCCGCCCAATCGCCAGAAGCGACGGAAGCGCCCGCCGCGATTGATCCGTATGCGGTGGAAGTGCTGCTGCCGCGTGTGCTGAATACCTATCCGCACGATACCGATAGCTACACACCGGGCTTGCTGCTGCAAGATGGCGTGCTGCTGGAAAGCGCCGGACTGTACGGCGAATCC
>CAIPFY010000026.1 GCA_903864435.1 uncultured Chloroflexota bacterium | reverse complement strand
CTTATCGCCCACCGTTGCCGATTCGTTCATCACTATAGCCTGTTCTTATATGAATGCACATTACATCACCAGTGACTCTAAAAGTTAAGTGATCTCCCAGAATCGAACACCGATCATCTTCAGGTTTTCGCGGCTAGGCCGATGCGCCACTTTCCGGCAACACCATGCGGAAAGTGCTGCCCTGCCCCACATGACTCTCCACTTCGATTCGCCCCCCGTGCATCTGCACGATGCGGAGCGCGATGGGCAGCCCCAGCCCGAAACCGGGGGTGCTGTGCGCTTCATCCCGCCGCCAGAACACCTCGAAGATATGCGCTTGGTCTTCTTCGCTGATGCCTGCCCCGCTGTCCTGTACCTCCACCTGAAGCACCCCGCCCCCGGCAACCATGCGAACGGTGATCGCCCCCTCCGGCGGGGTGAAACGATAGGCGTTGTCCACAATCTGCCCGATAGCATCCAGCAGTTGATTCGCCATCCCCATCACAGGTAGCGGGTGGGCGGGGCGCGTCCAGTGCAGCACCGGCGACTCGCCGTAGCGCGTTCGCATCTGCTGGCAAACACTTTCGACGAGTTCGACGACATCCGTCCTCATGAAAGGTGCGGTCTGCATCCCGTCGAAACTCGCCATTTTCAGCAGCATATCCACCAAGCGCGTTGTGCGCTGCACTTGCTCTTGAATCATCCGCGCTTTCTTACGGGCGCGTTCCAGATCGTTCACGCGGTCAATCAACTCCGCGCTGGAACGGATGGCGGTCAGCGGCGTGCGAAACTCATGGGCGGCGTTCTGAATAAACTGCGAGAGCAAATGAATACGCTCTTTTTCCAGTTTGATCTCCATCTCTTGTTCCCGCAGGCGCTCATGTTCGGCCTGCGCCTGTTCCCGCAATCGTTCACGTTCGGCCTGCGCCTGCTGCTCCAGCGTGACATCGTGCAGCATCAGCGCCCACCCCGTAAATTCGAGGCTGCGATTCTGGTAAATCGGCGACAGTTGCAAGGCGATAAACCCCGGTTTCCCACTCACCTCCCCTTCAACCGTCTGCTTCAAGCGGGTCGGCGTATCCATCAACGTCCACATCACCTGCATCCACGCAGGCAGTGCCGTCTGAATGGGTTGTCCGATCAACGTGGATTTCGACCATTGGGGGCTGAGAAAACGGAAGGCGCTGGGGTTCATATCCACAACTCGCTGGGTGCGATCCACCACGATCACCCCATCCTGCAAATTTTCTACCACCGTATTGCGAGCGATAGGGATAATTTCCAGCAGTCTCAGCCCCAACATCGCCCACAGATAAATAATGCTGGACACGATGAGCAACAACGGCGTGATGTCGAACAGCTTGGATGTGACACTGGCAACCTGCAAGATGTTGCCGACCAGCGGCGCGAGCAAGCCGATCAACACCAGTATCAATTGCTGGCGCGCCACCCCGTTCGAGTGCAGGATGGTACGAATGAGCGCGATGAGACACAGCCCAATGATGACGTAAAAATACAGAACGGTCAGGCCAAAACCGTTCCCGCGAACGGTTCGATAAGCCAGCAAGCCAGAGATGTTGTAGGCTTCAATCCCCTTCCAAATGAATTGCAGATGATCGTTGGCTAGAACCAAACCATATAGGATCACCGATGGAATAAAGAATAGCCAAAGGCGGCGTAAAACCTTGCTTTCGTAACCGATGAAAATCAGGATGAAGATGCACCATACCGTTGGCGTGAAGGTGATCGCCAACCACTGAACGTACAACCACGCAATCTGCCAATCGTAATCCACAGCGGCAATGCGCGTCCCCTGCGCGAAAGACCACAAGCCGGCAAAACACATCAGGCTAACCAGTGCCAGCGAAGCGCGGGTGTGCAAGCGCCGCCACGCCACGAACGCGCCCGCCCATGACAAGAGGCTTGTGACCCAGAGAATGATCGAAAAAATGGAAATCTGCCATGTCATCAGGTGCGTCCAATCAGGTGAGTGCGGTCAGGGTGCGATGCAACGCCACATGCCATGAGCTACAGAGTCTCTTTCGTGCGTACCTCATGAGGTTCTTGAGAAAAATGCTGATCTATAACCGACGTTAATGATAATGATTAACGTATTCACCATAAAATTTCAAGAATGAAACTGTTTCGCAGGAAAAGGCCGTTCTCTCATGTTCAGGCCGCCCCGTCCGGCGAGGGGCGTGCGCTGCTTTCATGTGGCACATGGGGAGCGATGGACAGCAACTCGTAGCGCGGTAGCACGATGCGAAAGCGGCTGCCCTGCCCGATGTGGCTTTGCACTTCGATGCGTCCCCCGTGATACGCAATGATCTTGTGAGCCACCGCCAACCCCATCCCGAAATGCAGCGAATCCGGGTTCCGATTTTGCCGCCAGAACGCTTCAAAAATATGCGGGAGGTCTTGCTCCGCGATACCCGCGCCGGTATCCTGCACAGTCACCACGACAGCCTTGCCTTCTGCCTGCGCCCGCACCGTAACCACGCCGTCCGGCGGTGTGAAGTCATACGCATTACTCAAGATTTGCTGGATGGCTTCGGCAAGGTGGTCGGCGTTGCCCATCACCCGCAACGGTTCCAAAGGGTGTACCCAGTCCAAAATGGGCATGGTTGCGGTTTCGCTGGAGATTTTCTCGCACAGTCCGTGCAGCAGCATATCTATACTCACGGTTGAGAGTTCGCCACTTTGCCCGCCTTCGAGGTTGACGATCTTCAGCAGCATATCCACCAGCATAATCGTGCGCGTGACCTGTGTCTGAATAGATTGCGCATCGTGCCGCCCGCTGGCCACATTTTCAGACATTTCCAAATTGTTAGCGCGGGTCATCATCGTGACCAGCAGCGCATGAAACTCCTGCGCGGCATCCTGTATGAAATGCCGCAGCAGCCGACCACGCTCTTTCTCAAGCCGCATACCCAGTTCGCGTTCGCGCAGTTGTTCGCGCTCGGCAGCCGCTTGCTGTTCCAGCGTCACATCATGCAGGCCAAGCACCCATCCCGCCGGTTCATCTTCCCCATCACGATAAATCGGGTCAAACCGAATCGCCACAAAACCCGGTTTGCCATCTACCTCCGCTTTCACAGTCTGCTTCAGGGGTGTAGCCACCGGGTAGAGAGTCCACATTTGCTGCAACCACACGGGCAACGTGTCCTGAATTGGCTTCCCGACCAGTTTGGAGCGATCCGACTCGTTCAAGAAGCGAAAGGCGGCGGGGGTCACATCCGCCAAATGCTGCATCCGATCTACCACGATCATGCCATCCGGCAGGTTATCAATCACGGTATTACGAGCAATGGGGACGATTTCAAACAGCTTCATGCCAAAGATCGCCCACAGATACATCAGACCGGAAATCAGGAACATCATCACGGTGACATCCAGAAACTGGAACAGCGGGTCTTCCAGACTGATGATGTTGCCAATAATCGGGAGCAATCCGCCGAACAGCACCAGCGCGTACTGACGACGCACCAGCCCGTACACATGCCAGATTGTCCGGGCGAGCAGGAACAGCGCCGCCAGCAGCAGAGCATACAGGTAATAGACAATCAGGTTATAAAGGGGGCCGTGTTCCGCATAATAGATGCGATACCCCATCACCTCGACCAAGCGCGTCCCCGACCAGATGAGATGGTGGTAATCGTTCGTCAGCACCAGCGCATAGACCACCAGCGGTTGAATGAGCAGCAGCAGCGCACGACGCTGCCTGAACCAGCGACCATACCCGATGAGCGTGAAGACGAACACAAACCACAGTAACGGGGATAAAAGAACGGGGATCCATTCCGCTTGCAACCAGCGCATCTGAGCGAGCGGGTCAGTGGAGGAAATGCGCATCACCTCGGTGAATGCCCACAAGCCGTTGGAAGCCAACAGCCCCGCCAGCGCACTTGCAGCGCGGGTATGCCGCTGCTTCCATGCCCCATACGCCGCCCCGCATGAGACGAATGCAGTAACCCACAGGATTGCTGAAAACATCGAAAACTGCCACACGCTGCACCTGCGGCCTGAACAAGGCTAACCGAACGGGAGTGATGGTGATTGCCCTCGCGTCGCTGCGCTTAACGTCCCTCACAGCGCAGAATCACACCCTTAATAATACCCGCTTTTCAACAGTCAGCAGCGTAAACGTTAGCGCACAGTCACCAACCCCAGTTCCAGATAGTCGTGTCCGGCGCGGGTAGGCAGCCGTTCGCCCGCGTTGTCACGGTTGTACAGGCCGAGGATGAGCAGGTAATCCCCGGCGGGCAAATCGGCGGGGATAGCAAGGCCGTGCCGATCAAAGAGCGTTTCGCCCGTCGGCCACACTGTCGTGGGCAACGACCCGCCGCCCGGTTCGCTGTCGCGCTGTGCCACCAGCACACCGCCGGCATTGAGCAGTTGCACGAACACCTTGTACGGCGTGGTCAACGGCGCGTCGGTGCGCCATTGCAGTTCGATTTGCAGCACGTCCCCCGCCTGCACTGAACGACCACTCAGGGCATAGTGTTCCAGCCAGATCGAGTCGCCAAAAGGCGCGTTGGCCGCCACCGCCGCCTGCATCGTGGCCGGCGCAGCATAACGGGCGAAGCGCACCTCGCCATACCACACATCATCCCCCGCCGCGAACGCCTCGGCATCCAGCGTGGATTCAACCACATGGTTCGGGTCGCGTTCGCTATCGCCCCAGTACAGCACGAAAATGCGGTCATAATCCGTGACGATCTGGCGCACCGCCGCCAGCGTCGCCACGTCGTCACCGCCCAACCCTTCCGGCAAGCCAAACACGGGCGCATCGCCGTGATAGTAGGTGTCGAACACTTCGCGCTGGTTGGGCGCGTTCAGGATGATGACATCACCGGGGCGCGAGTCGGCGCTGATACGGGCAGCCATCGCCCGGTAATCGGAACGCTGGTACTGCGCGTCGGTATACAATGCCGGAACGCCCGCCGCGAAATACACGATCAACCATGCCGCTTGCAGCAGCGCGAACACCAGCGTCAACCGATCCGTGCGCCCGCCGCGCCGCGCCGCCTGCCACCAACCGCCCCAGCCCGCGCCCATCCACAACGCCAGCCCGAACTGTGCAGGCAGCAAAAACTTCAGGTTGGCGGGACGAAACAGGCCGAGCAACAAAAATAGTCCCACCGGAACCACCACCCACAGCAGCAACAATCCCAACCGCCATACCATCCCCCGCCCGCGCAGCAGCCACAGCAGCGCCCCCGCGCTCAAAATGAGCAGGATGATCGGGATGAATCCGGCGCTGTTTTCGATGCTGCCATACGCGAGGCCGAACGTCAGCCAACCGCTGATGGTCGCCAACGCCTCACCCGCCGCCACAGGCGCACCCGTGCTAGGCCACTGAGTCACCTGTCGCAACGCGGTGGGCAGCAGCGGCGCGAACAGCAGCAGCGCCAGCCCGTTCGCCAGCACAAACGCCACCAGCACCCGCAACCGGGAAGGCGCAAATGCGTTCGCGTTCGCTCCCCTTGCCCCATGTATGGGGAAAGGGGTTGGGGGATAGGGGACTCTTTTCCCCTCGCCCTGAGGGAGAGGGGTGAGGGGTGAGGGTTTCTCCTCCTCGCCCTGACGCGAATGCGGAGGCGCTAGGGGTGTGGGCGAGGGCAGCAAAACCCCTAGCAGCAGCGCCGCGCCCTGTGCCAGCATCACGAACGGATAGGCATACTGCGTGTATAGCCCCGCCGCGTTCACCAGCGCCAGCAGCAGCACGGTTTTCCAACCGCCGCCGCGCAGCAGCCCCACCAGCGCCCACGCGCTCAAAGCCGCCCACAGCCCCAGCAGCGCGTACATGCGGGCTTCCTGCGCGTAATAGAGGCTAAAGGTATTCAGGGCGGTGAAGAAAGCCGCCGCCAATCCCGCCGCCGGATTGAACAACCGCCGCCCCACACTGTAGGCCAGCGCCACCGTGAGCAGGCTGACCAGCGCCGACAGCGAACGCAGCGCCACCTCGCTCTCGCCCACCAGATTGCGCCACGCCGCCAGCAGCCAGTAGTAGCCGGGGGGATGAATATCACGGGCGGCATTTTCGGCAATCGCCACCGGATCGCGGCGAGCTTGCGCCAGCGAATTTCCCTCGTCGTTCCAGAAGGATTGCGCCCCGATCTGATGCAACCGCAGCGCACCCGCCAGCAACAGCAGCGCCACAATCAGCCACAGCGCCACCCACTTCGCCGCGCCGCCGCTTACGCTATCCATAGCCGACCTCTTGGTGGGGTATACAAAGAATGGAATGACCGCGACAGGCAGCCGGTGGACACTCCTCGCGCCGTGTCCCTACGAATGCCTTCGCTTTCGCGCCCCTTGCCCTGAGGGAGAAGAACCTCACCCCCGTCCCCTCTCCAACACGCGGAGTACCGCTTTGGAGAGGGGTGAAAGACGCATTTGTTGGTCTTATCCCCCCCTCGCCCTGAGGAAGAGGGGTTGGGGGTGAGGGCATGTGTCTCCCTCATCGCCGCCCCCGCAGGATGTCGCGCAGCGCCAGCAGCACCAGCGTCAGCAGCGCCGCCGCCAACGCCCCATACGGCACAAGGTTCTCGTAGCTGCGGTTGAGGACGGTGATCGAATCCAGCCGCATCAGTCGTCCGGTGGCGGGGACGATGTGGAAGGTATGCTCACCGGGCAGCAGTGCCGAACACAGCACCGTGACATGCCACTCGTCCGCCGCCAGTTCATGCGTACAATGACCACCCGCCAACGTATTCTGCCCGTCTACCTGCACCGAGAGCGCGTCGCCGCCCTCGCGCCAGCGCAGAATCACTTCGGTGCCGTAAGCGCGGAACGAGGCCTCAAGCGTTTCGACAGCCGTCCCGAACTCCGCACCGGGCGCTTCGACCAACGTTTGCCCCTGCGGATAGCTCACCGCCCAGTGTTCGGCCTGATGCACACCGGCATACAACACCGGCTGCTGCTGCGTGATGTAGGTTTTCATACTGTCGTACACGGGCAGCGGTGTGAAATCCGGCTCGACCATGCGGAAGTAGTAGAATGCCTGATTGCGCTCATAATCGGCGGCGCGTTTGAAGAACCAGTAGCTAATGTTGCCCAGCCATGGCCATTCTTCCTGCGCCCGTTGATAGGCCAGCGGCATATACCGCGCCGCCTGCTCCTCGCTGACGATGCCGAAGTTGCCGTACTGCGAGGTGACGATAGACGGGTCTTCCGGTTGCGGATTCCACGCCGCCTCGCTTATCCAGATGGCCTTGCCCGCGTCCCCGTTGGCGACCATCACATCGCGGATGTACAGGTGGCGGGCATAGGTCAGCGTCATCGGGCGCAAGCGGCGATCGGTTGGGCCGCTGAAGAAGCCGTAGCCCTGCGCCGACATCACATCGAAGCACGCCCCCGCCCCCGCGTCATACATGCGCTGGAGGAAGATGAAATCGTTCAAGTTGTGGTCTGTGAGCGACACAGTGGGCGACAGCGGCCCGCTGATAACCACGATGTTCGGGTCAACCGCTTTCAGCGCGGTGTAGGTGCGGCACAGCAGGTCGGTATAGGCTTCGGGATTGACGGGCGCGTTGCCCCATTCGGGGTAGATGTTCGGCTCGTTCCAGATTTGATAGTAGCGGATGCGCCCTTTGTAGCGTTCTGCCACTGTCGCGGCGTAGTTCACGAAATCCTGCACGTCGTCGGGCGGGGCAAAATCGCCGCTGTCGGGGTTGGCGCGTGTCCATGTCGGCGGGTTATCCAGCCGCGCCTGAATCTGAATGCCGTAGCTTTCCGCCAAGTCTACGATGTTGTCGTACTTGTCCCACGCGCTGATCGCGTCTTTCGTGCCGTCGCCATTCAGATCGTTGCGCCGATCTTCAAAATCCCCGCGCCCGTGAATCTCGATGTCCGCCCACGGGAACTGCTGCCGGATCATGGTAAAGCCAGCATCCGCAATCATTTGCAGGGAGCGTTCGCGTTTGACGATTTCCACTTCTTGCTGCAAGAAGGTGTTGATGCCGTAGGGCGGCACGTCCGCATGAGCAATCGGCACATCCGGGCGGGTGACGGGCGGCGGGCGCAGGGCGTTCCCCGCCCATTCGACCATGCCGCGCATCTGGCTGAGGGGTTCTTCCTCGCCTGTCAGCGACCAGAACAGTTGCCATGCCGCGCCATGACTGACGAGATCGAGCGCCAACAAGCCGCCGAGTAACGCCAGCGCCGCCAGCAGCAGGGCGGCGCGTTTGTGTGTGTGAAGTAGGGTACTCATGCCGCGATTATAGCCGATGAGCGCGGTCAGTGTCAGGATAGGCTAGGGCGGCGAGGCTTCGGGCGTGGCCTCCGGCAGCGTGAATAGCACCGTATCCAGAATCGCCTGTAGTTCGCCGCTGCTGGTGTCCATCACCGTGATCGGGTCGCCATACACGTAAAAGATGAAGTTCAGACCGTCATTTTGCAGCCCCGCGAACCAACCCCGCGTATCCGGCAGTTCCGGGCAGTCCACCGCCGCAAATTGCGTCCCCACCGCCGACAGGTTGCCCACGCGGAAACTACGCTTGAGGTCAGTCCCCACGTTGCAATTGGCCTCCACAATCGCCAACCGCAACAAGCGCAGGCCATCTGACCACAGATCGGGTGCAGATGGAGTGCCGTTCTGCGGCAGCGGGTTGAACAGGTTCGGGAAGCCCCACAGCAGCACAATCGTGCCTGTGCCGCCTGTCACCGGCCCTTCGTAGGCCACGAACGGCACGGTGCGAATGGTGTTGTCAGCATCCGGCATCACCAGCGCGTCGTTCTGTGCCACCTTCCAGCCGTCGGGCAGCGTAATCGTCAGCGGCGGCTGGATGGATTTGCCCAGCGTAGGCGGCAGCGTGACCACAATCGGCGTTTCGGTAGCGGTCGGTTCGGGTGGCAGTGTGGCGCGGGGGCCGGGCGTGGTCGTGGGAGCCAGCGCCGTCAGTGTAGATTCAACGGCGGCCTGAATATTGGCAGTCGCCGTCGGCGGAAGCGTCGGGGCAGCGGGCGCACCGCCGCAAGCCGTGAGCAGCAAGGCCACCAGCAACAGCAGCGCGTTCTGGAACAGGTTGCTCAACGTCATCTATGCGCCGCCCCGCAGGTTGCTGATCTGCTCGCCGGCGCTGGAAAACGCGGTGGCGGCCGCCTGCGTCAGCGTCATCCCCTGCGGGGCATTCACAGCAGGATTGCCAGCGGCGCAGCCCGTATCGAACAGCGCCCAGCTCTGGCGAACCGCCGCCAAGCCGGTATTCACCAGCCCGGAAGCCAGCGCCAGATCGGACGAAGCGAGGGCAGCCTCATCGGGCAGCACATAGTCACCCGGCAATACAGGACGCGCGGCGCTACAACCGAGGGTTCCGCTGCCGCTGGTGGATTCTGTCCAATACTGAGTGAGCGTGGAATTTGCACCGCGCAGGGCGGTCATGTCATCAATGATGATTTGCAGGGCGACCAGATGCGGACGCAAATCTACCACCTGCGCGGGCGGCACGGATTCCGTCGGCACAACCGTCGCTTGGTCAACCGCTGGCGGTGACGTAGGCTGTGTTTCGCTGGTGGGCGCAGGGGGCAGCGTGGCCTCCTGCGGGACGGGTGTGGCGGGTTGTTCAACCGTCGGAACACTGCCGCCGTTGTCTACCGGCGCTTTCAGCACCCCCGGCAGCACGAAAGCCGCCACCGCAATCAGCGCCGCCGAAACCAGCAACGCGCTAATCAGTTTCACCATGCGCCGCACCGACCAGCGCAACCGATGACCAAACTTCTCGCGCAGCGCGACATCCTCCAGCATTTTCATCGTCTGGTCGGCTTTGTCGCTGTTCAAAGCGGCTTCAAGGCTGCGGAACATCCCCAGCGCATAGCCAGCCGCTTCACGGACGCGGGGATCGCTGTCGTTCTTGTAGGCTTGCGCCAGCGTCGTGACCGCCATCGGATCACCCGCTTCCCCCAGCCATTCGGCAGCCTTGCGGCGTGCCACAGCATCTTTCGAGGTCAATTGCTTGATCTTAGCTTTAACCTCGGCCTCAAATACTTCCAGTTCGGGCATAACCGTCCCCCGGCAGAACACAGGCTGCATCTCCGCATCATTGTGCATCAACTTGGCCTAATCCGCCAAACGCACCTTGAAAGGGTATATTCGGATTTGGAGGGAAAGCCCCTCATCCCCTGCCCTTCCGCATTCGCGTCATGGTGAAGGGAGTCAGCCAAACAGATTCGCCTTGCTTCCCCTCTCCAGCGGTACTCCGCTGACGGAGAGGGGAATGAGGGGTGAGGTTATATAGCTGAGGGCTTCGGGAAGGCTATTTCTTCTCTGGAACCGCGAAGAACATGCGCCCGGTGTCCTTGTTGATGAACTTCGTCACCGACACCGTGATCGTGCGATCCATAAAATTCTTGCCGCCTTCCACCACCACCATCGTGCCATCTTCCAGATAGCCCACGCCCTGATCGGCCTCGCGCCCTTCCTGAATGATGCGGATGGGCAGCGTGTCGCCGGGGAGGAAGATCGAGCGCACCGCATTGGCAAGCGAATTGACGTTCAGCACCACCACGCCCTGCGTTTCGGCAATCCGGTTGAGGGGGTAATCATTGGTGATGATCGGGGCGTGCATCCGCAGCGCCAGCGCCACCAGCTTATCATCCACTTCCACGATTCCCGGCACTTCTTCCTCGATGATCTTGAAGGGCATCATGCCGTCGCGCTGGAGTTCGTTCAGTTTGGACAGGCCGTGCCGTCCCCGATTGCGCCGCAGCGTATCGGCAGAATCGGCCACCTGATGCAGCTCATCAATCACGAAGCGCGGCACACACAGCGTCCCGCCGATGAAGCCGGTCTTGGCGATGTCCACCACGCGCCCATCAATCAGCACGCTGGTATCCAGCAGGATCATCCGGTCAGTGCCGCCCATCAAGCCGCGAGCGCGTTTGCCGCCCGAAGCCGCGAATAGGCTGATGAGTTCTTTAGCGCGTACCCGGAAAATGGTGAACCCCAGATACCCGAAAATGAACGACGCGCCAAACGGCAGTACGCTCCCAACGGGCGGGTTCAAAAGCGACAGGGGATAGGCCAGCAGCAGGGCAGTCCCTAAGCCGATGGCAAGCCCGAACAGGGAGGTGAACAGCGATTCGACGGGCAGTTCGGTAATCATCTTACGGGCGGCACGCACAGGCCGCACTGAAACCCAAGGGCCGATGAGCAAACCGAGCAACACGCCCACCATCGAGAACACGATGGACACCAGCGTGACCGGCAAACCGAGCAGCGGCGCAGCGTCCGCACCCAGCCGCGCACCTAACAGTGCGAACAAAATCAGACCGATCAGGCGGGAAAGCAAATCAGGAGTCATTGTGTTTTTCTTTCCACGTCCGTAGCCTTGCGGGGATTCACAGATGAACGTGCGAACAGCCGACCAGCCACCTGTTTCCAGCATGGCAAGCCTGAACGCAAAACAAAGCGGACGTAACTAATAATTACCAGTTCACTCTAGCACTGACCAGTGGGTGCGTCAATGCACCCTTATCGCATTTTGAGCATTCAGAACGAAAAGAAGTTCTCACCGTCGCTTCACCTGATTACGGCACACTTGCCGCTATAATGCGCTTGTGAAAGCGTGAACAAAGGGATGTCGGGAATGTGGCGATGGATTGCGTTGGGACTAGCCGCGATTGTGGTGATCGTATTCGGATTCAGCCTGATCGACTCCAGCGGGGGCGGCGGCACGGTGGGGGCGCAGGCGCAATTGATGGGCGGCGCGCCGGATAGCAGCGGCTTTGCCCGTGCGATTGATCCCCGCGAATGGCAGTTCCCGCAGGATTTCGGCGCACATCCCGAATTTCAGACCGAGTGGTGGTACTACACCGGGAATGTGGACACGGCGGATGGACGGCATTTTGGCTACCAGTTCACGCTGTTCCGCCGCGCTGTGCTGCCCGACGCGCCACAGAGCAAATCCGAATGGCGCACCGACCAGTTGTACATGGCGCACTTCGCGGTTAGCGACATTGCGGGCGGACAGTACTACCATCAGCAGCGATTCAGCCGGGGCGGGGCGGGGCTGGCCGGCGCAGAAGCCGAGCCGCGCTATCACATCTGGTTGGAAGATTGGGATGTTCTCGCCCTTGATGAGTCTGCAACCCGAACCACGATTCGCGCCGATGGGGGCGATTTCGCCGTAGAACTCGCGCTGGAACAAACCAAAGCGCCCGCCCTTCAGGGACAGAACGGACTAAGCCCCAAAAGTGCCGAGGCCGGCAACGCCAGTTATTACTACTCGCTCAGTCGGTTGCTCACCAGTGGCACGATCCGCGTGGGCGACCAGACCTATACCGTCACTGGTGCCACATGGAGAGATCACGAATTCAGCACCAGCGCCCTCGGCACGAACGCGCAGGGGTGGGACTGGTTCGGCTTGCAGTTAGACGACCACCGCGAACTCATGTTGGGGCAAATCCGCCTGACAGACGGTGATCGTGAACCGGCTTTCGGCGGCTTGCTGGTGAACCCGGACGGCAGCACGCGCTATCTACCGGGCAAAGCCTTCACGCTGAATGTGCTGGATACGTGGCAAAGCCCGCACACTGGCGCGACCTACCCCGCCGGTTGGACGATACAGGTGGATGTGGGCGAAGCCGCCCCGCTGCAACTGACCGTTCGTCCGTTGCTGGCTGACCAGGAGTTGCAGGGCAGCGGCGGCGTGGATTACTGGGAAGGGGCGGTGCGCATCGAAGGGGATGCCACCGGCTATGGCTATGCCGAACTCACGGGCTATGCACAGGCCATGACCGGACGCTTCTAATCTGCCAGAATGGCGTTGGCAAAAACCTGCCGCAGCGGGAGCAGCAGATGAAACGTGCTACCCACGCCCGGTTGACTTTCGACGGTGATCTGCCCGCCGTGCATTTCGATGATCTTGCGCGAAATCGTCAGCCCAACGCCTGCCCCGCCCGTCTTGACCGGGCGGGCGCTGTCGCTCCGGTAGAAATGGTCAAAAATATGTGGAAGGTCTTTGGCGTGAATGCCAATCCCGTTGTCCTGAATATCCACCCGCGCTAGGCCATCCGCAACGCTCACCCGCACCTGAATCTGCCCCTCATCGGACGTATACTGCACCGCATTCATCAGCACGCCCTGAATAGCCCGCGAAAGCTGCGTGGCATTCCCCTGCACCGTCACCGATTCGGGTTCAGCCGAAAATTCAATGGCTTTGTGGCCCATGCTGTCCGAGGCTTTCACCTCGTCCACAAGGTTACGGGCAATTTCAGCCAAGTTAGCCGGTTGCATCTGAAAGGCAGCATTCTCGCTGTCCAGATACGAGATATTCAGCATATCATCCACCATCCGCGACAAATGCTGCGTCTGGGTGTCAATCATCTTCAAATACCCCATCACCTTCTCTGGCACATCCACGTTTTCCAGCTTGCGGCGTGCCAGATAACTGCTGGTGTTGATGATGCTAAGGGGGGTACGCAAATCATGAGACACATCGCTCACAAACTGGCGCAGCACTTCCACACGGGTATTCTGCTTGAGTAGTTCCAGATGTTCCTGCTCATAGCGGCGGCGCTGAGTTACATCGCGCAAAATGCTCTGCACATACAGCAGGGAACCATCCAGCGCCCGAATCAATGACAATTTAATCTCGGTATAGCAGTCCGTGCCATCTTTACGGCGCAGCAGGCGCGTATACGTGGGAATATCCTTACCCGCCAGCAGGTCATCCCATCTTGTCACAGCGGGAATAGTATCCATCTCGGAAAAGAACTGGGTGGCACTTCGTCCGATCAATTCTTCGCGGCGATAACCAAATTGGAGAAGCCCCAGCTCGTTAATCGCCACGATGCGCGTGTCCAGATCGAGTATCAAGATCGCATCGCCGGATTGCTCGAACAAAGAACGGTAACGCCGTTCACCCTCGGCAGCAGATTGCTCGGCACGAATCCAGTCGGTAATATCAATACACGAACCGATATACCCGATGAACGTTCCGTCCTCCAGAAAACGGGGGGAACCTTTCTCCAGCAACCAGCGGTACTCCCCGTCCTGCCGCTTCTGGCGATACGTCATCTGATACGGCTCGCGTTCGGTGAACGCGGAAATGAACGTCACCCAGTATTTCGGCTGCTCCTCCGGGTAAATCCCGTCCACCCGTTCGCTGCTAATCTCGTCATTCAAAGATCGTCCGGTGAATTGCAGCCAGCTCAAGTTGAAATAATCGTATTCCCGGTTGGCATTCGCTGTCCAGATCATGACCGGCGCGGTATCGGCCATCAAACGGAAACGGGATTCACTCTCGCGGAGGTACTGCGCTTGCTGACGCAGCCGGTTCAATTCGCGCTGACGTACCATCGCCGCCCCCAGCGACAGGATGACCGACAGCACGATCAGCAGCAGCATTAACAACCCGCTGGATACGGGCAGGAGGTGAATCGCAAAAGTGAGTACCAGAATGCCCACCACATCGGTGATCGTGACCCCTATCAGGATAGGGATATCCAGCACAAACCCGGACAGCATGGTTGTGATCGGGATAAACGTCACCAACAAAATGAGCGCGGGGTTCTGCAACGCCAGCGTCATACACGCGATGCGAGAAACCAGCAGACTCAGCACCGTCCCCACGCGATAAAAGCGCGTTCGGCTGAAGCAATAGCCCACGAACAGCACGAGTTGTACCGCTGGCGCGACCTGACGGATTTCCCCCATCTGCAAGGGGAACAGAACGCCCAGACCGATCAGGAACATCCCGATGGTTAAAAACAGCAGCAGCGCAGCCGCAAGCGCATAAGCGAGGCGGCGATCACGCGGGTTGGTCAGCGATTGCGAGGGTTCAGTGAGGGATCGCCAGAGTTGTCGCAGCCTGCGCAGCGGCATTGTGTCTACCATAGATACGAGTTTGGTCAGCAAACGAACCTAATCCTAAAATTTCCAGTAACAGAATAGTAGAAACACAAACAGTACCTTCGCGTTCTATGAATTTAGCATACTATCGAAGAAAATGAGCCTATCGTTTTTGGTATACCGGAGGAATTGTCGTATGAGAAAATATTGGTGGTGGGCTTTACTGGTATTGTGCTTCCCCGCTGCGCTGACGCTGGCACAAGCGCCCGACCCAATTAACGCGGCGCTGCGCGACCTGAGCGCCCGCGCAGGCAAAAACATCACCGTGAACGATCTGGACAACTGGAGTTACGAGCAGGCATTGTTCGATGACGCCTCGCTAGGCTGCCCGCAACCGGGCATGATTTACGCACAGGTCAAAACCAGCGGGTTCAAGTTCACGATCACGTATGCGGGCACTGATTTCGACTACCGCGTATCCAACGATCAAACCATCGTGATCGCCTGCGGTTCCACCCTCGCGCCACCTGTCGTCCCGGTCTGCCCCCCACCGGGCGACGCGGCCTACTTGCAACCGCGCCTGACTATCGGCGCACAGGGGGCGCGTGGAGAACAGCGGCTACCCGAATGTCGTGCGCGACCAACCCGGCACCAGCGGGCGCTATCTGGGCGAAATCCCCCCCGGCGCGTTGTTCACTGTACAGGCCGGGCCGCAGTGCAGCACGCTCGACAAAATCGTGTGGTGGCAGGTGAACTACAACAACACGCTCATCGGTTGGACGGCGGAAGGCAAGGATGGCGATTACTGGCTGGAGCCGCCGAACTTTGTACCTACGCCGACGGCAGCAGTCGGCACGCCCGCCCCGCTGAACGTCACCGTTGCCGGAACGGTGAGCAACCTCGGCAGTTATGGCGCACCGCTGGCGCTGCTGGAAGGTAGCCAGAAGATCGCCGTCGGCAGCCCTGCCGGAACGGTGGTGGTGGCTGACCTGCGGACGAACACCCGCCTGTACGAAACGCCGGGACAGGGCGGCGCAATCACCGCGCTGACCGCTGGTATGGATACCCGCGCCAGTGTGCAACTGCTGGCTTCGGGCGGCGCGGATGGCGTGCTGGTGCTGTGGGCGAATACGACAGGAACGTTCACGCAGCGGGCGCGGCTGGCCGCCCCCGGCGCAGTCGGCGCGATTGGCGTACTGGCCTTCAGCCCGGATGGGGGCCTGCTCGCCAGCAGCGCCGGCGATGGCATTGTGCGCTTGTGGGATACCACGAACGGGGCGCTGTTGAGCAGCCTGAGCGGGCATACTGCCCTCGTCACCAGCCTGAGCTTCAGCGCAGACGGGTCTGCGCTGGTCAGCCGCGACGCAGCAGGCTCCGCGCTAGTGTGGGGCATTCGCTAACAGATCGCATCAAAATCCCTGTCCCTTTTTCCCGCCCTATGTATGGGGCGGGGTTAGGGGTGGGGACTCTTTCAAGTTTGATGCCTGCGGGATCAATCCTTATTTCGGCTGACCTTCGGGCGAACTGGCAGCGGTTTCTTCCTCTAGCACATCGTCCTTATCTTCCCAGCTGATAATCCACACGCACAAACCGGCGACCAGAATAGTCGCCACGATCAGCGCGATCCACTGGGTCACAAGAAGCCCCACATCACGGGCTTCGATGACGAGCAGGACAATCATACCCAGCGACAGCACAATCCACGCCGCAAAGCGCGGGTGACGGGATGCCCATTTCAGCGGCGGGAGGTTGAGCAGAGCGTTCATGCAGACCCCTACAGACTACAGGCGGGATGATAGGTTCCATCATACCCGATGCGAGTCCAAAGTGAAAAGTGCCGACTGTGCCGCCGGGGACAGAATGGAACGGGAATCAAAACAGGGGGACTCGCGCCCCCCTGCCGTCATGTCTGCTCTAGCGATTATTCCTCGCGCACGACTTCGATCTTCACGCGGGCGACCAGTGCCGCAATCGCGCCCAACGCCGCCAACCAAGGAGCCGCCAGTGCCGCCACGCCGCCAATCACCGCGCCCACCGTCAGGGTCATGTTGACCAGTTCTTTGTCGTCGGCACTGCGGATGATGACTTTGCGCACGTTGCCCTGATTAATCAGTTCCTGCACCTTGTCCACCAGCTGATTGCCGGCCACTTCCAGTTGTTCGCCAAATTCTTTGGCCTTGCCACCCACATGCTCCGTCACGGTTTCCTGTGCGTCGGGGGTCTTGTTCTCATCAGTCATGGCATCCTCCTCTATTGGATGGTGTGTGCGTACATTCTCTAATACGCACCAGCCCACCCAAAAGTTGCAAACCATATTGCGAACTTAGACCGCCACCGTGAAATGGCGCGGACGGTCAATCGCCCGCCCCCAAATAGGCCGCGAGGAACGGGGTCACATGCGCCGCGTAGCCCGCCGGATCGCTGTAGATTAATCCGGTGTGGGGCGCACTTTCCACCAGCCATAGTTGTTTGGGTTCGTTTGCCATTGTGTAGCGCGTGTCACATCATGCCAGTCAGTGATACCGGCATCAGCGGGGGTAGTGGTGTAGGCATAGCACGTCGGATGCACAAAGTCCCGCGCCTGCGAATGACATACCCACAGCGAAGCCCCACGCTCTCGCACAATGCGGAAACATCTCTCATTAGCGACTGCGGAGTGCAACGAACAGACCTTCGTCAGCAAGCGGGAACAGGGGCGGATTCAGTCGCCCGGTTTACGCCCTGTGGCTTGCCCAGTACGCCCTCGATGATCTTCAGCGCCGTGCCCACGCCGTCCTCGGCACACAGTTGTTCGCCCAGCGCCGCCGCCCGCGCCTGCATCGCGCTGTCGTGCAACGCATCATGCAGCGCATTCGCCAGCGCCGTCACCGTCAGCTTGGCATGGGGTAGCGGCGCTGGCCCTACGCCCAAGCGTTGCACCTGCGCCCCCCAAAACGGTTGATCGCCCGTAAAGGGGACAATCACATTGGGCTTACCCGCCCGCAGCCCCGCCCCCAGCGTCCCCGCCCCGCCGTGATGCACAATCGCCGCCATCTGCGGGAACAACCAGTCATGCGGCACATTCTCCAGCAGCAGCATGTCAGTCTCGCCAGAGGTCGGCACAGCCATACCACCCCAACCGGACACCAGTACCGCCCGTGTGCCGAGGCGATCCAACGCCTCCATCACAATCCGGGCTGTATGCGGCGAGTCGCGGTTCGCCATGCTGCCGAAACCCACATAAACCGGAGGCACGCCCTCGTTCAAGAACGCCGCAAGCGCAGGCGACGGCTTCCACTGCGCGGGCGTGGGCAGGAACCAGTAGCCCGTCACATGCACCGCAGCGCCCCACTCTGCCGGTCGGGGCAGCACCAACGGGCTAAAAGCGTACAGAATCGGCGTTTGCTGCTGCCGGATCAGATCAAAAGGCGCACTATCCACCGGAGGCAACCCCAGCACGCGCCAGCGCCAAGCGTTGATTCGTTCGCGCAGGAACGCCCATAGCCACGAATCGGCCATCTGGTACGAAGCGCGGTTGTACAAGCGCCCGAACGGGAGCGACGGCATCCCCGGCGCGGGGAAATCACCTGTAGGGTTCAAATACGGTTGAAAGAACGCCGCAATCGCCGGAATGCCGAGCTTTTCCGCTACATGAGGGGCGCTGAAAATAGCGGCGGGGTTGAAGATGAGCGCGTCCGCCCCTTGTGCGAGGCGCAGCGTTTCATCAAGCAGGGTTTGCACTTGCTCCCAGCGCACGCCGCGAGGGAATAAATCGGCTTGCAGAAGGTTTGGCACATCGGCCTGTGCGGGGAGAAAACGAAGGCCGCTGCTTTCAATACACTTCTGGAACGAGGCTGCCGCGCCGATGGAAACAGTATAACCGGCGCGCCGAAGACCTAAACCGAGCGCAATGAACGGCTGCACGTCGCCGCGTGAGCCGAACGCCAACAAGTGGATGTTCATGGTGTGGCCCTCCGCAGATTCACCCTACTTTCATTAAACGCCTGCGGAGACGCAGAAGCGAGTGACGAACATCCACTCTCTACAATGCCAGACATCATCCTTTTAGGGGCAGCACCAGTTCCTTATGGAAAGGCGTGATCGAAACCAGTGCGCCGTTGTCATCAATGATGAGTGCATCCTCGATGCGCACGCCCATCCCCTGTTCGGGGTAGTACAGGCCGGGTTCGATGGTGATGAAATTGCCCTTCTCGAAAATGTCTTTCTTCACCAGATGGCTGATCCAGGGGCGTTCGTGAATGTTCAAGCCCACGCCATGCCCCAGACTATGCACATACCCGCTGGTCGTGCCCGGTTTGCTGCGCGGCGTGGGGTGGTCTTGCGCCTCGAAATAATCCAGCACCGCGTCTTGCATGGTGTGGGTCGGCTGTCCGGGTTCGGCATAGGTGTCTAGCGCCACCTGAAAAGCGGTCATCACCGTGTCATAGAGCGCCTGCACCGCCGGGGGCGCATGACCGATGCACCATGTCCGCGTCATATCATGATGGTAGCCGCCGCCCATCTGCCGGGGGAACAGGTCGAACACGATGGACTGCCCCACGCGCAGCGCCTCGGCATCGTTGCCCCGGCTGTGCGGCACGCCCGCATCGCGCCCCTGCGCGAAAATCATGGCGGTATCTTCCAGATCGCGCTCCATCAGTTCGCGCCGCACAAACCGCTTGACCGCGCCAATCGTCAGCGGTTGCCCGCTGGCGTTCACCACCGTATCCCCATCGGCGCGGTGGCTGCTGATGAAATCCCATGTGGCGGCCATCACCGCGTTGGTCTTGTCTGCCACCTCGCGGATGACGCGCAGTTCAGCCTCGTCTTTGGTCACGAACGCCTCATCGAACAACGTGCGCCCGCTTTCACCCACAAATTCGTACTGCGGATACTGCTGGCTAAGGTCGCGCACCTGCTCGATGATGTTATGTAAGTTGCCCACGCCGTACACGCCCACTTTGCCGGAGGTCACGCCCAAGCGTTCCAGCAACCGCCCCCACAGCGCCCCTACCGCCTGCCCCTGTTCGCCTTCGGCCTGTTTGACCAGTTCCAGCCAGTTGAAATCGTCATAGGTGTAAACGTGCAAACCGCTGCGGGCAGCCTCGTCGCGCTCCATCGCGCTCACCAGCAGCACCGGATCAGCGCCGCGCCGTTTCAGCGCCCAACCGCCGTGCGTGTCCACGCCGTTCGCCAGATAGCGCCGCAGCGGGTTCTCGTACTCGCCGCCCGTGACAACAATCGCTTCCAGCCCCCGTGCTTGCATCAGTTGGTCAATATCGGAACGCATGAGTCATCTATCCTCTCGTGTGTGAGATGTTATCGCTATGCAATTTCCAAGAAGTGTAACTACCAATCTACCTGCGTACCCAGCCCGTGCTGTTCGGCGGCACGCAGCACCAGCGCAGCGGCGGCGGCATCCTGCGCGGCGAGGCCAACCGATTTGAAGAAGGTGATCTGGTCAGCGCGGGTTCGCCCCGGCTTATCGCCGTTGATGATCTCGCCCAACTCGGTCTGCACCGCTTCGGAGGCAATCGCACCACTTTTCAGCGCGTGAATGAGTTCGCCGGCTTCATTCATGATCGCCTCGCGGGAGTCCACCACGATCAGCGACCGCTGAAGCGTGAGTGTATCCACCTCGCGCATATCGGGGGTGAACGAACCGACGCCGTTGATGTGCGTCCCCGGTTTTAACACCGCGCCGCTGAACACCGGCTGCTGCGACGTGGTAGCGGCGCACACCACATCCGCCACACTCACCGCCGCGTCCGCCGAATCGCTCACCGCGATACGGGCAGAAGTGGTCTCTGCCATCTCTGCTGCAAACTGTTCCGCCGCAGCGCGGTTTATGTCATAGATCAAAATGCTTTCAATCGGGCGCACCGCGCACACCGCTTCGAGTTGTCTCCGCGCTTGCACGCCGCAACCGATGACCGCCAACGTCCGCGCCTCCGGTCTGGCGAGGACATCGGTGGCTGCGCCGGAAGCCGCGCCCGTGCGAATCGCGGTCAGTGCGCCGCCGTCCAGCACCGCAACGGGCTGCCCGGTTTCGGCATCCAGCACCGTGACCAGCGCGTGAATGCGCGGCAGCCCGCGTTCGGGGTTATGGGGATAGATGCTGACGACTTTGATCGCCAGTGCCCGCTGCGGCGCGAGGTAGGCTGGCATAGTCAACACCAGCCCATCCTGCGCCGCGCTCAAATGGCTACGTAACGGCATAGCGGCCTGCCCTGCGGAGACTGCCGCGTAAGCCGCTTTCACCGCCTCAATCGCGGGGCGCATCGGCAGGGCGCGAATCACTTCTGCACGGGACAGGACGCGCAGACTCGCCATTTACTGCACCACCGGAACGTTACTGACATCGCCTTCCACGATCTCGACCCAACCGGAAGCGACCCAGCCCGTTGTGCCTTTCCAGACCACCTGATACCAGTCACCGCCGCGTGTCTTGCCGATGACCGACATTACGCCACCCCACGTCACACGGCCAATCTGCGTCGAGTCAACATTCGGTTCAGAGCGCAGCCGCAGCGTAGCCTGTGACATGGCGACAATGCCGCTGGCGGAGGCCGGATCGCCTTCCAGCACATAGCCACTGACAACAGGCGCATTAAATTCGTTGCTGCTGAACGACAGGTAGTAACCGAGCGCCCAACCCTGACGGTCACTGAGTTGCAGCAGGAACCAGCGGGCATTGGCATCGCGCCCGACCACCTGGTAGGTTTGACCGCGCACCACACGCCCCACCCGATCGGCAAATACCGACGGCGCACCGCGCACATTCAAAATAGGGGCGCGAATGACCGTTGCAGACAGTGCGCCGGACGGGATCGAGGGCAAGCCGGTGGGCGCAGGGGTGGCGGTGGGGCCGGGGGTGGGCGACGGGCCAAAGGTGGCGGTGGGGCCAGCCACGCCGCTGAACGCCCACTGCACCTGCAAAATCGCGTTGTCAATGCCCTCAAAATACTCCACCGTCAGGTTGTGAATACCTGATGTGAGCGTGGTCTGGAAGGTGTCGGTGGTCAAAGGCCGCCCGATGAACTTATCCAGCAGCAACTGACCGTCTACATACACGCGCACGCCGTCATCCGAGGACACGGTGAAGGTGTACGTCCCCGCGTTGAAGGTCTGAGTGGAGGTGAAACGGGCGGAGAAGTAGTCGGCGCAGTTAGCCGATGTGCCGGTGGGAATGGGCGACTGCGCGGTACAGTTGGTGATCGGCACAGCGACGCTGTTGATGCTGGCCGGGCTGATTCCCCAGTTAAAATTCAAGCCGTTGATGCCCACCACCGGAACGGCGTTGCCGGTCAGGTTGGTGGTGGGGTAGAAGCTGCCTGACCAGTTAGTTCCGAATTCCTGCGCCTGCAACGCGAAGATTGACCCGAAGGCCAGCACGACTACCGTGCAGATCAGCAAAACCAGTTTGTGTTTCGACATACGCCTCATTCCTTCGCTGCCGGTCAGCGCCATCACTCATTGAAAAGGATAGGAAAAGTATCCATAAGTATACTCACCTCGGCGCATCTGCACACCTGACGACAGTACGGGGTTTCGGCGTTCCGGCAGCGGTTAGGCGGACGGCGGGGGTTCCGGCGCGGCGGGTTCGTCCTCGGCGCGCCAGCTTTCGATGAAGATCAGAATCACGCCGATCACAATAGCATGATCGGCGAGGTTAGACACATTCGAGATCACGCCCGGAATCTGGTAATTGATGAAGTCCACCACATGCCCGTAGGTCAGGCGGTCAATCGCGTTACCCAGCGCCCCGCCGCACACCAGCCCCATGCCGATGCGCGTCCAGCGGGCATCGGCGGGGATGCGATGGTAGAACAGCAGCAGCCCCACCACCACCCCGATCCCGATGAGGAGGAACAGGTCGCCAGCTTGCGGCAGAAAACCGAAGGCCGCGCCGACGTTCTGACTGCGGGCGATCTGGAAAAACGCGCTCAGGGAGGGGATGGGCTGCACAACCTGCCCGATGGTGAGGTTGGTCACGATCCAGTTTTTGCTGACCTGATCGGCCAGCAACACCAGCGCCACGATGATAAACAGTTGAATCCAACGGCGGCGCACAGAGGCCATCCTTCGATGCAAGGGAAATCTGCGCCGCATTCTACCACACCGCCCAACAAAATCCCCCTCAACCCCTTTCATTGGCGGTTTTTTGGGGGGCGAGGTTTCTTTCGTAGGGACACGACAGCATGTCGTGTCCACTTGGTTTTTGAGTGCGATGCAGGCGGACACGGCGCGAGCCGTGTCCCTACCGAAGCGCAACGGGGTGAGATTTACTGCGGGCGCTTGTGGTGACGTTCCATCACCGCCGGGCGCAACTGCGCCACCACGCCGCCATCCACGTACAGGATTTGTCCGGTCACATAACTGGCGTCGTCACTGGCGAAAAACAGCACCGCCGCCGCCACATCCGAAGGCTGCCCCAACCGTTCCAGCGGCACGGTATCCAGCAAACGCTTCTGCTGTTCCGGCGTGGGCAGGTAGTCGGTCACAGCGGGAGTAGCCGTCAAGCCGGGGCCAACCGCGTTAGCACGGATGCGCCAAGGAGCGAGGTCAACCGCCATCGCCCGCGTCATGGACTCGATGCCGCCTTTAGCCGCGTCATAAGCCGACATTTCGCGGTGCGCCCGCAGCGCCCCGAAACTGCTGATATTGACGATAGAACCCGGCTTCTTCTGATCCGCCATGATTCGCGCCGCGTGCTGCGAACACAGGAACACGCTCTTGAGGTTGGTGCGAAGGACGGTATCCCAGAAGTCCTCGGTCATATCGAGGAAGTGCGCGGTGGGGACGGCCCACGCCGCGTTGTTCACCAGCACATCCACCGTTCCGAAGGTACTCAGTACGCTCTGAAACAGGGCGGCGATCGGGTCGGACTGGCTCACATCCACCTGCACCGCCAGCACCTCGCCGCCCAGCGCCTTCAACTCGGCCTCGGCCTTGTGCAGCGTGGTTTCGTTTTTGTCGGCGATGACCAACCGCGCACCTTCCTGCGCGAAGCGTTCGGCGATGCCGCGCCCGATGCCCTGCCCGCTGCCCGTGACGATGGCAACTTTATCTTTGAGCCGCATACGCCCGCCCCTTATGACTCACGCCGCAGCGAAACGACATCTTCCCACGAACCGCTGTCCCACGACTTCGCCGCCGCCGCCTGCACTTCAGCGACTGCCAGCGCATCGGCAAAACTAGGCGAACGCTGCTTGCCATCAATGATCGAACGCATGAAGTGGTAGGCTTCAATCGTCTTTAGATCATCGTAGCCCAAGCCGGTGCCGGGGGCGGGGTTGAACGCGCCATGCCCCGGATGGTGCGCGGGGTCGGAGAGGATGCGGGTGTAGCCGTCGTGCGATTCATGCCCGTCCGGCAGATAGACCTTCATCTCGTTCATGCGCTCGAAATCCCAGCTGAGAGCGCCCTTCGTGCCGTTCACATCGAAGGCCATCTCGACCTTCGGGCCAAAGATGACGCGGCAGGCTTCCAGCGTGCCATGTGCGCCGTTGGCGAACTGCACCAGCATACCCACATAGTCCTCGTTGGTCACATCCCCGAAGGGGCCATCGGTGCGGGTGGTGAAATGCGTGCCTTCGCCCGGTGTGGACAGCGGACGCTTCTTGATGAAGGTTTCGCGGTTGGCGATCACGCGCTTAATCGGGCCGACGATCATCAACGACATATCCGCCGCATGCGACATCAAATCGCCCAGAGTCCCCAGACCGGCATATTCTTTCTGGAAGCGCCACGACAGCACCGAGTACGGGTTGCTGCCATACATGCAGAAGAAGCGCCCGCGATAGTGGGTCAAATCGCCCAGTTTGCCATCCTGAATGAACTGCCGCGCATACTGCACGACAGGCGCCCAGCGGTAGTTGTAGCCCACGAAGCTCATCACTCCGGCCTTGCGGGCGGCGTATTCAATCGCGGCGGTTTCTTCCGGGCTGCGGCCTACTGGCTTCTCGCAAAAAATGTGCTTACCCGCAGCAGCAGCCGCTTCCACGATTTCGACGTGCTGATCGTTGGGCGTGGCGATGTTGATGGCCTGCACGTCCGGGTTTTCGACCACTTTGCGCCAATCGGTTGTGTACTGCTCAAATCCCAGTTTGGCCTGTGCTTTACGGGCGCGAGATTCTACCGCGTCCGCGCACATGACCAGACGGGGATGAATATCCTCATCTTCAAAACGGGCGGGAATACCTGCATAGGCGCGGCTGTGAACCGTCCCCATCCAGCCCATCCCGATCACACCAATACCAATTCGTGAGGCCATAGGTTTATTCCTTTTTTCGTGAAGTCCAAGAAAAAGGTGGAGAACAAAATTGGTGCTGCATTTTTGACAGCCATCCTACAGTATGATAGCCTTTTTCTTGAATGCTGACAAGCTAACCTCCATGAAAGTAAGATCGCAATGTATAAATTCTGGTGTGAACGCCCTTTGCCCCCTCAATTCGTCCCGTTGCTGGAAGGTGTGGGCGTGCTGCTCGGCGCAGGCAGCGTGACTTCCGCTGAGTTCGCCGCCCATGCCGCCGAAGTGGAAGTTATCATCGCCGGTGCAATCAGCCGCTTCGATGATGCACTGATGCAAAAAACCCCCGCGCTAAAGGTGATCGCCCGTACCGGAATCGGCGTGGACAATGTGGATGTGAAGGCCGCCAGCGCCCGCCGCATCGCCGTGTGCAACGCACCCGATGTGCCGACCCGCCCCACCGCCGAACATGCCATCACGCTGCTGCTGGCGGTGACGAAGTTCCTGCACGGCGTTGATCGGGCGCTGGAACGCGGTGAACGGCGCGACTTTTACAGCCAGCACCGGGCAGTTGAATTTGAAGGGCTGCGGCTGGGAATCGTGGGGTTGGGGCGCATCGGGCGCAAGGTGGCGCAGTACGGGCGCGGCCTCGGCATGGTGGTGGTGGGTTATGACCCGTTCCTGACGGCAGAACAGGTGGCTGGCATGGGCATCGAACCCGCGCCCACGCTGGAGGCACTGCTGGCACAGGCCGATGCGGTCACGCTGCACATCCCCGCCACGCCGGAGAATATCCGCCTGATGAACGCCGAACGCTTCGCGCAGATGAAAGCCGGCGCGTACTTCATCAACACCGCACGCGGCAGCCTTGTGGACGAGGCCGCGCTGCTGGCGGCGCTGGAAAGCGGCCATCTGGCGGGCGCGGGGCTGGATGTGTTCGACCCCGAACCGCCGCAGGCCGATAACCCGCTGCTGCACCGCCCGGATGTAATCGCCACCCCGCATGTGGGCGGCGTGACGCAGAGCAGCCGCAACCGCTTCTGGGAGGTATCGCTCCAACAGGCGATTCAGGTGTTAAAGGGCGAACGTCCGCCGCATCTGGTCAACCCGGAAGTCATGGCATGAGAATCGTAGACGCGCACGTTCACATCTGGCGCGCCGTCAGCGACTATCCCGTTCCGAACGCGACGATCATCAGCTCGTACTCGGATGTGCCGGTAGAACTGCTAGACGACTATCGCGCCGAACACGGAATCGAACGGGCGGTGCTGGTGCAGCCCCTTTTTCCGGGGCAGGATAACAGCTATGTCGCCGACTGCGCCGCCGTCCGTCCCGACCAGTACGCGGCGGTGTGCGTGGTTGACCCGTTGAGCGCGGACGCGCCGGAACGCCTGACCTACTGGGTGCGCGAACGCGGCTGCAAAGGGCTGCGCCTGCGCCCGATGATGGCTTCCGAAGCAGCAGCTTTCGCCGCGCCGCACAGCCTGAAACTGTGGGAGCACGCCGCCGCGCTAGGTGTGGTCATCAACATTGTCGCCCGCCCGCAGCACCTCGCCACGCTGCACGAACGCGCCGCACAGTTCCCCACCGTGCCGATCATCGTGGATCACATCGCCCACCCCGACCCCCGCGCTGGCGTGGACTCGGCGGATTTTCAGGCGGTGCTGGCGCTGGCGCAGTTCCCCAACGTGTTCATCAAACCGACGGGGTACTACTACTACTCGCAGGAACGCTACCCCTACGCGGACTGCTGGCCGCTGTTCCGCGCTGTGTATAACCATTTCGGCGCGGCGCGGCTGATCTGGGGCAGCGATTTTCCCCATGTGCTGCTCAAGACGGGGTACGCCCGCAGCCTGCACATGCAGGAGCGTGTGTATAGCGACCTGCCCGCCGCCGACTTAGAGGCCATCATGGGCAGGAACGCGCTGCGGTTGTACTGGGGGTGAGCGCCGCTGCATCTACGCCACTCATGACCATCCCGCTAATGCCATCCGATTAGTGGGATTTTTTTAACAACTTTTTACACGGAAAAACAGATCATTCAGAAAAGATCGTGTTATAGTTGCGAAAGAATTTCTGCATAGAAATTTAATTTGGATTAGCGTAATGACAAGGAGGAGCAGATGAGAATTCGTGTTCACTTATCCAGCTGGTTAGCTTTTTCTGGCGTAGTGTTGATTCTAGCTGCGCTGCTGATGCTCGTTTCGGACACCCGCACCACCGAAGCACAGGATGCGACCAGTTTCGTAGGTGCGACTCATTCCAGCCCGATCGCGCTGAACGCGAACGATAGCCTGCTGGCAGTGGTAAATCCTGATGTGAATACAGTTAGCTTTTTTGATGTAGGACAAGATCGTAACGTTTTGTTAGGGGAAGTCGCGGTGGGCAAAGAGCCGAACGGCGTGGTTTTGTCGCCGGACGGGAAGTTCGCTTATGTGGCGAATACGGTGGATGGAACGGTATCGGTCTTGCAGGTGGATGCCAGCAAGCAACCTGTCGCGGCGGTGGTTGCCACGCTCACGGTGGGTACTGAACCGTATGGGATCGCCATCACACCGAACGGCACGAAAATCTACGTCACCAATTCGCGCTCCAACTCGGTCAGCGTGATTGACACCGCTACCAACACCGTCGCCAAGACCATCACCAACATCGGGCCGGCTGTTGGCGCGGAACCGCGTGGGATTGCCATCACCAACAACGGCAATGCCGATGATACCGATGAAACGGTCTACATCACCCATTTCTATGCTTTCGCCAATCAAGGCAAGCTGGATGGGGAAGACGATAGCAAAACCGGCCTGCTGACACGCATCAGTACCCAGAACGATTCGGTGGCGGGGCAAATCGTGCTGACGAACATGGCGGATACCGGCTTCAAGGCGCTGGGGGATGCCATTAATCACATCGAACCGGGCAAAGACCCGCGCTTCGTGACCGGAGCGTACCCCAACCAGATGCAAGCGGTGGGCATCAAGAACGGTTTTGCCTATCTGCCGAATGTGGGCGCATCCCCCAATGGCCCGACCCGCTTCAATGTGAACACGCAAGCACTGGTTCACATCATTGACACCAAGACCAATCAGGACACCAAACTGGTCATCAACCTACACCGGGCGGTGGCTGACCAACCGGACGGCACGATCAAGTTGTTCCTCGCTGTCCCGTGGGCGATTGACTTCAAAGACAATGAAGATGTGGGCTATGTGATCAGCGCCGCCAGCAACGCAGTAGTCAAGGTGGCTGTAGACCCCACCACTGGCGCAATGACCGTGCAGACCAATCCGCAGACCAAAGCAGTGCAAACGATCAACGCAGGCCGCAACCCACGCGGCATCGTGTTGAATAATACCGATACCCGCGCTTACGTGATGAACTACATCTCGCGGGACGTGACCGTAATTGACGTGACCCGCTTCCCGGAACAGGTAATTGCCACCATGCGTTCCAGCCCGCTTCCGGCTGCCGGAACACAGGAAGAACTCGTTCAGGCGGGCAAGGAACTGTATAACACCTCCGTTGGCGAATTTACCAACAGCGCGGGCAATATGTCCGCCGAAGGCTGGCAGTCCTGCTCGGCTTGTCATCCGTGGGGGCTTTCGGATAATGTGGTGTGGATTTTCGGCGCAGGGCCGCGCCGTACCATTTCGCAGCACACCGATTTTGCGGGTGGTTCGATGCGTGCGCTCAACTGGTCAGCGATCTTCGATGAACAACAGGACTTCGAGCTGAACATTCGCGGCGTGTCGGGCGGGGCGGGGCTACTGCTCACAGCGGACGGAAGCGCCTTAGAAGACATCAAGCAGATCTCCGGCATTACCATCGGCGACCCGGTACGCTTGGCAGATGCCAACTCTACCCGTCCCCAACTTCAGGTACGCACTCCATCCGGTGGGCTGGTGAATGCGTGGGATGCGATTGTCGCCTATGAACAGACCATTCGCACACCGATCTCACCGCTGAACGGCAGCACCGACCCCGAAATTGCCGAAGGACGGCAGATTTTCATCAACAACAACTGCCAAGTTTGTCATGGCGGCCCCAAGTGGACGAGCAGCGTCATCACCGGCCCCGTGACCGATCTGGCGCAAATCTCGAAAGGGCAAATCATCGCCCAACTGGTGAATGTCGGCACCTTCAACCCGGACGACAAGAACGAAGTGCGGGCGAATGGCAAAGCGCCGCTAGGCGAAGATGGGTTTGTACCCCCGTCGCTACTGGCGGTATTCATGTCGTCGCCGTACTTCCACAACGGTTCTGCGCCTTCGCTGGAGGCCGTGTTTGGCGAACCGTTCATACAGCACCGGTCAGCAGGGACAGGCGGCATTGACGGCCTGACCAGTTCGGACGACATCCGTAAGCTGGTCAAGTTCCTCATCTCGATTGATGCTTCGACGGAACCAGTGAATCCGTAAACCGCACCGCATCTCAACCCAAAGGGGTAGGCTTTGCAGTCTACCCCTTTGGTTGCTTCATTCCGCTACAAATTGGCGAAAGCGATTTTGCGCTACGGCTTAGTAGTGGAACCGCTGCTTGCTGTTGCGGGTTTGCACGTATTCCTCGTTGGCCTTCTGCGTTTCGGGGATGCCCGTCACTTCCGCCGGGGACACATCCCACCACACGTTCGAGCCGGGGCCGTAGCGGTGCGGTTCGGTTTCGACCACGATCACGCAGCTATCGGTTTCCTGCCGCGCCGCCGCCAACGCCTGCTGAAGTTCTTCGGGGGTACGCACCGTCCACGACTTCGCGCCCATGCTCGCCGCGTTCTGCGCGAAGTCAATCTTCACGTATTCACCTTCCAGCCGGTTCGTCTCGTCGCTGCGGCGGCGGAACTCGTTGCCGAAGCTCACGCCCACGCGCCCCATCTGCAAGCGCCGGATGATCTGGAAACCGTTGTTCTGGAACAGCACAATGGTGATCTTCAGCCCTTCTTTAGCCGATGTAACCAGTTCCGAAGGCTGCATCAGATACGTGCCGTCCCCGATCATCACATACACTTCACCTTCCGGTTGCGCCATGCGAACGCCCAGCCCCGCCGGAATTTCGTAGCCCATGCACGAGAAACCGAATTCCAGATGGCAGTTGCGCTGGTTGCTGGTCTCCCACAGTTGATGCAGATCACCGGGGGGGCCGCCCGCCGCCGCCACAATCGTATCGCCGGGTTGCGCCTGCGCGTTGACGACGTTGATCGCGTGGAGTTGGCTGAACTTCTCGCCCGGATGCGCCACGAACACTTCTTTCTGGAGCAGTTCCTGCCATTCTTCCTTCGCCACACCGATTTCCTCGTAGTAGCCGGGGTCGGGGCGCAGTCCTGCTTGGTCAGCGGCGACGGTCAGCGCCCGCAGCGCCTCACGCGCATCCGCGATGATGGGCAGTGCGCCCTGCTTGTAGCCGTCGTGACCGTTGACGTTGATGCTGATGAACTGCACATCGGGGTTGTTGAAGGCCGACTGCGAGCCGGTGGTGAAGTCGGTCAGGCGCGTGCCGATGCAAATAATCAGGTCGGCCTGACTGACCAGCTTGCCGCCCGAACCCGCGCCCGTCACGCCCACGCCACCCAGCGACATGCCCGTGTCATCCGGCATCGCGCCCTTGCCCGCAAAGGTTTCGCCCACCGGAATCCCGTATTTGTTGGCGAAGGCTTGCAGTTCGGCACGCGCTTCCGAATAGATCACGCCGCCACCCGCGATGATGAACGGACGCTTGGCGCGTTTGAGCATCTCAATCGCCGCACCGATTCGCGCCGGATTCGGCAGTCGCCGTTCAATTTCCCATACCCGTTCCTCGAAGAAGTAGGCCGGATAGTCGAAAGCGTGCGACTGAATATCCTGCGGGAGCGCGATCACCGCCGCGCCCGTGTCGGCGGGGTCGGTCAGGATACGCATGGCTTCCGGCAGCGCGGACAGGATGTGTTCGGGGCGGGTCATGCGGTCAAAGAAGCGGCTGACCGGACGGAAGGCATCGTTGACGCTCACATCCATCGAAACCGGATGCTCCAACTGCTGCAACACCGGCCCTTGCCGACGGGTGGCGTAGTAATCCGCCGGAAACAGCATCACCGGCAGTCGGTTGACAGTCGCCGTCGCCGCGCCGGTAATCATGTTGGTCGAGCCGGGGCCGATGGAGGCGGCGCAGGCCAGCGTCGCCAGCCGTAGATTGGCTTTGGCGAAACCGCTGGCGGTATGCACCATAGACTGCTCATTTTGGGGCTGCATGAACGGCAGGTCGTGACCGTATTCGATCAACGCTTGGCTGAGGCCGGCCACGTTGCCATGCCCGAAGATGCCGAACATGGCGGGGATCAGCCGCCGCCGCTGCCCGTCACGTTCGCTGTACTGCACCTGCAAAAACTTGACGATAGCCTGCGCCATCGTCAGCCGGATCACATTATTCTTTTGGCCTGCCATCATTCCCCCTAAGAATCCATATTTCCAACGACATTTTGATCGAAGTCAATCAGCGAACCCGTCATCATCTCTGCCGCGTCGCTCAACAGGTAAGTGGTGATTCCCGCCACATCATGCGGGCGCAGCAGCCGCTTGAACGGCAGATTCGGCTCGGCCTGTTCCAGCCAGCTCTCCGGCTTGCCCATCGCCAACTGCACCGCATGTTCGTTGGTGGTGTACGTCCAACCGATGTTCAGACCGTTCACGCGGATGTGGTCATGGCGCAGGCTGTGCGCGGCGTTCTTAGTCAGGATGGCCAGCGCCCCTTTGGACGCGCAGTAAGCGGTGATGAACGGTTGCCCGCCATGTGCCGACATGCTGAGGATGTTGACGATGCTGCCGCTGATCTTCTCGCGCCGCATCACCCGCGCCGCTTCCTGCATCAGGATGAACGGTGCGCGGCTATTCACGCGAAAAATCTGATCCCACAGTTCGACGGAGGTATCATCCAGCGTGCCGCGTGTGGTCACGCCCGCCGCGTTCACCAGCCCGTCCACGCGCCCGAAACGCTGGTCACAAGCCTGAATGATGTGGCGGCAATCGGTTTCCACTTCCAGATCAGCCGGGACGAACAGGGTTTCGCTCCCCAGTGCGGCCACTTCCGCCGCCACGCGCTCCCCGTTGGCCTTGCCGCGTCCGGTGATGACGATGCCGGCTGCGCCCGCTTCCGCCGCATGATGGGCCAGCCCTTCGCCCAACCCCTGCGTGCTGCCCGTGATAATGACAATTTTTCCCTGCAATGCTTTGCTGCTCATCCGTCAATGCTCCCTTTGCTTGTGTTGAACGACCCAGCCATAGATTGTAGACCCCTCAGGCGATCTTTGATCCCCTCATAGTGAAATACCATGCTTTCCTGCATGGCCTGAATATCGTGGGCTTCCAACGCCTCCAAAATGCGGACGTGCCGCTGGTAGGTGCGCATCAGGTCGCTGGGGCCGGGCAGCGAACGCAACCGCCGCGCCTGATAAAACACGCCCCAGAACACGTCCAGTATCTTGCCCACCACCGCGTTATCCACGTTAATCCACAGCGTTTGATGAAACAGGCGATCATGCTCCGCCGAGTACGTACCCGCTTCGGCGGCGTGGCGCATCTCATCCACGATTTCCCGCAGGCGGGCAAGTTGTTCGGGCGTTACCCCCTCGACTGCGCGAGGGATAAGGCCGTACTCCACATGGAAGCGCACTTCCAGAATGTCGGCCAAT